>JAPPIX010000248.1:1804-23645 GCA_028820495.1 Gammaproteobacteria bacterium
TCTTTTTTAACCGCCCAACCCACCCCCATTTTTAAAAACCACACGGTGTTTTGCGGGCATCTCTAGGGGTTCGCTTTCGCGTTAGCGAAACTCCATACGCGACCGTCAGGTCGCGCAACCACTTTCAATGGACGCCATCTGCGGCTATGCTGCGCAGTTCGACAACGAAACATGAACTAGGGGGAACCACCATGGCGGAACCGTCCTTGCAGACCTCATTCACCGAAACGCCGCTGCAGCGGGTAGATCGGCTGGCCGACGCGATTCGCGAAGGCGGCGATGAGGCGCAGAAGGTTCGCCACCTGCCGGCGGAGACCGCGAGCATCCTGACCGACGCTGGGTTCTACCGCTTCACGCTGCCCTACGAACTCGGCGGCGAGAACGCCAGCGTGCGGGAGACCATCGAGGTGCTGGAGGCCATGGCGGCCATTGACGGCTCGGTCGCGTGGAACGTCATGATCGGTTCCGAGATCAACGCCATCGCCGCCGGCGGCATGGACCCGGCAATCGCCAAGGACGTGTATCTGGGCAACCCCAAGGTGATCATGTGCGGCGGCGGCGGACCGGGCACCCAGCCCTCGTTCGCCATCAAGCAGAAGGACGGCAGCTATCGGGTTTCCGGGCAGGTCACCTTCCAGAGCGGCTGCCACAACGCCGAGTGGTGCTTCATGGCCGCACCGGTGGTCGAGGACGGCGAGCCGGTGATGGGCGAGGACGGCAATCCGATATTCAAGATGTGGTTCCTGAACCGCAGTGAATGGGAGATCGTGGACACTTGGCACATGGCCGGGCTGCGCGGCTCCGGCAGCCACGACGTCCGAGCCGACGGTGCCCTGGTGCCGGAACGGCTGGCCGGGGTTGATCTGTTCACGGTGCCGGCCCACTACCCCAACCCCGTGTTCCGCATTCCGGTGGCGCTGCGCCTGTCATTCAACAAGGCGGCGGTGGCCATCGGCGTCGCTCGGGGGGCGCTCGACGCCTTCTGCGACCTCGCCCAAGACAAGATTCCGCTGCTAACCGCATCCACCCTCCGGGAAAAGCCCATCGCCCACTATCGCGTTGGCGAAGGCGAAGGGACGTTGCGCGCCGCGCGAGCCTTCCTGATGGAGGCGATGGACGGCGTGACCGATGAGCTCGAGGCTGGGGCGGATGCGCCGGGGCCGGAGACCACCAAGCTGGCGCGCCTGGCCTGCACCCATGCCGCCAACGTGTCGATGCACGTCGTGGACAGCGTCCACAACGCGGCTGGCACCACGGCGCTGCGCATGGATTGTCCCCTGGAGCGCAAGTTGCGCGACGCCCACGGCTGCGCGACCCACCGCTGGGTGGCGCACCCGCTGTACGCCGAGATCGGCAAGATGTATCTGGGCCACGAGGGGCTGCCGGAGCTTTCCGGGAAGGACTTCGGGCCCCAGATCGGCAAGTAGCCGCAAGCCCCTGCATCGCGAACTTTCAATCGAAAACCTGCACCTCAACCTAAGGAGAAACCCATGGCAGCCTTTTTCATCGCTCAATACGTCGTGAACGATCCGGATCTGTATCGCGAATACCAAGGCGGCGCCGGCCCCACCATCCAAGCCCATGGCGCGGAACTGGTGGCCTTCGACGCCGCCGCCGAGACCATGGAGGGGACGCCGCCCGGCCCCCAGACCGTCATTCTGAAATTCGAATCGACCGAAGCCGCCAAGGCATGGTATGAGTCAGAGGAATACCAAGCAGTGGTCGGCAAGCGGCTTGAAGCGACCGATGGCTTTGCCGTGCTCTCGCAGAGCATGAACCTCGGCTGACCCGGTCCACTGCCCACCAACCCCACTCAAATTCGGAGGAAACGAAATGAGCAACCGGCAGAAGTTCTACATCAATGGCGAGTGGGTGGAGCCGTCCACCAGCGCCACCTTGGAGGTCATCAACCCGGCCACCGAGGAACCCATCGACACCATCGCCCTCGGCGGGCCCGCCGACGTGGACAAAGCCGTGGCTGCGGCCAAGGCGGCGTTCGAGACCTTCTCGCAGACCAGCCGCGAGGAACGCGTCGCGCTGCTGGAGCAGATCATCGCCACCTACAGCGCCCGCATGGGCGAGGTGGCGGCAGTCATCAGCCAAGAGATGGGCGCGCCCATGCCGCTGGCCAACGCGGCCCAGGCCCCGGCCGGGGTGGGCCATTTCATGACCACCTTGGAAGTGCTCAAGACCTTCGAATTCGAGGAGGACATCGGCACCTCCCACGTGGTGCGCGAGCCGGCCGGCGTGTGCGGCTTCATTACGCCTTGGAACTGGCCCATCAACCAGATCGCCTGTAAGGTGGCGCCGGCCTTGGCGGCAGGTTGCACCATGGTGCTCAAGCCCTCCGAGGTGGCGCCCTTCAATGCCATCCTGTTCGCCGAGATCCTCGACGAGGCCGGCGTGCCGGCGGGTGTCTTCAACCTGGTCAACGGCGACGGCCCCACCGTTGGCGTAGCCCTGTCGTCGCACCCGGACGTGGACATGATGTCCTTCACCGGCTCCACCCGCGCGGGCATCGAAGTCGCCAGGAACGCCGCGCCCACCGTCAAGCGGGTGGCCCAGGAGCTCGGCGGCAAGTCGGCCAACATCATCTTGGACGACGCCGACTTTCAGGCGGCCATCAGCCGTGACGTGTTCGGCATGTGCATGAACTCCGGCCAGTCCTGCAACGCCCCCACCCGGATGCTGGTGCCGAACGCCCGCATGGACGAAGCCGCCGCCATCGCCAAGGCGGCTGCCGAGAACGTGAAGGTGGGCGCGCCGGATGCGGAAGGCACCACCATCGGCCCCGTGGTCTCGGAAGTGCAGTTCAACAAGATCCAAGGCCTCATCGAAAAGGGCATCGAGGAAGGCGCCAAGCTGGAGACCGGCGGCCCCGGCCGGCCCGACGGCCTGAACCAAGGCTACTACGTCAAGCCGACGGTCTTCTCCCACGTCACCAACGATATGACCATCGCTCGGGAGGAGATCTTCGGGCCGGTGCTGTCGTTGATCGGCTACGAGGACGACGAGGACGCGGTGCGCATCGCCAACGACACGGTCTATGGCCTGTCCGGATACATCTCCTCGGGAGACCCGGAACGAGCCAAGGCAATCGCCCGGCAGATTCGTTCCGGCAACGTGCACCTGAACGGCGCGCCGGTGGACCAATTGGCGCCCTTTGGCGGCTACAAGCAGTCCGGCAACGGCCGCGAGTGGGGCAGCCACGGCTTTGAGGAGTTCCTCGAAGTCAAGGCCATCATGGGCTACAACGCCGCGGCGGGCTAAGGCCCGCGCTCAGGCACAGCGAGGGGAGTGGCGTGCCCGCTCCCCTTCGCTGCCGCGCTCGAATCAGTCACTTACCGGGGAGAACACCATGGCCCAGGATCTAGCCCTCGACCGCATTGCGCTGCAGGACGTGATGCTCAGCTACGCCGCCGGCGTCGATGAACGGGACTTCGACCTGTACCGCTCCTGCTTCGCCGACGATGTGGCGGTGCACGGTTTTGGGGATGAGACCGTGCATGGCGCCGAGGCTTGGCTCGATTACGTCAAGAACGCCTTGGAGCGTTTCGGCCCCACCCAGCACATGCTCGGTCCGCAACTCGCCACGGTCAATGGCGACAACGCCCACTGCCGCACCGACGTGCAGGCGCTGCACTACCTGAAGGAACCGGAGGGCAGTACCCTGACCCTTTGGGCCACCTACAAGTCTGACATGCGCCGCATCGACGGGCGCTGGCGCATCGTTCGCCATGAGTTGGTCAGCCGGGGGACCAAGGTTGAGTGAGGATATGGAGTCAACAGCCATCGGGCAGCAGCTCAGCATCGCATCACACACCCTGCGCACTGGCAAATTGCAGACTGAGGCAGATGTCAAAGCGGAGGTGATCGTACCAATTCTGCGAGCCTTGGGTTGGAACCCCGATGACACTGGCCAAGTCAAGCCAGAAAAAGATGCCGCCAATGGAAAGGTGGATTACGCGCTCTTCCACTACAAACAGCCGAAAGTGTTCATCGAAGCAAAGCGGCCGGGCAAAGCTGACGATCCAGCGTCTCGAAAACAGCTATTAGACTACACGCCGGATAGGGACATCCCCATTCTTGTATTGACGGACGGACAAGTGTGGGAATTCTACTTCGGTCTAGCACCGGGCAATTGGGAAGACCGGCGCTTTCACCGCCTTCGGTTGGATGACCATGAGAGCACATCCAACCATGCCGATTTCCTGACACGGCACTTAGGAAAAGAAGCAGTTGTTTCCGATAGTGCGCAATACAGCGCACATGAGCTTTTTGTCAAGAATCAAGCGCTTAAACATGCGAATCAGGCTTTGGCAGAGTGCTGGCGCGAACTTTTGGGTGAGCCGCATCAGGATCTTTGCAACCTTCTCGGGAAACAGGTACGGGCTAAGTGCGGCGTGGAGCCACATGAAGACGACGTAAATCGCTTTCTGACGAAAGTTGCAACTGGAGCCAGTTGGCAAACTCATGGTCACCGGGACGAGCCACCGACTGATTCACCCATCCCTGCGTCGCATGCTGAAACTCCAAGGTCACGCAGAAGTCGCGAGACCCGACCCACCTTTAGTCATGCGACTCTCCAAGTGCTAGTCGAAATGGGAGGTGGCGGCACACTCAACGAGGTCCTAGACCAGGTGGCCAAGTTGATGGAGCCGCATCTAGGTGAAAGAGACAGAGAACCGAACAAGTCGGGCAAGATTCGCTGGAAGCACACAGTTGCCGGTACGCTTAGCAGCCTGCGAAAGCAAAAATACTTGAAAGAAGATTCGGGGAATGGCCTGTGGGAAGTCTCTGATCTGGGATATCAACGCTTGCGTGATCTACAGTGAAGCTCGTCAACTTCGATCGTAGTGCCGGATTCCTAAATGAGGAGTTGCTGGAGGCGACGGAAGCTCTACGCTCGGACCTCAAGGACAATCAGGTAGTGGCCTACGCGCTCTGCGCGATCTTCGAGGATGGCATGGACGCGCGGGCTTGGAGCGTGCTTGACGGTGTGCATGACCTTGCACTGATCGGCTCGCTTGCTTCGCTACAGCAGCAATTGATCGACGAGCGCAACGACACTGAGGAAGACGAGCCAGATCCTGATCAATGAAAGCCTACGGGCGTAGGCGCACTGCGCACGGTGAACTGGTCATCCACCAAGGAAGGGGCAACCCAGCCATCCAAAGGGAGACGCCACCATGGCGGAAAAACTCGTAGGGGGCGACCCGTTCCCGCAACTGACTCTGAACATTCAGGACGGATCCTCGATCACCCTGCCGGACGACATCGCCACCCCCTTCGCCGTAGTGCTGTTCTACCGCGGCCACTGGTGACCTTACTGCCGCCGACTGTTAGCCGGCTACGAAGCCCTGAAGGACGAATTCACCGAACTCGGCGCTTCGCTGTTCGCCGCCACCGTGGATGACCAGGAAAAGACCGCCGAAGTGGCGGCGGACTTAAGCTTCCCTGTTGCCTACGGCGTCACTAGGGCCGAGGCTGACAACATCGGCGCCTGGTGGGAGCCTCGCCGAGACCACATCCAACCCAGCGAATTCCTGCTGACCGGCAAAGGACGGGTACTGGGCTCTGCCTACAGCAACCTGCCTATCGGACGTATGGATCCCAAGGAAACCCTAGCCCTGCTGCGCATGATCGCCAGCCGAAACAAGTAGGTGAGCATCATGACCAAAACCGCTACCGCGCCCTACGACGTTGCCGGGCACCTTCGCACTTCTGGGGAAACGGTCGACGAATAACGCCCCATAACACCTGTGCTATGCTCCCGTTCACTATGAGCATCAGCCACAAAGGACCGAACGGAAGGAAGTGGCCAGTGCGCCCGACGGGATCCGGTCAGCGTAGGGAGACGCACCCTCGCATAGAAGCACCGGCGGCACCGGTGACAGCGGCATATATGGCCGAGTCGGACTTCGCGGCATCGGTGGAACGCGAGCACCAAGAACTGGCGCGGCATCAGAAGCGCGTCAGCGAGGGAATCCAGTGCCTGCGCGAGATGGGAATCCCGACGCCGTGAGCAACCCGCCGGGCGTCCGGCGCGCGCTCGTGGATCCCAGCCTGCTTGTGCCATACAGCACACGCCTGTTCATCGGGCATCTCGCAGAGATTGGGGGCGTTGTTCTTGTTGGCAGCAGGCTCACCCGGCAAGAGGAGGCCGTTGGCCTCAACAACAGGCACTCGCGCCTAAGCCAACCCGAAGCCGAACTGCGTGTCGCGAGCGACATGGCGGAACTTGATCGCTGGCGGGTCGCTTATGGCAACGCCGATCTGTGGTGCGATTTGGAGCCCGAAGACCGTTCGCGCGTATTGGTGGACCGCCGCGTGGACGATGTTCTCCGCAACTACTGGAGCCGTTACCAGACCGACCCTGAGGACGAATACTTGGCCGAGACGACTGTCATGTGCGAGTTGGACGCCCTGTTGAGCGCAAACATGAACATGATAAGTGCCGGTGACTGGGATGCGCTCATGGGCAGCTTAGGGCTGCCCCGCCCACCCGCGCTGTGCCGGCGCGGGGCGATAATCGACTGGATGCTTGAAGAAGACGGTGTAGCAGACGAGCCGGATCGAATCGTGAACATCATTGTCGGGGCAATGCGACCGGCCCAAGATTTGAGGACGCCGCTGCTACGGTGGGCGGGAAACGTGGAGGTTTCGTTCCCGAAGCTTTCGCGGGATGTGGCTGACTACTTGGCACGAGTTCCTGAGAGTGAGCTTCAGGAACAGCATAGACGGCACGCGCAGCAGCCGCAGCACACGGTGACCCGGCGGTATCTAGCTGGCCGCGCTCGAACGCCCTAGGCGAATGAGCAAGACCCTTACCACTCCCTACGACGTTGCTGAGCACCTTCGCACACGCGAGGAAATGGCGGCGTACTTGGAAGCGTCCATTGAGGAGTCGGCGGGCGATGCCGCTTTCGTAGCCAAGGCGCTGGGCGATATCGCTCGTGCGTCGGCATGGCACAGGCCTGTCCCGCGGTTTTATCGACGAATAGTTGCACGTCCCTTTCAAATGCTGCGGATGATTGCGAACCGGCGGAAGTAACTGGCGCCTGGAGAAACGGCGCTACGCGCCGTCCGAGAGGGCGGAACGCCCTCGACCCCGCGCCATCCCCCGGAGGGCGTCCCGCCCTCGATTGGGCCTTTGGAATGCACTTGCCGTCAATAGATCCAATGAAACTCGACGAAGCGCCTACCGACCCGAACGCTGTCGTTCGCGCTGCAAGCTGCGGAAGATCGATGCGCACATCAGCAGCAGGACCAAGGTGAAGGGCAGTCCGATGGAGATGACCATCGCCTGCAGCGCCTCCAAGCCGCCGCCCAGCAACAGGGCGATGGCCACCGCGCCTTGAAAGACGCACCAGAACACGCGCTGCGGCAAAGGCGCATCCAGTTTGCCGCCAGCGGTGATCGAGTCAACCACCAAGGAGCCGGAGTCGGAGGAAGTGACGAAGAAGACGATGACCAGCACGATGCTCACCACGGCAGTGATTCCCGCCAACGGCAAGCCTTCCAGCATGGCAAACAGGGCGATGGGCAGGTTGTAGCCGTCGATCACATGGGCGCGCACGGCGCTGTCGGTATCGCTGAGCACCTGATCGATGGCCACGCCGCCGAAAACCGACACCCACAGCGCTGAAATCAGGGTTGGCGCCAACAACACGCAGGCAATGAATTGGCGCACCGTCCGGCCCCGAGAGACGCGGGCGATGAACATGCCGACGAAGGGCGACCAAGCGATCCACCACGCCCAATAGAAGGCCGTCCAGTCCTGGCGGAACACGTCATCGGTTCGGCCGACGGGATTTGACAGCGCGGAGATTTCGCGCAAATAGGCCACGACGCCAAGCCCGAAGTCGGTCAGCAGGCGCAGTGTCGGCCCGGCGAAGAGCACGAACAGCATCAGCAGACCGGCGAGAACGACGTTGATCTGCGAGAGCACCTTGACGCCGCGCTCCATCCCCCGCACCACGGAGGTCAGCGCAATGGCGGTGATGGCGATGATCAAAACCACCTGCACGCCCACCGAAGCCGGTGTGCCGAACACGTGATTCAGGCCGGCGCTGGCTTGCTGGGCGCCCAAGCCAAGGGAGGTGGCCAAGCCGAACAGGGTGGCGAAGACCGCCAAGGTGTCGATGACGTGGCCCACCCAACCCCAAACCCGGTCCCCAAAGAGGGGGTGGAAGGCGGAACGGATGGTGAACGGCAGCCCGCCGTTGTAGGCCGCCAGCCCCAAGGCCAAGGCCACCACCCCGTAGACCGCCCAAGGATGCAGGCCCCAGTGGTACATGGTGGCACCCAGGCCCATGGCCTTGGCCGCCGCAACCTGTTCCGCGGCAATGCCACCGTCCGCGCCAAAGGGCGAAGCCACGCCCAGCGGCTGCGACACGCCCATGTGGTAAACCGGCTCCAAAACGCCGAAGAACATCAAGCCGATGCCCACCCCGGCCGCAAACAACATGGCAAACCAAGCGCCAAAACTGAAGTCGGCAACGGCGTCGGGGCCGCCAATCTTGATGCGGCCCCAAGGCGGCGCCATCAACAGGAGGCAGAACAGCACGAACAAGTTGACGGCGACGATGAAGAACCCGTCGAAGGTGCGCGTCAGCGCGGCACGCAGCCAACCAAACGCGTTGGCCGCTTGGCTGGGAAAGGCCAGCGCCACCAGCACGAAGAACACGATGGCTCCTGCGGAAATCAGGAAGACGGGGTTGTGGATGTCGAAGCCGTAGCGGTAGACCCGGCCGGAAATGTTGTCTTGGCCGATCACATAGCTAGGAGCCTGCGCCTTCCGCCCATCATCTCCCAACTCCGCTTGCGCCATACCCCACTTGCCCCCAAAAGGCTGGAACGCGGCCATGTTAGCGCGGTTGAACATGGTACGCTTGCCGCCTCTCCATTCGGACCCTTCAAGGAGCGCCCCCATGGCTGGCATCGCCGACATTCTGTACGTCAGGTTCCGCGTCCCGGATTTGGCAACCGAGCAACGCTTCCTGGACGACTTCGGGATGGCCACCTACTTGCACGAAGGCCGCTTGTTCGCACGAGGCACTGATGCCAATCCCTACATCTACAGCGCCGAAGAAGGTGAAACCGCCTTTCTTGGCCTCGGCTTCGAAGCCCTGAGCGAAGCGGACTTGGAGCGCATCGCCGCCATCGACGGCGTGGCGGTTGAAGACATCGACGCCCCCGGTGGCGGGCGCATGGCGAGGCTCAATGACCCCGATGGGGTGCCCGTGGACCTGGTGTTCGGCATCGAGAAACCCGAACCCTTGAGCCTGCCCAAGCGCCAACCCCTGAATTTCGGAGACCGGCGGCTGCGCCTCGGCGAGCGGGTGGCATTCGACGGGCCAGCACAATGCGTCAAGCGGCTCGGCCACTGCGTCATCAACGTCACCGACTTCCGAACGTCAGAGGCTTGGTACAAGCAGCGCTTCGGCCTCATCACCAGCGACGAGGTTTACATGGGTTCAGAAGAACAGGTGCTCGGCGCCTTCATGCGCTGCAACCGCGGCGAACGCTACGTGGACCACCACACCCTGTTCCTGGTGGGCTCGGGTCAACCGGAGTTCAACCACGCCGCCTTTGAAGTGGCGGACTGGGACACCCTAATGCTCGGCCACGACGCACTCCGCAAGGGAGGCTACGAACACCGCTGGGGGGTCGGCAAGCACCTCCTCGGCAGCCAGGTGTTCGACTATTGGAAAGGCCCCCACGGCTTCACCTTGGAGCATTTCACCGATGGCGACCTCTTCAACGAAGCCTCCGGCTCCCACAAAGCCCCCTTCGAGCAACTGCTCGGCTCGCATTGGGGTCCGGAAGGCAGCCCTTAAGCGGCACGGCCAGCATGGCCAGACAGGTGCTTTGCCCGCACCCAACGAGCATGAAAAGTGCCGCCGAAACCGCAAGCCGTTCAGGATCATCGCGTTTGTCGGGAAATTCAACTGTCGGGCGTTCGAGTTAAGGAATGGCTAATGAGCAAGCGGAAAACTAAGCTGGATCACGTGGAGCTGCTCAACGTGCCATGCTATCGCCAAGGCACGTTTGACAGTCTGTGTGCCTACTACACCGGAGCAATGATGTTATCTGCCTTGTTCCCCGAATACGGCACTCAGTTTGGCGAGGCGGCGAGACAACGAACTACAAAGAACGTTTCGGATGACCCTCTGGTAAAGCACCATCCCAACAACAAGGACGATAGGCTAGCCTTGGCTAGGTGGTTCTACATGGGCGAATGGATCGAAACCGTCACCAAAATTCTCAACAACATAATGGAGGCCGACGGGATAAACACGACATTCGAATGTCAAAAAAAGGGCGCACACCCAAGCACCTTTTCCAAAACTATTGCTGGAAGCATAGACTTGGGATTGCCTGTCATGCTTGGCTGGGCAACGGAAGACTACGGCGATCATGCCGCATTAGTAACGGGGTACTGGGAAGGCGCTGAAAAGTGGCTAATCCTCAACGATCCCGGCGGGATGACAGAAATCAGTTGGGATTCACTCAAGAGCCAGAAGAAAGGCAAACTTGATATCGGTCTTTGCAAACCGAGCACATTCCACGGCGCTCGACCCATGAAGTGGACCAGCAGCAGGGGCGTACTTCAGTGGACACCCAAACTTGGCCGACCAGGCGAATCAGAGTACATGGAGCTCGATAGACTTTTTTCCGCGGAAAGCTCCTGACAGCTTTTTCGAAGGTGTGCCATCGAAAGCCAGCCTGCAATGTCTGACAATCAACCCGCCGTTGGCGGACGAACCGCAACGATAGTCAAATTGGGGCTTGGTATGACATTGTAGAGAGCTAAATCAGCTCAAGAGAAATCGGTTAGTCGCCATCCGCAAGCTGTTTTCCGCTACACTTCCGACCTCCCTGAGCCGCAAATCTCATGCCTCGCAACATTCAACCGATCACGCGAATCAAGCTGACCCGCTTTACTGCGTTTCAGAGCTTGGATTTGCGCCCTTCCCGGGGCATAAACGTCTTTGTAGGCGCTAACGGCACCGGCAAAACGCACATCATGAAAGTGGCGTACGCGGCCTGCGAGGCGACCCGCCCTCAGGTGCGGCTAGCCGACAAGCTGGTGGCCGTGTTCCTTCCCTCTCAAGGGCGGATAGGACGTTTGGTGAAACGCCAACGCGGCCTTTCCGATACCGCAATACAGATTTGGCGAGGGGACACCAGCATCCGAACCACTTTTTCCACTGGCGCCAAGTCAGCGGACCGGGCACGGGTCACGCCAAGAAGGTGGCAGGACACCCCAACTAAGGCAGTTTACATTCCGGTCAAGGAAATGCTGGCCAACGCCCCCGGATTTCGCTCGCTTTACGCTGAGCGAAGCGTGCATTTTGAAGAGGTTTACGCCGACGTCCTAGACCGGGCATATCTCCCATTGCAGCGAGGCCCAGTCGATAGTCAACGACGGCGCATCTTGAACCAGCTCGCCAAGGTTCTGGAGGGCAAAGTCAGTTTCAGCAATGAGGAGTTCTTCCTACGCAGCCGCCAAAGCAAGCTGGAGTTCACCTTGGTGGCCGAGGGGCTGCGCAAGCTGGGGCTGCTCTGGCTGCTGCTGCAAAACGGCACGTTGCTTGAAGGATCAATCCTGTTTTGGGATGAGCCGGAAACCAACTTGAATCCCAAGCTGTTTGGTCCAGTGATCCAGATTCTCCTGGAACTGCAACGGATGGGTGTGCAGGTGTTCATGGCCACCCATGACTACGCCATCCTCAAGCAGTTGGACTTGCGGGCCACGGAAGGCGATCAGGTTGCCTATCACGCACTCTACCGGGATGATGACAATCAGCTAGCCTGCAACACTGTCCACAACTACTCTAATGTCAGCCCCAACACCATCGCCGACGCATTTGACGATTTGTACGACCTCGACATTGAACGCGCCATCAACCCAACAGGCGACATCTAGTGGCAGTATTGCGTGAAGGTGAACTGCAGATCACGTTGCCTCCAGGTATCAGCGGCAGGCAATTCGACGGCCCAGGGCATGGCTTGTCGCACTGCATGAAGGCGGTGGATTGGGTCATCGAGTTGCCCGACCACATCAGGTTCATCGAGCTCAAGGATCCCGATGCCCAACGAGCCGCACCCCATCGGCACAAGGACAACTTTCTGACAAAGAACCTGACACCCGACTTGGTCACCAAATTCCGCGACTCGTTCCTCTACGAGTGGGCTTGCCATAGGATGGCGAAGCCCATCCGTTACTTCGTGGTCATTGCTGCGGGATCTCTGGACAAGGCAATGCTCATGGAACGCTCGGATGACCTGAAGCGGAGGCTTCCATCCGGTAACCCCCAGCCTTGGCTCCGGTCGATTGTCCAGAACTGCGGCGTTTTCAGTATCGAAACCTGGAATGCCAGTTTTCCCGACTGGCCCTTGGAACGTATTCCCTAACGTCGGATGCCCTCCTGATTCAAGACGAGGGTGGGACGCCCTCGATCCGGGGGATCACGCCTGCGCCTAGCGGGGCGCCTTGGACCGAGGGCATCTTGCCCTCGCTGCGTATCGGGCAGAGCGCGGTTCCGCATGCATCACCGCCGCCGATATGACAGGTAGGGCTTTCAACCCATCCGCTCAAATAACGCCCGGCAAGCTCCGATAGCGCCCCGCCACTTCCGCCTCCCGGGCTGCGAACTCCGCATCGGACAAGATTGGCTGTCCAGCGAGGGCGCGGGCCAAGTTGTCCAGCGTGGCGTGCCAGCCGGTGACGATGACCAACAGCGGCTGTTCAGCGGGTCGAAAGGTCAGCAAGGTATGGTCGCCCTCGGGCTGCAGTGACCATTGGGTTTGCGGCGCGCCGGGCGTAGCCCTGTAGGCAAACAGCCGTTGCGGTTCGTAGGCAGTGACCTGGGCAATGGCCCAGCCGTCTTCGCCATCGCAATCGCCGAAATCGATGGCCACTTCGCCGCCGACCCGAGGATCGATGCGCATTCCGCCCGGCCGCCAGAAGCCGCCTTTCGGATCCGTGATCGCCCGCCAAACGCGTTCCGGCGGCGACGCATAGCGGCGTTGAAAGATCATGCGCCACGGACCGTCACCGATCCGCACTAGCTTTACCAATCGCGGGGCAAGGTTGTCACCTGAGTCAACCATTGCGCCCGACGACCACCCGCCTGTCGGTCTGAGGCGTCGCCTCGTTAGGCGCATGGCGTCCTGATCAGCCAATGACGCACTCCGCGTTTTCCGCCACGATCTGATTTTCCAGGTGGCCGAGCTTTTCAATCTCCACCCGGACCACGTCGCCCGCCTTCAGGAAGCTCGGCGGCTTCATCGCCGCGCCGACGCCGGCCGGCGTGCCCATGAACAGCACGTCGCCAACCTCCAAGGTGAACGCCTTGGTCAGGTGGGCAATGGCGTCATAGCAGTCGAAGATCAAGTGGCAGGTATTGGAATTCTGCCGCTCTTCGCCGTTGACCGTGCAGCGGATGTCGAGGCTGTGCGGGTCGCCCACTTCATCGGGCGTCACCAGCCAGGGCCCCATCGGGCCATGGGTGTCGAACGACTTGCCAATTTGCATGGTCATGGCCGCCCTCTGCCAGTCCCGAACGCTCACGTCGTTGCCGCAGCAGAAGCCGCCGATCACCTCCGCCGCACGCTCCCTTGGCACATGCTTGCAGCGCTTGCCAATAATGACGCAGAGCTCCGCTTCGTAGTCCAAGGCCGAAGAGACGGCAGGCAAGTTGATGCCGTCGTAGGGGCCGTTCGCGCAAGTCACCTGCTTGTTGAACCACATCTGCACCTCCGGCTTGGTCATGCCGGTCTCCTCGATGTGGTCCCCGTAGTTCAAGCCAATGCCGAGCATCTTGCTGGGGTTGGGAACTGGGGGGCGCAAGTGAACGGCGTCGAGGGGAAGCGTCGTCGCGCCGGATTCACCAGCCCGGCGCACCGCATCCATGGCGGCATCGCCACCGGCGAGCAGCTCCCGCATCGTGCTCGGCACACCCGGTGCGCCGGTGAGGTCGAGCACGCCTTCATCCTCAACGATGCCCAAACGCGGCGCGTCATTGCCGGAGGTGCGAAAGGTGACAAGTTTCATAGGTTGGCTCCCAATGGGTTGGCAGGGTAACCGTGACGGACAACCCCGCGAATGGTGCTGAAGGGCGCCTACTCTACACGAACCGGCTTCCCGGTTTCCGCTACAATCAAGACAATGGATGCGCGTTGCAGTCAAAGGCACCCGGAACACCTGCGCTTGGTGGCTTCACGGTGGGCCGAGGCCCTGGAGGCAAGCGGTTTCGATGCGGTGGTGGTCGCGGCGGGGCGCCCTAGGTTCTACCAATTCGACGACCTCTCGCCCTTCTTTCGGCCCAATCCCCACTTCACGCTCTGGTTTCCTGAGAAGCACTGCGAGGGCGCGGTGCTGCTGTTCACGCCCGGCAGCGCACCAGCGCTGTACTTCCACTCGCCCGCAGACTACTGGCACCAGCCCGCGCAAGCGCCGGGTTGGGCTGCGGAGCGCTTTGAACTGCGCAGCTTCGAGGAGACCGAAGACTTGGAGACCGCCGTCGCCACAGCGCTGCGCACTCACCGCCGAGTTGCCTTCATCGGCGAAGATCCGCCCGCGAACTGGGCCGTCGAAGCCAACCCCGCACCGCTGATTCACCGGCTGAACTATCAGCGGGCCTGCAAGACCGGCTTCGAAGTCGCTTGCTTGGAGCAGGCGACTGAGAACGGAGTGAAGGGCCACATCGCCGCCCGCGAGGCTTACCGCGCCAACGGCAGCGAGTTCCACATCTTGCGCGCCTTTTTGGCCGGCTCCGGACAAACCGAGGCCGACCTGCCCTACCCTTGCATCATTGGACGCAACGAGCACGCGGCGGTGCTGCACTACCAGCACTACGATCGCACCCCCCCGGCGGACGACCACGGCTTCCTGATTGATGCCGGCGCCTCCCACCTAGGCTACGGTTCCGACATCAGCCGCACATGGCCCGGCAGGGACGCTGCCGCCTTCGCGGAGCTCATCGCCGCCCTTGATGAGCAGCAGCGCGCCTTGATCGAGACCATCCGCCCCGGCCTCAATTACTTGGACCTGCACCTGGCTATGCACCGCCGCATCGCCGAACTCCTCAATCGCTTTGAATTGGTGCGGTGCAGTGCCGACGCCGCCTATGAACTGGGCCTGTCCCGCACCTTCATGCCTCACGGACTCGGCCATCTGCTCGGCGTGCAAACCCACGACGTCGGCGGCTGGCAGACCACGCCGGAAGGGAGCGAGACGCCGCCGCCGGACGCCCACGCCACCCTGCGCCTGACACGGACCATCGGGGCGGGCATGGTCTTTACCATCGAGCCCGGCCTGTACTTCATACCCATGCTGCTGAGCCGCTTGCGCCAGGAGGCTGGCGCGCGCGAAGTCAACTGGCCGCAGGTCGAAACCATGACGCCTTGGGGCGGCGTGCGGATCGAGGACAACGTTTTGGTCATGGAGGGCGGCGCGCGCAACCTCACCCGCGAAGCATTCGCTGCGTTGGACTCGAACTAAACCGTGCCCAAACTAACCGTCGAGCGGCTGTTCAGCGACCCGCCCCTGTTCGCCGATGCGCCACGGCACCTGCACATGGCGCCGGACGGTGGCTGCATCACCTATTTGCAAGCCGCACCAGAAGACCGGCAACGACTGGACCTCTGGCGAGCCGACCCGGAAACGGGCACCGCCGAACGCTGGGTTTCCGGTGCCGACCTCGAAGCGGACGGCCCCGCAACTGCCGCTGAGCTCGCCGAAAAGGAGCGCCGCCGCGCTTTCACTCAAGGCATCACAAACTATCATTGGCATCCCGACGGGCGGGCCCTGCTGCTGGTGGCCGAGGGTGGCGGCAACCTGCTCGACGTGGCGACGGGCCACATCCGCAGGGCCACGCCGGAAGGCCAGCGCTACACCGACATCAAGCTCTCGCCCCTAGGACGGCATCTGAGCTATGTCGCCGACGGCAACTTGTACATCATGAGCCTAGCAGACGGCAGCGAGCGCACCGTCGCCGCCAGCGAAGACCCTAACTTGAGCTTCGGCATCGCCGACTTCCTCGCCCAAGAGGAAATGGATCGCTACGATGGCCACTGGTGGCGCGAGGGTGAGGGTCAGATTGCCTTTACCCGAGTGGACCTTTCGCCGGTGCGGGCCAGCCACCGCTTCGCGGCCGACGACCAGGGTCCGCAAGTGATCGAGCAGCGCTATCCCTTTACGGGCGAGGCCAACCCCTTGGTCAGCCTAGGCCTCTACGAGGTCGCTACCGCCACCACGCGCTGGATCGATTATGCCGATGATCCGGAGGACTACTTGGCGCGAGTCGCCTTCACCCCTGGAGCGCTGGCCGTGCAGGTGCAAAACCGCGCCCAGAATCGTCTGCGCCTGAAGTTGATCGACCTAGACAGCTTGGACGGACGCCTGCTCATCGAGGAATCCTCCAACACTTGGATCAACTTGCACGACAACTTCACGCCCATCGGCGAAGACGATTACCTCTGGACTTCCGAGCGCAGCGGCACCAGCCAGATCTACCGCTACCGCAATGACGGCTGCGAGCCGGTCACCCAGAGCCAAGGGCATATCACTCGCATTCAAACCGCCAACAGCGAGCGGGCATTGGTCTGCGGTTGGCTGGAGACGCCCACCGAGCAACACCTCTACCGCATCGAGTTGGCCGACGGCAGCCACACCCGCCTGACTGGCCCAGGCTGGCACGAACTGACCGCCAGCCAAGGCGGCGCTTGGCTCTTCGAACGGGCATCGAGCCTGCAAAGCCCCAGCCGAATTCAGTTTGGCCGAGGCGACGGGAAATGGCATCAATTGTCCGAAACCAAGATCGACAGCCACCACCCCTACCATCCCTTCGTCGATGAACACGTCACGCCCGAACTTGGCACGCTTACCGCTGAAGACGGCCAGACGCTGCACTACAGCCTCACTCGTCCCCAATCGTCCACCGAGCCGGTTCCCTTGATCGTTTTCGTCTATGGCGGACCCGGTGTGCAACGGGTGCGCAACGAGTGGCCGCCCTTGCCGCTGCAGCTTTTCGTTCAGCGCGGCTTCGGCGTGCTGGAACTCGACAACCGAGGCAGCGCCAACCGCGGCCGGCGCTTCGAGGCGCCCATCCATCGGCGCCTCGGACAGGCCGAAGTGTGCGACCAGGCCTTGGGCGTCGAGTTCGCCGCCAACCTGCCCTGGGTGGACGCCGGCCGCATCGGCGTGTTCGGCCACAGCTACGGCGGCTACATGGCGTTGATGTGCTTGGCGCAGGTGCCGCAGCGGTTCCGGGCCGGCGTGGCGGTCGCCCCGGTCACCGACTGGCGGCTCTATGACACCCACTACACGGAGCGCTATCTCGGCCATCCCAAGGACAACGCCGAAGGCTACGAGGCGAGTTCGGTGCTCACCCACATCGAAGGCATCCGGGGCAAGCTGCTGCTCATGCACGGCATGTCTGACGACAACGTGGTCTTCACCCACTCCATGCGCTTGATGACGGCGCTGCAGGAGGCCAACATCCCCTTCGAGCTGATGACCTATCCCGGCGCCAAGCACTCCATGCAGCAGAAGGCGGTCGCCATCCACCGCTTCAACCTGATCCTGGATTTCTTTGAGAGGCATCTATGCGAATAGAGATCCGCCGAGCGGTGGCCGGCGACATCGATCGGATCGTCGAGTTCAACTTGGCCATGGCCCGGGAGAGCGAGGACAAGGGGCTCAACGCCGAAACCCTTCGAGCCGGCGTGGCGGCGGTGCTGGCCGAACCCGCCAACGGCTTCTACCTCATGGCCGAAGCGGATGGGCGGCCCGTCGGCTCCCTCATGGTGACCACCGAGTGGAGCGACTGGCGCAACGGCCGCTTCTGGTGGATTCAGAGTGTGTTCGTGGCACCGGAACACCGTCGCCTGGGCATCTACAGCCGCCTGCACGACTCGGTGCGCCGTGCCGCCCAAGCCGACGGTCAATGCTGCGGCCTGCGGCTTTACGTCGAAAGGAAAAACATCGGTGCCCAAGCCACCTACGCAAGGCTCGGCATGGCACCCACCCATTACGATCTCTTTGAAGAGGAGTTTAGGGCGGATTAGACCTGCCCCTCGCACGCTAAAGCGTATGCGTCTCCCGCTCGGCGTGGGACGCATCGCCCAGCAAGTCCTTGACGGTCGCTGTGAGCGGGTTGTCCGGCTCGTTGAACTGAATGCCGATGCCCGCCACCCGCTGCCCTTCACAGTTCGGCGGCGTGATCCAAACCACTTTGCCCGCCAAGGGGATGCGGTTGGCATCGCCGGGCAGGGTCAGCAGGACAAACACCTCGTCGCCCAACTCGTACGCATCCGCCGTGGGAACGAACAGCCCGCCGTTGCGAATGAACGGCATGTGGGCTGCTTGCAGCACCGCCTTGTCGTGGATGGCCAAGGACAGGATGCCGTTGTTGGCCTGGTGGGATTCTTTCATGTCATGCGCCTTTGTCTGCCAATGGACCTATGTTGGCGACCCGCGTAGACCTGTCTAGTGGCGATTTCCCAAAGACCTGTAGGAAAACGCCGCTTCGTTGATGCGTGCCGTACCGACTCGAGTCGACAAACTGGTTAGATTGGCTTTGTGGGTCCTCAAGCCAGCCTTTTGGCTTCGTGAACTACTTTCAAAGAATGATCGGCCAACTTCTTGATTTCTTGAAAGTTGCCTTGGCGAATTGCGGGTTGCGGCACGATCCAGCTTCCCCCGACGCAGACCACGTTGGCAACCCGCGCGTAGTCGGCCAGATTGTCGGCGTTGACGCCGCCGGTTGGACATACGGCTAGATTCGGCAGCACAGAGGCAAGTGCCTCCAGAAAATTCGGGCCGCCAACGCTTCCGGCAGGAAACACCTTGACGGCATCGTAACCTAGGGTCGCCGCGCTTAAGGCCTCGGTGACGGTGGCAATGCCGGGCAGGTAGGGCACCCCGTGCAGCCGGCAGTATGCGTGCACCTCTTCGACCATGCCCGGACTCACCAGGAATTCCGCGCCTGCCGCCACCGCCGCTTGCGCCTGTTCCGCGCTGAGCACGGTGCCGGCGCCCAGCATGCGGGTCGGGTGCCCGGCCTTGGCGAGTTCCCCCAAGGCCGCCAGGCCCGCGTCGGTGCGCAGGGTCACCTCCACAACCTCTATGCCGCCTTGCTCAAGTGCGTCAACCAAGGGCTTGGCATCTTCAACCCGGTTGATGGTGACGACTGGCATCACGCGGGCCCGTTGCAGGATGGCCAGGGCGGAGGTCACGGCATGGCCTCAACTGGGATGATGGCCCCGGGGTGCTGGACCACCTTGGCCGCCAGGTCTGCGCCCCGCTGGACTGCTTCGCGCGGGGGGTGGCCGGTCAGCCGAGCTTGGAGATATCCCGCATTGAATGAATCGCCCGCGGCGGTTGTGTCGATGGCGTTGAGGGCTTCCCGTATGGAAATGTCGATGCGCCTACCGTTGTGGAACACGACACAGGTTGATGTGCCGCGCTTAATCACGATTTCGGTCGCCGACAAGGCGGCCAATGAGGCCAGCAGGGCGTCAGGCTCACGCTGGCCCCGTAGGTTGGATTCATCCTCAATGGACGGAAGAATCAGGTCGGCACGGGCATAGGCTTGGTCAATCCAGAAACCCGCCTCCCCAGAGTCCGACCACAACACGGGCCGGTAGTTTGGGTCAAAGGCAACAAGGCCGCCATCGCTGCGGAAGGCTTCCACCCTATCGAGCCAGCTCTGCTTGGCGGCGTCATCCAGCATGGCCAAGGTGATGCCGGAGAAATAGACGCCATCGAACCCCGACAACACGCTCGCGAGCGATTTGGCATAGCGCCCTTCATCCAGCCAATGGCGAAATGGCGAGGCACTGCGCCAATAGGTGAACGACCGCTCGCCCTCGGCATCGGTGCGGATGATGTACAACGCTGGCGTTGCCCCGGCAATCTCCCGCACATGCGCGCAATCGACGCCATCCTCCCGCCATCGCTCAACCAGCCACCGGCTGTAGTAGTCATCGCCAACCGCGCTAAGAAAGGAAACGTCAAGGCCCAGCCTCGAGGCGTATAGGGCCGTGTTGAAGACATCGCCGCCGTAGCCAAGCGCCAGGCCGTTTCCGTCGGCACCCCGCAACTCCAGCATGCATTCGCCAACGGCAGCCAATCGGGGCACGGTGCCTCCCACTACCCTGCAACCAACTGGCACCAACGGTGGCAGAGCCGCTCCAGCAGGAGCCGCACGTTGGCGCTGGTCGACACAACCACTTGCAGATGGAACCACTGCAGCTCGTCGATGAAGGCGAAAGTGCGCCGGTCGGCGGCAGCGCGGCCGAGGCCCGCTACGGACCCGCCCATGACGTTGACCAAGCACCGGGCCCACCGGGCGCTCAGCCGCGCCGGGTCCAAGGCCAGCATTTCCTCGACCAGCGCCGCCGTACGCTCCCGCCCGCCCCGGCCAAGTTCGCCCAGCATTTCCGCCATCGGGCGCTCCCCTTCCTCGGCACCGGCCAAGGCCAGCAACGGTGCGCCATCGTAGTCGTCCAGCAACCGCTGCGCCTTGGCGTCCGCCAGCCAGTCCCTCGCCGCTTGGGCATTGCGGGCGATGGCAACGTTCTGGCAGCGGCTGCGAATGGTGGGCGGCAAGGCCCCGGCGCGGTGGCTGGTCAGGATGAGATAAGTGTTGGCCGAGGGCTCCTCCAGGGTTTTCAACAGCGCATTGGCCGCGTTGACGTTCATGCGGTCCGCGTCCTCGAGCACCACCGCCTTGGCGGGCGCCATCTGCGGGGCGCCGACGCTGAAGTCACGCAGCCGGCGGATGGCATCCACGGGAATGACGCCCTTTTCCGGTGCCAGCCAACGCAAATCCGGGTGGGCCAATCGCCGTGCGTCAGGGGTTCCCTCAAGGGCCAAAACCCTCAATGCCAGCCATTCGCCAAGCACCGCTGCGCCCCATCCCGGATAGGCGCTCAGCAGCAGCGCGTGGGGCAGCCGTCCGGCCTCGACGGCGGCGTTGAGGCTCGCCTTGTTGGCCTTAAGCCACGGGAGGTTCACTGACTTTCCTGGCTGGCGGCTAACTCGGACAAGTGCGCCGAGATCAACGGGCGCAAGGCGGCGGCGACGGCGGCGCTCACCGCCTCGACCGGACGCGCGGCATTGATCACCAGGATGCGCTCATGAAGCTTGGCCCGAGACAAGTAACCCTCCCGCACCCGGCGAAAGAACTCGGCCCCCTCCCGCTCGAAGCGGTCGGCCCCCTCACGGTCGCCCATGCGGTGCGCCGCAGCGCTCAGCGGAGCGTCCAGAAACAGGGTCAAGTGCGGCTGCAAGGGGCCTTGCACCAAGGACTCCAGTTGTCCAATGGTGCGCTCGCTCAAGCCTCGCGCACCGCCCTGGTAGGCGTAGGTGGCGTCAGTGAAACGCTCGCTGACCACCCAAACACCAGCTTCGAGCGCTGGACGAATCCGCTCCTCCAAGTGCTGGCTGCGGGCGGCAAAGACCAACAGCAGCTCGGCGAGGCTGGCCATGGCCTCATCGCGCACTTCGAGCAGCAAGCGCCTGATTTGCTCCGCCAGGGGGGTGCCACCGGGCTCCCGCGTGGCGATGTAGTCGATGCCCGCTTCCTCAAGCAACTGCCCGATGCAAGCCATTTGGGTGCTCTTGCCCACCCCATCGATACCCTCCAGGGTGATGAACTTGCCTGTCACTCGCCGCTGCCCTCTTCAACGACGCTAGATTAGCAAAGATCAAGCGTGGCGTTCTCCGCATGGGGGGGGGGGGGGGGGCCCCCGCCCCCCCCCCCCCCCGCGGGAAAAAAAACCCCCCCCCCCCCCCCGGGGGGGGGAGGGTGGGGGGTTTTTA
>JAPPIX010000248.1:23655-32221 GCA_028820495.1 Gammaproteobacteria bacterium
TGTCAGTCGCCGCGGCCCTCTACATCGACGCTATTTAACAAAACATCATGGGCTGCCTCCTTCATTTGCGAGGGGCAAGCCCCTCGCGCTCCCCGGCTGAAGGCTCATGAATCCGGCGCCACCCGTGGCCGGCTGCGGTTCAATTGGAACTTTCGAACCGCCCGGTTGTGCGCGTCCAAGGTGGCTGAAAACTCGCTTGAGCCGTCGCCGCGGGCGACAAAGTAGAGGTACTCGGCACCGCTCGGGTGCAGCGCCGCCGCCAAGGCCGCCTTGCCAGGCAAAGCGATGGGGGTCGGCGGCAGGCCCTTGTGAACATAGGTGTTGTAGAGCGTGGGCTGGCGCAGATGAGCCCGGGTCAGATTGCCGTCGAACGTCTCGCCGAGCCCGTAGATGACGGTCGGATCGGCCTGCAGGCGCATGTTCCGCTTCAGGCGCGCCGCAAACACCTGGCTGACGTGGGCACGGTCTTCGACCCGGCTGGTTTCCTTCTCGACCAAGGAGGCCGCAATCAGCGCTTCATAAGGGTTCCCATAGGGCAAGTCCGGCGAGCGGCCCGCCCACGCGGCTTCTAGTTCCATGCGCATCTTGGCGTGGGCGCGAAGCAGCAGCGAACGGTCTTCGTCGCCCGCGGTGAACGAGTAGGTGTCGGGAAAGAACCAGCCTTCGCCATGCGCGCCAAACTCCGGCGCCACCTCCGAACCGAGATCCGCCAGCAGCGTTTCCGGGCGGGCCACCCCCAGCGTGTGCGCAAACCGCTGGTCCGCGCCCAAAGCGTTGAGCAAATCAGCGATGCGGCTGCCTTCGACGATGCGGAATGAGTGAACAACCACGTCACCAGTCAACAGGCGAGCCATCAACCCATCCAGGGTCTCCCCCGCTGCCACCCTGTACTCGCCGGCTTGGAGCCGCGCCGCATCGCCCCTGAAGCGCATGACCCAAGGCAGCAAGCGAGGGTGTTCCAGCCATCCGGCAGCTTCGATTTTGGCGGCCAGATCCACAGCCGTGTCCCCGGATTCCAAAACCAGCACAGTGGATGACGCCAAGGTCAAGGGGGCCGTCCACCAGCGATCGATCCACCAAGCGGCGGCGGCGGCAGCTAGCACCAAGGCACCGAGCAATCCACCCGCCAACGCGGCGGTTCGGGATAACGCAATGCGAGCCTTCACAACGACGCCCGATTTCGCTAGTCGCTCACACGGCGCCGAAGATCACCGTGCCGTTGGTGCCTCCGAACCCAAAGGAATTGCTCAAGCCGATGCGCAGGCTTGCCGAGCGGGCCTCGTTCGGCACATAGTCAAGATCGCATCCGTCGCCCGGGCTGTGGAGGTTGATGGTCGGCGGACAAATCTGGTCGCGCAGCGCCAGGATGGTGAAGATCGCCTCCACGGACCCCGCCGCGCCGAGCAAGTGGCCGGTCATGGACTTGGTGGAACTGACCGGCAGGCGCGCATCGTCGCCAAAGACCTGCTTGATCATCTTGGTTTCGGCCACGTCGCCCAAGGGTGTCGAAGTGCCGTGGGCATTGATGTAGTCGATGTCGCCGGGGCCGAGGCCCGCATCGGCTATCGCGTTCTCCATGCAGGCGATGCCACCGGCGCCGTCTTCCCGAGGGCTGGTGATGTGATAGGCGTCCGCGCTCATGCCGAAGCCGAGAAACTCCGCATAGATGGATGCGCCCCGCTGCTCCGCCCGTTCGTACTCCTCCAACACCAGAACGCCCGCACCGTCGCCGAGCACAAAGCCGTCCCGGTCCTTGTCCCACGGGCGACTGGCGGCCTCTGGATCGTCGTTGCGGGTGGACAGGGCCTTCATGTTGCAAAATCCAGCGATGGAGGTGGGCGAGGTGCCGAACTCGGCGCCGCCCACAACCATGACGTCGGCGTCGCCATGCTGAATCATCCGCGCCGCCATGCCGATGTTGTGGGTGCCCGTGGTGCAGGCCGTGACCACGGCGATGTTGGGGCCCTGATAGCCGTACATGATGGACAGGTGGCCGCCGATCATGTTGGCGATGCTGCCCGGCACGAAGAAGGGCGAGACCCGGCGCGGCCCGCCCTTTTCCAAAGTCGATCGAGTCTTCTCGATGTTGTTGATGCCGCCGATGCCGGAGCCGACCGCGAATCCGTAGCGGTGCGCATCATCGGGGTTGCTCCGCAGGCCCGCATCGGCGATGGCCTGAACGCCCGCGGCAATGCCGTACTGGATGAACTCATCGCAACGCCGAGCTTCCTTGCGCTCCATGTAGAGCTCGGCATCGAAATCACGCACTTGCCCGGCAAAAGTGACGGCAAAGCCCGTGGTATCGAAGGTGGTGATCGGCGCAATGCCGCTTTTGCCGGCGACGGCGGCACTCCAAGCCTCAGCTACGGTGTTGCCCAAGGGGGAGACTACACCCAAGCCGGTGACGGCAACCCTACGACCGGTCATGCCCTGCCCCCTTTGCGGAACCGGGACGAATTGAGGGCGTGCATGAACTACTGGTTATGGACGATGTAGTCGATGGCTTCCTTGACCGTCGTGATCTTCTCCGCCTCTTCGTCGGGAATCTCGGTCTCAAACTCCTCTTCGAGCGCCATGACCAACTCAACGGTATCCAAGGAATCGGCGCCTAGATCTTCGACGAAGGAGGCTTCATCCTTGACGTCCTCCTCCTTGACGCCAAGCTGTTCGCAAATAAGCTTTTTGACTCGTTCTTCAACGCTGCTCATGCTTGAGGTGTCTCCCAATGAGGTTCCGCGATGCGGGGCAGGCGGATTCTAAAGCGGCCCCCTAGACCAATTCAAGGCAAACTGCGCGGCATCAGCAAATCTCCATTTTGGCGGCTGGCTTCACCGACAACGCACCTGACCCTGCATTTTTTGTGCGTTCTTCGCCCAGTTTCCATGCAATCCGGGCCAAATCCGCCCTGCGGAGTTGGCGGGAGCAGGTCGAAGTGAAGCTCCCGAGCCCATGCTACACTCCCGGCATGGGGCTGATCAATGAGCGCTATGTTGATGAAGGCCAACTGCGCGGGCAGGATGACGTCCCGTTGCATAACTTCCTCGCCCATCGAGATCGTGCGCAATTGTCCACGGGGCGGGGTGTGCCCTTCTTTTCCGGGCGTGAGCGGGAAATCTCAACCTTCCGCCAGATGGCCAACGCCTTGCTGCTCGATCGCCGCAGCAACGCCACCCTCGTGGTCGAAGGCCCGCCGGGAGCGGGCAAGAGCGCACTCCTCGCGCAGTTCATGGAGGAAATGCGGGCGTTCCCGGCCGCCGGCTCGGGAGGTCGCCGTTGGCTCCCCGTCCTGCTCAACGGCGCCCACGCCGAAATTCCCCTCGGCATTAGCCGCGCCGTGGATTCGGCCATCGCCCGGCGGATGTCCCTTGACTTGCTCGCCGCCGCGCCCGGCGAAGATGCGGACGTGTCGGAGCGCTTGCGGGCCTTTCTAGGCGAAGACTCCGTTCGGCAGATGAAGCGCGGGCTTCGCGAGATTGCCTCAACAGTCATGGACAGGGGCTTCGGGGCGTTGGGCGTGCGGATCGGCGGCGCCTCAAGCGATCGGCTTGACCAGCTTGAGCACGTGGCGGACAGGCGGGCCAAGGACTGGAGCGACTGGCAGATCGTGCTGCTGATCGATGAGGCGCAGCAGATATCCGATCAGGCGCCGGGGGCGATTCCGGGGACGCTGTCCTCGATTCATCAAGGCTTCGTGCCAGCACCGATTTCCTTCTGCGCCTTCGGCCTGTCGGGCACATGGGATGCCTTGGCGGACGCCGGAATATCGCGGGGTTCCGTCGGCTGCGACCTCCCGCTCGCGGGCCTGAGTGACGAAGCGTCGCAAATGGCGGTCCGCCGATGCTTCGAGCAGTACCAAGTGGGGAACGGCGGCGATTGGGAACGCGCCATCCTGAAGCGCAGCGCGAACTGGCCGCAGCACTTGGCCGTCTATCTGAATGCGGCGCTGACGACGCTTGAACGCCACATGGGAGCGCAAAGGGGGTTCGGCAAGGCTGACCTTGCACTGCTTGCCGAGGCAATGGCCTCGGGGGACGAGGGCCGGAAAGGCTACTATGACCGGCGCGTTCGGGGGTTGGATCGGCACAATGCCCGCCATTCCCGATATGCGCGTCACCTTGCGCCATTGCTGCGCCAGGGCGGCGGGGAAATGCACCTTGACGACGTGGTTGACTACATGGAGGGAGCGCCGCTAAACCTGCCTCCTAGCGAGGTGGACGGCTTTATCTCAGCCGCACAGCATAGTGGCTTTCTGGAGCGGTTGCCGGGATCGAAGCTGCGCATGCCCATCCCCTCCTTCGCCGCCCATCTGCTCGGCGAGCCTATGCCGCCGCTGCCGGAGGCCGCTTCGCCCAGACCGAAGAAGGTCAACGCCCCCTGCCAGAACTGAGAGGACAAGCCCCACCGGGCCGACGGACTGGAGGCATCGCGACCGCACGCCCTAGCTCTCAGACCATCCGGTGCATCTGTCGCCCTCCCCTTGGCACCGCTTCCAAGAGCGCCCTAAAGTGGGGCCGGGCGCACTGGGTGGCTTCGCCTGTGATCGGTGCTGTGTTCTGTGCCGCCGTCCATGCCGCGGAAATTCCCTATTTCCCGTCGGCGAGCGATCCGGATCGCGAGGGCTTCGTGCGCCTTATCAACCACGCCGGACAGGCAGGCCTAGTCACAATCGCCGCCACGGACGATGCGGGAAACCAAGCCGATCCTGTCAGCCTGTCCGTTGGCGCCCATGCGGCCGCGCACTTCAACTCCAAGGACTTGGAGTTCGGCCATGCCGGCAAGGGGATGGCCGGGGTGGGCGGCGGCATGGGCGACTGGCGGCTTTCGATCAGCGGCGATGCGGACATTGAGGCGCTCGCCTACCTGCGGGTTCAGGGCGGCTTCCTGACGGCCATGCTTGATGCCGTCCCCTTGATCGGCGGACGCCACCGGATCGCAACCTTCAATCCGGCAAGCAACCATCGACAACGCAGCCTGCTGCGGCTGGTGAACAACGGGGACGCAGCAGCGCGGGTTTCGGTTGAGGGCATCGACGATGCGGGCGAACGGGGCAGCGTTGTTCTGTCCATCCCCGCAGGCGTTGCGCTGGCCGTTGACGCCATGGCCTTGGAGGCCGGCATCGCGCCGGGCGGGTGGCCGCAAGGGGCGGGCATCGAGGGTGCCTTGGGCGACGGCGATGGCAAGTGGCGGCTGCTCGTATCCAGCGACCGCCCGTTGACAGTGATGAACCTGATGGCCACCCCGGAGGGCCACGTGACGAGCCTCTCGGCAACGCCTGGGCATCGCTGGCGCGGGTTGGCGGTGGCCCCGGAGTCCCGCTGCGTCGGCGCGGCCTATGACCGCGGGGAGTACGGAACCAGGCATCGAGCCTTGGAGGATGACATCGTCGAGCAGTTCGGGGGCAGGCTCTCCCCATACTCCTGCATGCGGTTCGGTTCGGCGGACGCCTTTGAGATCGACCACGTCGTGGCTTTGTCTGAGGCGCACCGCAGCGGCATGTGCCGGAGGGGCGCGGACGCCAAGCGAGCCTTTGCGGGCGACGTGCTGAACCTTGCGCTGGCCACGCCTTCGGTGAACCGCACCAAGGGCGCCAAGGACGCCCTCGACTGGCTTCCTGAGCGGAATCGGTGCTGGTACGCAAACCAGGTTCTTGAGGTGAAGCGCAAGCACCGGCTGTCCGTGGATGCGGACGAGGCGGACGCGCTTGAAGCCGAGCTGTCCCAGTGTGACGGGGATATCGAGCCCGCCGGGTTGTGCGCGGCGGAGTAGTGCTTATGGCGTTTGTTGGCGGTCTTCACGGATCATGGGGCGGGCGGCCAGAGGCTAGAGGGCGGTGTATGCCTTAAGCGAGCCGAGATGCGCTTCATTCAAATTCAAACTGGGGCGACAGCCCATCGGAAACGTTGGCCAAAATGCCCGTTTGCAGACTCAGCATTCCGCCTTGAGAAATGTGATACGCCTCCGACACAATCCAGATGGCCCACTTCCCGCCGACTCTTTTTTGCCATGGCGGGCCCATGCAGCCTGTGGTCCCCGCTTCCAACTCCACAACGGTGAATGTTGCCCGTGTGTTGGCAGGCATAAAACAGGTCAATGGCTCCGTGAATGCGCCTGAGTCGTCTATTCCGTAAAGCGTGAATTGATGTTCCCCCTCAATTTCAATATTCAGCATCGAGACCAGCTCCGGTATGGCGGTGTTGCTGGCCGGATTGATGGTCGGGAGATAGGTTTGGTGGCCGTCTCGTTCTCCGGCAGCATCGTAGGGGTAGGCTCGAGCCGCAACCGAGGCCAAATCACTTATGAAGCCCGACGGCGAACGCGAGTAGCTGAAAATGTCGATGTTTTGGCTTGTTTCAGTCCACCCAAAGAAATCCGAACCCGGAACCTCCCTCCGGTGATTGCAACTTGAACGTAGTGTCTATGCGCCAAGCCCGGCAGGTGATCGCCATTTACATGGCGTGCTGCCTTGGTATTCAGCAGGTGACCCGACTGGCGGGCACCGAAAGTTGTCTTCAAGGGGGATAGTGCTGGTTGGCGGCAAGGATTGTCAACTCGACACGCTCAACACTCGACACGCTCAACACTGTCAGTAACACGCAATATGCCGGGGCGAATGGCTAAGCGCCCGCGCCGTCTGCTCAGCAGTGGGACACCCGGAGAGAGCGCTCGAATGTCGGTGCACTCCTCTCAGGTTAGCGATTCCGCTGATGCCAAGTCCCGGCACAGTGGATGTGGCTTTGATTTGGTGGCGAATCCAGGCGGCACTCATCATTTGGGCGCAGGCTTGGACGAACAACGTTGGGCCAACCTCAGCGTTGTTGCCTCTTGATCGATTTGATGGCTCGCCACTCATTGGTCGCTCCATCCCTCCGGATTGTGTCCAACCGCTAGTACCCTATCATTCTGTCGGGCAAGTTAAGCGGAAGACTGCGCTCCGAAACGGCTGGCGGGCCGATGGTTCCTGCGTAATGGAACAGCTCGCCCAAGATCGGGCTCCGCGTGACTGATAATCAACCGGACGCAAGCCGCGCCACGCAATCTGATTACCCCATTGAGTAATTTTACTCAATGGGGTAAATTGCAAGCATGGAAACCTACCAGCGCCCACACGTCGCCCTCTTGCTTGATCGCCTATCCGAACCGCCAAGACGGATCATCTCGATCTTTGGGCCGCGTCAGACCGGCAAGACAACCATCGTGCGGCAAGCGTTGCGCAGCATTCAGCGTCCCCACCTCTATGTAGATGTTGACCAACCGGACTCCGCTAGCGCTGGGCCGTCGTCCCACGCAACCACCACTTTCCTGCCCGGCCAACCTCGACGTGATGCGGAGTGGCTGCTGCGGATTTGGGAAGATGCCCGCACGAAAGCGGACGAGTCGCCCGAAGGCGCGATCCTGGCCATCGACGAAATCCAGAAAGTCCCCCAGTGGTCCGAGATCGTCAAAGGCTTGTGGGACCAAGACCGTGCGGAGGACCGCTGGTTGCACGTGGTGATCCTTGGCTCAGCGCCGCTGCTCATGCAATCCGGCCTCAACGAGAGCCTGGCGGGCCGCTTTGAGCCTCTCAGCGTCGCTCACTGGGGACTGCAGGAGATGGCCCGCGCCTTCGACTTCGACTTGTCCACCTACCTTTACTTTGGTGGCTACCCCGGCGCCGCCCACCTAGTGAACGAGGAAACGCGTTGGCGGGACTACGTGCTCGGCGCACTGGTCGCCCCCAACATCGAGCGCGACATCCTAGCCATGACCCGGGTGGACAAACCGGCCCTGCTGAAGCGGCTGTACAGCATCGGAAGTCAATATTCCGGGCAGGTCATGCCTTACAACAAGATGCTCGGGCAACTGGCCGACGCGGGCAACACGACGACCCTAGCGCGGCATTTGGACCTGTTGGGCAATGCAGGCCTGTTGACGGGATTGCAGAACTACTCGGAAAACACCCTGCGCAGGACGCGGGCCTCCAGCCCCAAGCTCAACGTGTTGAACACCGCGCTGATGACCGCTGAATCCGGCTACACCTTCGCCGAGGCAAAGGCCGATCGCTCCTTCTGGGGCCGGATCGTCGAGAGCGCGGTTGGTGCCCATCTGCTCAACACTGCGACTCAAGACATCAACGTCCACTACTGGCGGGAAGGCCGGAACGAACTGGATTTCGTCCTGAGGCGCGGGGCGCGGCTGGTGGCTATTGAAGTCAAGAGCGGGAGCCGCACTAGGCCCATGCCGGGCCTGGAGGCGTTCAAACAGCGCTTCGATCCCCACAGCGCCCTAGTGGTCGGCGAGACGGGCATTCCGCTGCATGAGTTCTTAAGTGCGCCGGCCGCCCATTGGTTCGACTCCTCATGAACACGGTTCCCCGCTCGTGCACCGAACTCCTCGACCAAGAGGCCGGTCGGCCCAATCCGCCGAAGCCCCGGCCTTTATCCTCGTTCCGCGACCGGCCTGCCTATGTGCTGCTAGGCGACCCGGGCGAAGGCAAGACCACGTCGCTTGAGGCCGAGTGCGAATTGCTTGGCGATAAGGGGCATTGGATCACGGCTCGCGATTTCCTGGCCCTCAGCCCCAAACCCGA
>JAPPIX010000115.1 GCA_028820495.1 Gammaproteobacteria bacterium
TCCCAACTGATGACCTGCATGTAGCTGTTGCCGTGGATGATGGGCGTGTAGCCCTTCTCGCCGTTCAGGTTGGTGACGATCATGCTGAACATGCCGGCGCCGCCGTCGCCGCCGGGGACCGGGATGTTGCGGCCGTTGCGTGGGGCGTACTGGATGTCGCCGAGCCGGGCGTTCAGCGGGATGTTGGCCTCGGTCAGCGTGGTGGTGGCGGTGCCCAGGGCGTCCGCCACCGATTGCCGGACTGCGGCGTTTTCGAGGTTGACGCCCCGCGGGGTGTTGATCGGATCGTCGGCGTCGAAGGGCACGGCCCAGAGGTCGTCGATGTGGCGGGCATCGTTCCAGAACTCCCGCCACACGTGGCCGCCTTGGGCATCGACAGCCATGGTTCGGTCCCAGGCCGCGAGGGCTTCGCAGGCGGGGGCCAAGTCGGCATGGTCGCCGCAAACCTTGAGCACGTCGTCGAGCAGCAGCTCAGCGCCGAAGTGGCGGTTTTTGTTGAGCAGGTTTTGGATGTCGTCCGGGGTGATGCCGCCATCCCGCTCGATCAATTCCCCGATCATGTGCAGGCCCGCCCGGGTGCGCAGTGAGCGGGCGGTGCGCTCCGGGCCGATGATGGGCGAATAGCCCTCCAAGGGCGCATCCGGGTTGCTCAGCCAATAGCTGTCGTTGGAATTGGTGACGTAATCGGCGCGGGTCAGGCGCGGCATCTCTTCGGTTGGCAGCGCGCCCGGCACCCGGCTGCGCTCATCCTCGCGCCATTCACACTCGGTGCGGCTGCCGTCCAGGATGACCAGCCGCTCCGGCGCGCTTTCCGGGGACAGGCGGCAGGCGTCCAGCAAGTCCGCATCCACGTTGGGGGTGCCGCTAATGTCGGCGTAGAAGGCGTTGCCGTGCCGGTCCGCGGCGATGGTGTTGACCCAAAAGACGCCTTGGCGGCTGATCGCCGCTTCCAGGTCCGCCGTCGAAGCCGCCTTGCTCATGGCGTCGTAGGTGTCGGCGGTGACGTAATTGTCAATCACCGCGTCGCGCAGGGCGTAGGCGTGGCTGGCGGACCAAGGCAGCAGGTCGCTCTCCAGGATGGGGCCGTAGTGGGTGAGGTAGATGGTTTGCTCACGGGTCTCGGTGCCGTCCTCGGCCGCCACTTCCACTGCAACAACTCTCGGCTCGATGTCCCGGTAGGCCCCGTCGTAGCCATACTGCAGCGGGTTGTCCGGGTTGAGCTGCAGTTGGTAGAGCGTGAAGCGCAGGGCCGTCGAGACGGTGTGCGTCCAAGCTACGTCCTTGTTGAAGCCGATGGCCACCCGGCTGGTGTTGAGCAGGCTCGCGCCCACACCTTGTCTTGGTTGAGGATGCCCTTGTGGAAGACGTCGCTGTCGAAGCGTCCGTCTTCAGGCCCGTGATGCTTGGACAGATCGCCATTGACCATCAGCACGTCGTGGGCGATCACGCAGATGACGTCGGTGGCGGTGGCGTAGGCAAAGCCGTAGCCCAGCGAACCCCAGTCCGCGGCCTTGACGTGGGGGATGCCGTAACTGGTCCAACGAATCTCCACATCGTAGGTGGATGACGCTGGCTCCGCGGCTTCTTGGCCCGGCTGGCAGGCGGCTAGCAGCAGTGCGGTAATGAGGGTGACTTGGCGCACGCCCACTCGATCCCCTTGACTACGGCATGTACCAGATCGGCGACGACCAGGCTCGGTCCTGGATGGTGGCGTGCATGTCCTCCCGTGGCGGCACGCCCGCGCGAATGGCGTCCCACGTGGACCAGCGGCACTTGGGGTTTTCCAGGGCGCGGACGTAGTAGAACGCTCGCTGGCCGGGGGTGAACGTGGGATCCTGCCAGACCGCCGAGAGTTCCGCCGCGCCCTTGTCGTCGCTGATGGCGCAGGTGGCCAAGTCCACTGCCGCGCCGTTGTCGGGGCAGCGGTGGGTTTCGGGGTCGACCGCGCCGCCGTCGGAGCAGGCCACGTCGAAGACCCGTTCGTTGGGTTGGCCATCCTCCACCCAGCCCTTGATCACTTGCAGGCGCTGCAGGGGGGCCGTGTCGCTGTCGCGCATGGCCCAGGCAAAGAAGCCGGGGGCGGCTTCGCCATCGGCCATCAGGTCGCCGCCCATGGGCACCCCGGTAGCGTAGGCGGCGGCGATGACGTCCTCCGCTTCGAGCAGGGCGGCATCGATGCCGTAGCCGGCGAAAAAGCGCACCGGAATGTGCGGGCCGCTGGTGGCGAAGGTCTCCTTGCGCCGGAAGGCATCGTAGATGGCCTCGCGGGTGTTGCTTTCCGCCCAGACCGCGGCTAGCCCGGAAGCGCCCCAGTATTGGGCCGGGGCATCGGAGTAGCGGGGGCCATCCCCAGCGGGCTCTTCGTCTGAGGAGCCACCGCCGAAGATGGAGGAACTGCCGACCTCTCCCTCCTCCAAGGGCACGGAGCCGCGCATTTCGGGCGTGGCGTCGAGCAGCCCGGTCTTGCTCCAGTAGTTGTCCTCCTCGAAGGAGCCGGCGGCGTTGTGGGTGTCAGAAGAGCCGATTATGCCGAAGCGATAGGGGTTGATGCCCTCGGCGTCCTCCATCGCCAGGCCGTTCAGCCATGCCTCACGCACGTAGCTGCCTTGGGGCTGGCTCTCCAAGGGGCTGGCCACCCGGATTGGCATGATCTCGAAGTCGGCCCATTCGTCGTTGGGCGACAGCAGGGGGTGGGTGTCCGAGGTGCCCTTGACCTGGGTGATCTCCACCAGCGGCTCGTTGCGCATGCGCTGTTCGGCGTAGGCGGCATCGATGGGTTCGCCCGCTTGGTTGGTCTTTTCGAACATCCAGCCGTTGGAGCCGTTGGAGTTGTGCGGAATGGCCAAGGCTTCGATGCCCCGGTCGCGCAGGCCGTCCATCCAGTCCCAGGCGTCCTCGGGGTTGAGGGAGTCCAGTCGGCTGAAGGGGATGTCGGGCGCCTCGCTGCCGCGGAAGATGACGTTGCGGTGCAGGTTCTCGAATTCCGGGCCGGAGGTGGTGTACTCGTAGCCGATGAAGGCAGTGAACTCGCCCGGCGCGTTGTTGCGCTCGGCGGATTCGATGATCTTGCCCCAAGCGCTGCCCACCACGTCCAAGTCGAGCATGTCGTCGGGCTCCTCCAGGGTGCCGCCGATGCGCGGCAGCATGGACTCGAAGGCTTCGCCGATCTCCTCCGGCGTTTCGGCGGCGCGCAATTCGGCGGAAACCGGCAATTGGCCCAGTTCCGTGGACTCGTCAAACATGACCGGCAGCATGCCCAAGTAGGTGGCGTGGTCGGTCACGGCTTGGAAGTCCAGCGGCTTTTTCATCTGCATTTCGAGGCCCGCTGCGTGGGTCAGCGCGCCGCCCTTGGCGAAGGCGTAGGCGTCGTCCGGCGTGGCCCGGGTGCCGAACAGGAACGCATCGAAGGAGTAAACGGTGTGTACGTGCAGGTCGCCGAAGTAGGGGTTGCGGTTGGGGTTCGACTCGATCACGGGCGGTGCCGCCGGCGTTGCGGCTTCCTCCGTCGCCGGCGCTTCGGGCTGCTCCTCGGGTGGGCTGCAAGCGGCTAGGGTGGCGGCGATGGCGAGGACCAGGGTTGTTTTCAGTGCGTTCATTGGCGGGCTCCGTTGTTTGCGTGGCCGTTCTGGAAGAGGGTGGGCAGGGCTTGGTCGTCGGTCTCGAGCAGCCGATCCACCCAAGCGTGGAAACGCTGCCCGCCGCCCTCGTTGCGCCCGAACTGGACGTGGGGCATGGCGCCGGTCAACAGCGCCTTCTGCTGGCGCAGGCCGGTGGCGTAGTCCTCCTCCTGCACCACGTATTCGAGGAACTTGAACTGCTCGTGGGCGGCTTGGGCCGT
>JAPPIX010000018.1 GCA_028820495.1 Gammaproteobacteria bacterium
TCATGAGGGCCGTGCCGGATTCCGTGACGAAGGACATGGATCGTTCCGCGCTTGCTGATCTCGCCTTGAAGCCGCGACAGGAACCGGCGCCGGGTGGGGCCGTCTTCCGCAAGCCCGAGAGCCGCCGATGCTTCCGGGTCGGAGTCGTCAAGGAAGGCGGCAAGCTGCGTTAGATCTAGGCAGTACCCACGGTCGTAGTCGCGCCAGCTTCCGCCACGCCAGCCAACCCCGCCATACGCGGCACGAGGTTCGCGGACAGAGTCAGCATCGGGCGGCTCGCAAGGGTCGCCGGTCAACCCGATGCAGATCAGCCGCTCAAGGCCAGCTTCGGTGATGTCCGTTGGCATCAGGCATTCCGCAGCAACTTCGGTTCATGTTCGAGAACGTTTTTGACCCGCACTTCGTCCAGATCAGCCGCTGCCTGTCGCACGTTGAGCTTGCCTGTGATCACATCAGCGACCAAGCGGGCACGGTACTCTTGAAGCGCGGCAATCTCCTTGGTCATCAACCTTGATGCCCGATCGCAACGCGCCATTTCGCTTGCGACGAAGGCAATGATCGCCGACTGTTCCTCTGGTGGTGGGGCTATCAGTCTGATCCGCAGGAAGGTATCCGGGTAGAGCCTTAGCCGAGAGGGCCGAATACCAGTTGAACGCATGATGTACTCGCATTGAAGTGGCACCGAACGTAGCATCATCTCGGCGTAACGTCTGTCGAGCGACGAGTCAATCTTCGGCCTATACACTGCATACGACGGGCTGACTAATCTAGGCTGCTGCGCGATGCCAAGCGCCCCCATCCAAGCCCACATCGTGTTAATGACCAAATCACCCGGCTCGCACAACTTGTGGCCAATGTTGGACTCCGCCTTGAACATCGTCACACTTTTCTCACTGCGCGGGGTCACACCCGTTAGGTGAGAGACTGAGAGCATTTCTTCCGCGCCAGTCACGGAGCGTTCGTCGACCTCCCTCAGATGCCATTTTGCTGGCCGCACGTCCCAATGTGCTGGAACATCGCCCAGCCACTGTATGCCGGAAGGTTTGTACGTTTCATAGGGCTTGCCCGTCCTAACCTCCACCCGCCCCATCACGGCTTCATGGACGATCGCCCGCTTCTGTTCTTCCAGCAGCGCGATCAACCTCTTCTTGACGCTGATGTAGCGGTCGATGCGGCTGTTGGCGTGGTCGAGAAACTGGGCGATGGCAACCTGTTCGGAGGGTGGAGGGACAGGTAGCCATGTGGACTTGATCGCGTCGTGGGAAAGTCCGTAGCGGGTCACTCCGTTTGCTCGGACATGGAACTGGGAGGCGACCGCCTTTGTCTGAAGTGCGCGAAGGAGGAACCGCGCTCCTATAGTGCCAGCGTGGGGTCGTAGCAACGCCAAGTGGTATCCGCACAAGACGTCGTTCGGCGCTCCTTCCACGACGGCTGGAACGCCGATATCGGTCCAGTCCTCTGAATCCTTGGTGATAAGCACATCGCCGGTTACCAGTTTGAAGCGATCGATTTCATCCGCCGTCGCAGTGGCAGGCATGAAGTCGATATCAGGCCCGATGCGCTCATGTTTGTACACGTCCACATAGTTGCACAAGCGAACCGACTCTTCGTCATCTCGTACATGCTTGTCCACATTGCTAGCACGCATCTCCACCAAGTTGCGTAGTCGGCGCACCTCCCAATGGGCAGGCACATCCCCGAGCCATTCCAGGCTCGAAGGTTTGTAGGCGGGATGTGGACTCTGGCGCTCAACCATCGCCAGTGCCTATCTGCTGCCTGCGCGCATCATGAGACACCGGTTCGCCATCGATGATCTCCCTTGCTGCCTTGGCCATGTCCCAAGTGAGTTTGCGCAATTGGCACCTGTTCACGATATCTTCTTGGCCGAAGTTCGTGCCTCCGCCGCGAGTTTTGCCAATGTTGGACTGGAGTATTCGCGAGCGTCCAACCACTCCTGAAACTCCTCGTAACTCATGCCCTCCATCTTCTCGCTTATGCGGCGTCTTTCCTGGCGCATGAATGCGACGCAGTTAAAGTTCTTTCGCGGGTTGTTAGTTTGCATCTTTGATTTCCTGCGGTGTCCGGATGTCCAGACGATCGTGGTTTTTCTCTTGGTTCACTCCGTCATTTGACGATGTAGCCCGTCCTCGGTTCCCGCACCATCAGCACATCGTCGAGCAACCCTGCTGTCTCCTTCTCCAGAGCCAGGATGTCAGCCCGTATCTCGTCGAGGCTCCGCATCGGCTCCGGTTGGTAGAAGTATCGGTTGAAGCTGATCTCGTAGCCAATCTTCACGCGTTCCGGGTGATACCAGGCATCTGCGGCGTACGGGAGAACTTCGCGGCGCAGGAAGGCCTCAATGCCACCCGCCTCTTGCAAGGGGATCTGTTCCGTATCGCGCAGGTCGGTGTCCGGCTCGTACTCGACCACGGTTGCGGCACCGCCTATTGTGGCCTCGAACCGCCCACGCAGCGGACCGGCGTTGGTGCCGCGCTTGTGGATTCGCCTGATCACCGGCGGAGCGCTCTCGCTCCGTTGACCATGCTCGCGCAGTTCCTTGATCTCGGGGGCCTTGTAGGCGCGTTCAGGATCAACGCCCTCGATTCGCAGAGGCCTTTCGACCGTCACCTTCCAGTAGCCGAACGCTTCGTTGTCGAAAATCCGGCCCTGCTCCGTTTCCTCAAAGTTGAGGAAGGTGCTGCAGATGCGGTTGATGTCGTCGTCTCCGAGTTCGCAGTTCTTCTTGCCGAGATTTTTCCGCAAGGGCTTGAACCACCCAGTAGCGTCGATCAACTGGACCTTGCCCCGGCGCCGCTCAGACTTCCGATTCGTGAGCACCCAGACGTAGGTGGCGATGCCGGTGTTGTAGAACAGGTTGAGCGGCAGCGCGACGATGGCCTCAAGCCAGTCGTTCTCGATGATCCACCTGCGGATGTTGCTTTCGCCCTGGCCCGCGTCTCCCGTGAAGAGGGAACTGCCGTTGTGTACCTCGGCGATACGGCTGCCAAGCCGCGTGTCTTGCTTCATCTTGGAGAGCTTGTTGGCGAGGAACAGCATCTGGCCGTCGGTTGAGCGGGTCACGAGCGAGTATTCGGGATCACCGGCATGGTCGATCACGAACCGTGGGTCGCGCATGTCCTTCTTGCCTCCCATTCGCTCCAAGTCCGTCTTCCAACTCTTGCCGTAGGGCGGGTTGGAGAGCATGAAGTCGAACTCTCGCGATGGGAAAGCGTCGTTCGTAAGGGTCGAATGCTCCGGGCCGCCGACGATGTTGTCCGCGGCGTCACCCTCGCCCTTGAGCAGCAGGTCGGCCTTGCAGATTGCGTAGGTCTCGGAGTTGATCTCTTGCCCGTAGAGATGGGTGGAAACCTCCTTGCCGTGCTCCTGGGCCAATTCCCGCAGCGTCTCTTCGGCCACAGTCAGCATTCCGCCTGTGCCACAAGCGCCGTCGTACAGCAGGTAGGTGCCCGACCGAATCTCGTCGGCAATGGGCGAGAACACGAGCTTGGCCATCAGCTTCACCGCATCCCGGGGCGTCCAGTGCTCGCCGGCCTCTTTGTTGTTCTCCTCATTGAACCGGCGCACCAGTTCCTCGAAGATCGACCCCATGCCGTGATTGTCGAGGCCTGGACGGCGGACTGTGCCATCGGCGTTCCTGACGGCTTCAGGGCCTAAGTTGATCTCCGGGGAGGTCACCTTCTCGATCAGCGATCCCAAGGCATCGGCCCTAGACAGCTTGGGAATCTGATTGCGGAACTCAAAGCAGTTGAGGATGTCCTGCACGTTCGGGGAGAAACCGTCAAGGTAGTCGCGGA
>JAPPIX010000386.1 GCA_028820495.1 Gammaproteobacteria bacterium
TGCCGCCGCCGTTGTCCACTGCCTTGAACGCTGTGCTGGCGGCGTTCGCGAGCCTGCCGGGCGCTGCGCCCATCGCCAAGCTGGAGGGTGCCCAACTGCTCTTGGAACGCATGCTCCGCACGGGCGGCCCATGGCGGGACGGTTGTTCGCCGAGCGGCGCCTGCCGGTTCGTCGCTACTGCGGACGGCATGCTGGCGGTCAATCTCCCGAGGCCCTCCGATTGGGAATTGATCGCAGCTTGGCTCGAAGCCGACGCCGGCGGCACTTGGTCTTGGCCGCGCCTGAACCGGACGGTGCGCGAGCGCGCCACGCAATCGTTGGTTAAACGCGCCCGCCTGCTCGGCCTCGCCGTTGCGGCCACGGGCAATGCCTTGGAGGGCTGCGGACATTCGGGCATCCGCGGTCTTTCAGTGGAGCACCCATCGATTGCTGTCGAAGGCGGTCCGCTTGGCGATTGCCGGAACCTGAAGCCCAGGCCGCGTCCGCCCTTGGTGGTGGACCTGTCGGCGTTGTGGGCGGGGCCTTTGTGCGGCCACTTGCTGTGGCTGTGCGGCGGCCGCGTCATCAAGGTTGAATCCACCGAGCGGCCGGACGGCGCGCGGTTCGGCAACGCGGATTTCCATGCGCTGTTGAATCAGGGCAAGCGGAGCGTGGCATTGGACTTTGGCGCGCCAGACCAAATTGCCCTATTGCGCGTCCTGATTGAGAAGGCTGACATCGTCATCGAGTCGTCCCGTCCGAGGGCGCTGAGGCAACTCGGCATCAAGGCTGAGGAGTGGGTGCGGCGCCAACGGGGCCGAACTTGGATCAGCATCACCGGCTACGGCCGCGCTGGCGCCGGCGCGAACTCGATCGCATTCGGCGACGATGCGGGGGTTGCGGCCGGCCTCGCAGATCTGATGCGCGCCGCGACCGGCACCTACCAGTTCGCTGGTGACGCCATCGCCGACCCGCTGACTGGCGTGGAAGCCGCACGGGCCGCTTGGCTGAGCTGGCTCGGGGGCGGCAGCCGGCTCATTGCCCTCTCGCTGGCTGGGGTGGCGGGTCGCATGCTGGCGAGCGAGATTGACGAATGGGGCATTGACGCCTTGATTGGATCAGCTCGCCGATGGTGGCGGGCAGCGCGACTTGGCCGGGCTACCGAGGGCCTTGAAGGGGGCTCCCCATTGGCGCCCGTATCTGACTTGGGGGCGGACACGTTGGCCGTGTTGCAGGAATTGAACGTCCCATGCTGATCACGAGGGCGGAAATCCACGGTGCCGATGTCGCCGACCTGCGCATTGAGCAGGGCAAGGTCACCGCCATCGGGCGTCTGGCGCGCCGCTCCGGGGAAGAGGTGCTCGATCTGCAAGGCGGTGCCGCGCTGCCGGGCCTCAACGACCACCACATCCACTTCATGGCCTATGCCGCGTCCTTGGATTCCGTTGCCTGCGGGCCGCCGAAGGTGCGCACGCCAGAGCAGTTGATCGAAGCGCTCGGGTGCGCTCGCCCGAACAAGGACGGATGGATTCGCGGCATCGGCTACCATCAAAGCGTTGCCGGGGACGTCGACCGCCATTGGCTCGACCGGCACTTGCCCGACACTCCCGTGCGTGTCCAACACCGCAGTGGGCGGTTATGGATCGTTAACAATGCTGGCCTTGAGCGCTTGGCCGGCATTAGCGGGAATGGGGCCTTGCCCTTCCACGATGAAGGGCGGTTCCACGACCAGGATGAAGCGCTTGGCAGATTGTGGGGCCGGACAAGCCCGACGGCAGGGGTGGCCAGCGCTCGGCTCGCTGCCTACGGGGTGACGGGCTTGACCGACTTGACGCCCCACAACGACAACACCACCGCTGCGAGGTTCGAAGAGCTTCGGTCGAGTGGCACTCTCATGCAGGCAGTCCGCGTCGGCGGAATGTTGCGGATGAGTCACAGGCTCACCGGGCCGACCAAAATTCATCTGCACGATTCCGACCTTCCCGATTTCGACGATCTCTGCGACCTGGTCAGGGCCAGCCACGCCCGGCGCCGGGAGGTGGCGGTGCATTGCGTCACCGAAGCGGAGCTCGTGTTCGCCCTCGCTGCGTTTCGAGAAGCTGGCGCCTGTCCCGGTGATCGCATCGAACACGCATCGATCACCCCGCCAGCCTTGCTTTCGCAACTGCGCGAACTTGGCCTGTTGGTGGTGACCCAGCCCCACTTCATCGCGGAAAGGGGCGATGCCTACCGGCGCGAGCTGCCTTGCGCGGAGCACAATTGGCTGTACCGTTGCCGCGGTTTTCTGGACGGCGGCATCCCCTTGGCGGCCGGCAGCGACGCCCCCTTCGGGCACGCCGACCCTTGGCGGGCCATGCACGCCGCGGTCACTCGGCAAACGGCGTCCGGCCACACCCTTGGCCCGTGGGAACGCCTAACGCCCGAGGAGGCGGTTTCCCTGTTCATGGGCGCGCTTGATGAGCCCCGCCAACCGCGCCGAATCGCGGTTGGCGGGGTGGCCGACCTCTGCCTGCTCGACCGGCCTTGGCGGGAGGCGCGAGTTCGGCTTGACAGCGCCTGCGTCAGGGCCACTGTTCAGAATGGCAATATTATTTACAATTCCGTTGATGGACCCGAACGGGAGTCCTCTTCCGCAATCGCGTCGATCAGCCCCCAAGCGAGTGCTTGCTCGGCGTCGATCGCCTCACCTAGGATCGCCATGTAAGCGGTGCGTTGCCGGCCGATCCGGCGGGGAATGCTGACGCAACCGCCGGCGCCCGGAATGAGGCCCATGCCCACCTCCGGCAGCCGAAACGTTGCATCGGGTTTGGCGACTAGGCGCGCCGCGAAGGCGGGCAGTTCGATGCCGGCGCCGATGCAGGCGCCGTGCAGGCGGAAGGTGCAACGGTCGCGGCAGGCGGCGAGGTAGCCGGCGGGCATGCGCAGCATGCGGATGCGATGGGCTTCGGCCAGATCGGTCATGGTTCCGAATTCGGTCAGGTCGCCGCCAGCGCTGAAGCAGGGGCCCTTGGCGGATACATCGACGTGGGCGATTGAGCCGTCTTGGGCCGCAAACCGGAATGCGTTAGCCAGCGCATCCCGCATGGCCGCGGACAGGGCATTGCGGTTGCCGGGGCTGTTGAGGACAACGTGCAGCTCGTCGCCCTGGCGGCGCAGCAGCACGATGTCTTCGTCGGGAACCGCGTGGGAGGGCCGCTGCGGCTGGCCAGCCAGCCAACGGGCGAACTCCGCGCCGCCTTGCAGCGTCGCGTAGGCCAATGACTCAACCACGAGCGCACTCGCAACATCCAGTTGGCCGCAAGTTCTGAGCACCTGTGCCAGCACGGCGCTGGCGTGGGGAAAGCGCTCGATCCTGTTGGTGACTGAATCGAGACCCGCGGGACCATCGACCATCAAGTCAACGGCGTCGGCCCAAGGAGATGGCCCTTGCGCGGCAATGCCGATGACGGGAACTGGCTGCCGGGTGAGCCACGCGCGCAACCGGGCGGTGTCCCTGGGGTCCAAGTCCGGCTCCGCCGCCGGTTGCACGGCCAGCCAGCATCGCCGCTCCGGGTCTTCCTGCGCCCAATTGGGTTCAGCGGAAAGCGCTAGGAGTTCCGAAGGAGCGAAGCAGTGATCCACGGGAATCGCCAGCCAAACTCAAGCAATCGGATCAGGACTCCGGCGTGAACGCCACCGGCATGCGGATGATGGCGTTGAACCAGATGCTCTTGAGCATCTCCAGCTCGCCATCCGGCCGGATGTCCGGGATGCGGAAGACAATCTCCTTCAGCAACGCGGTGAGCTGCTGGGCGATGGCGAACAACTGGTAAAACGCCGGGGCTGCCGCCTGTTCA
>JAPPIX010000067.1:0-21294 GCA_028820495.1 Gammaproteobacteria bacterium
CGGAAAACTCCGCAGCCGAGGCGGCGCCAGCGGCAAGGGCCAGCAAGCTCACGAGTAATCTCTTCATGGATGAACCCCTGTCTGTAAATGGTGGATGAGTCGCAGGAGCGACCCCGCGTCCATTGGGACGTCAGAGGACACAATCAGGATTCGTGCCAAACCAGCAACAGGCCGATTGCGCGACCTGACGGTCGCGGCGGTCCTTCGGTCCGTTGGAGTTTCGCTACGCGAAACTCCAATCAAGGCCCCGGCCTATGCACAAAAGTAGTGCGTTTTTGTGCACCATAATGAAGCTTCAGTCTGCGACATCTCGCACAACCCGTTGCGAGATTGGCCGTAGAGAATGCCGAAGCCGCTCCCTAGCATGGTCAATCCCTAAACCACCCAGCCATCGGGACAACCACGCAAGGCCATCCACCATGAACGCAGCAACGAAGGAGCCGCCGTCGAATGCAGCGGTGCGCACACGGGCGCAACTGGGCATGGCCGCGCCCAAGGTCACGGTGGAGGCCCACGTCGGCGGCGGATTGCCGCGCTTCAACCTAGTGGGGCTGCCGGAAACCGCGGTGCGCGAAGCCCGCGACCGGGTGCGCAGTGCAATCGAAAACAACCAGTTGCGCTTTCCCCAAGGCCGGGTGGTGGTCAATCTGGCGCCAGCGGACCTTGCCAAGCAGGGCGGGCGCTTCGACCTGGCCATCGCCATCAGCCTCTTGGCCGCCACCAATCAAGTGCCGGCGGCGCATCTGCACCGCTTCGAGTTTCTCGCCGAGTTGGGCCTCTACGGCACTCTGCGGCACACCCGGGGCGTGCTGCCTGCGGCGTTGGCCATGAACGACGAGAACGCCATCTTGGTGGTGCCGGAAGCCAACCGGGCGGAAGCGGCGCTGGTCAGTTCACGGACGGTGGTTCCCTGCGCCCACCTGACTGACGTGCTTGCGTTGCTGGCCGACCCCAGCAAACCGCAGCCTGCCTGCACCTCGCCAAGGCCGGAGCCAAAGGCGGCCATCGATCTGTTGAGCTTGGTGAAGGGCCAACAAACCGCCAAGCGGGCCTTGCAGGTGGCCGCTGCCGGTGGCCACCACTTCCTCATGGTCGGCCCGCCCGGCGCCGGCAAGACCATGCTGGCCCGCAGCCTGCTCAATCTGCTGCCGAAACTCACCGAATCCCAAGCCTTGGAGGTAGCCGCCATCTATTCGAGCGCGGGCCTCATGCGCGACGCCTACGAAGCCACCCCTTGGCGGGATCCGCACCACTCCGCCACCGCCCCCGCCATCATTGGCGGCGGCGTCCAGGCCTCCCCCGGCGAGGCATCTCTCGCCCATCACGGCGTGCTCTTCCTGGACGAGATGCCGCACTTCCATCCCCGGGTGCTCAACCTCCTGCGCGAGCCGCTCGAATCCCAGCAGGCCACCATTGCCCGCGCCAACTACCGGGTCACCTATCCCGCCAATTTCCAACTCATCGCTGCCATGAACCCCTGTCCGGCGGGTCGGGTCTGCGCCCAAGGCGCCTGCCGCTGCCAGCCGCGGCAGGTGCAGGCCTACCAAGCGCGCATCTCCGGCCCCTTGCTGGACCGCATCGACATGCAACTTTGGCTGCCCAACTTGCCTAAGGAAGTGCTCGCCGCGAGAACCGAGCCGGCCACGGACACTGCCACGCTGGCTGCCGCCGTGGCCGAGGTCCGTGATCGGCAATTGGCCCGGCAAGGGGTCTTGAACAGCCAACTCGCCGGCCCCATCGCCGCCAAGCAAGCACCGATCGCCAGCGCCGCCCAAGCGCTGCTCACCGAAGCCATCGACACCTATCGCCTATCCGGCCGCAGCTATCACAAGATCATCAAGGTGGCCTGGACGGTGAGCGATCTGAATCAAACTGAGGCCATCGGGGTGCAGGAGGTCGCGGAGGCCCTCAGCTACCGCGCCATTGACTGGGAGAAGATGGTGGGACGCTAAAGTGCTGGCCTATTGGGCGCTGTCCACCATGTACTGAATCGCCGCCTGCATCTCATCTTCGGAACAAGTGACGCAGGTGCCCTTGGGCGGCATCAGGCCCCGGCCAGTGAGCGACACGGCAAGCATTTGCGGCATGCCTTGGTCGATGAACGGCTGCCACTGCTCCAGGCTGCCGAACAGGGGCGCCTCCCCAACGCCGGTGTTATGGCAAGCAAAGCAGAACTGATCGTAGATTTGCTGGCCGCTCAATCCGGTCGCCGCCGCGGCCACGGCGGGGGCGCTCACCCCCGCCCCGGCCCCGCCTTCGAGGCCACCGCAATCCTGCCCGACCCGGCACACATCGCCAAAGGGCTTGAGCCGTGCCCGAATCTCGTCATCAGGATCGGATGCCGCAACACCGCCATGCAACGCGCCGCCCACAGTTAGCGATGCCACTACGACCATCAGTTTCCGCTTCACGATCAATTCAATATCCAAGGTTTCGGAGCGGCGCAATTATAGGGAACTGGCCGGTGCCTGCAATTGAATCGATTGATGGCGGTGAGTGCAGTTAGGCCAGCCCGGGAAAAACGGCTGATGTATCTATCACTAGGCAATTGATGTAAGGTTGCGGGCGAGACGCCGAAAAGGAGGCTCCGCAGTGCACCGAACCCAGATCTCGCTCGAACACGAGCAGTATCGGCTGCTCAGCATAGAAGCTAGGCGTCAGGGAATCAGCCTGTCGGCCCTGATCCGCAGGCTGGTGGACGGATACTTCAAATCCCGGACAGACTTGAAGCAGGATCCCCTGGAGGCCGTGACGGGGATCGGGTCAGGCACCGGCGACCCGGTCGGGCGGGAACACAACCGCTACCTCTATGGAAGCCCTTAGCTCGCCCCAAAGCAGCGCACCGCTGATGCAGAAGCAACAACCTGCCAGCCGACGCGGTGTCACAATTCGCCAAATGGAAAGCGGCCGTTGAATAAGCTGTTTGTTGACACTGGCGCCTGGTACGCACTGACCGACCGCAGGGACCCCGATCACGCAGCCGTTGCCGCAGCCATGCGCGAACATCGCGACCGGTTGCTGACCAGCAATTTCGTGCTCGGCGAAACCCTGACCTTGGTCCGGTATCGTCTTGGCTGGACAGTCGCGCAACGTCTCGGAGAGCAACTCCGCAACGGCGCATTGGCCCGCCTTGAGCGAATCTCCCCGCGGGACGAGGACGCGGCCTGGACAATATTCTCCAACTACTCCGACAAGTCATTCAGCTTCACTGACTGCACGAGTTTCGCCCTGTGCAACCGGCTGGACTTACCCATGTGCATCGCCATTGACAACGACTTCCGCTCGTTCGGCTTGCATTGCATCCCACTAGCTCAAGCCCTGCGCCGATAGCGAAAGTCACAGAAGGATGCGCCCTGCATTTGCGTCTGGGAACGGGCCAAATCCATCCCGGCCCGCGCGGCGATTGGGTAGTCAAGATTGCAGATCAGCAGGTGGCCGATGTCGCGGGCGTCCAAGTCCTCCATCATGCGCATGTAGTCGCAACGGGTGATGTTGACGTCGAACCGGCCGCTATCCGAGGCGATGACTTCGTAGTCGAGGGCGCCGCCGCGTGCGTAGAGTTCCATGCAGGCCTCCATTCGGCTGAAATCCGCTTTGGATCCCGGCTGTTCGTGCTCGGTGGTCAAAAGCGCCACCCGGCGCGCCAGCGCCTCGTTGACTGAATCCTCTCCGAGCAGGCGCTGCAAGTCGCGAACGAGCGGTACGGCGTACTCCATCTGGATGCGCATGCGTTCAAGGTTGGTCAGTTCGGATTGGTCCATATTGGGTCTTCCTATCCTGTGGGTTTCATGAACTTAGCCGTCGAAGCAAGTGCCTTCGCTTGGCCAAGCAGTTCGCACCCTCGGACGGTGCGCAGCGGCGCCCGACGCCTTGACCAAGCTGCGGCGATTCAGGTAGGTAGCCCCGCCGCTCTCGAAGAGCCCGCAGGGCGGCTGAGTGCGGTCCAAGCCATCGGTGATGGAGGGGGAACGGTTAGATCGAGTAACTCACGCCCAAGTAAAACTCACGGCCGAAGTTCTGCAGGTAGCCCGGCAGATAGCGTTCGCCCCAGTAGCTGCGGCTCGGGGTGTCGGTCAGGTTGTACGCTTGGAGGACGACTTCAAGGCCATTGTCGAAGGCGTAGGAAAGCTGCGCGTCCAACTTGGTTTCGGCGTAGAACACCGTGTCCTTGGCGAAGGCAACGCCGAACGAGCTGACCTTGTCGTCCTGATGGGTCCAAGACACCCGCGCTTCGAAATTGCCAAGTTCGTAAAACACGGTGAGGTTGCCGGATCGATCGGAGATTCCCGGGTAGGGCACGCTGGGGTTGGGCGCATCGGAGAAGGGGTTGTCGATGGTGATTTCGCTGTCCACGAACGCGATGCTGGCGTAAAGGCCGAGTCCATTCCACGGATGGGGGAGGATGCCGTCCATGGTCTGGGTCCAAGAGAGTTCAAGACCCTGAATGTAGCCGCCATCCTTGTTGTTGATGGCGAAGGTGTAGTCCCCGTCCCGCACCTCGACCGGCACCACCACCGCCTCGCCGGTGTCCTGGTCGGCGACCACGGCCTCGTAGGTGTCCGGCAGCAGAAAGCCGTTGGCGCGAAAATCGAACTGCGGAACGGTGAGGGTCTGTATGAACGACTTCACATCCTTGTAGTAGGCGGCCACGGCGAAGAGCCCTTGCTCGCCAAAGTAGCGCTCATAGGACAGATCAAATTGCACGGCTTCGAAGGGCCGCAGGAAGGGGGAATTGGTGTTGCTGTAGTTGAAGGTGACAAACCCCTCGGCTGCCGTGGAGTCATCGATGCTGTTGCCGCCGCCGCCATCCACCGGCTGGTCGCTTGAGAGCCTGTCGATCGGCGGGCGGGAAATCACGATTGCGGCACCAAAGCGCAGGTAGTCGTTGTCCGTGATCTTGAAGTTGAGATTGAGCGAGGGCAGCACATCCGTGTACTTGTCGCCAAGCTCCACAAAGGCGAAGTTGTCGCGGCACACACCGTCGCCGTCGCAGATATCCACCGGATTCAGCTGCGGATTGCCGAACACATCGTAGATGCCCACGGAGTGCTGATCGCTTTCGACGATGCGCACGCCGGCATTGCCGCTCAGTTCGCGGGAGAAGAGCGTGGTGTCGAAATCGACCTCGAAGTAGTAGGCCCACACATCCTCGCCCACGTCGCCACGTTGGCGCATTGACCATTCGCTGCGGTAGGTGCCGTCTGCGGATCGGCGGCCCCATCGCGCGATGGCTTCGGTCGATCTCGGCAACGGCTGGCCATCTGGGCCAAGTTCCGACTCGCGGCAGTTGTACACGGCTTGGGGATCGCAAGCGCGCACCAAGTTCTGGCTCACGGCCTGGGCGAGGATCGCCTCGGCATCGAAGGAAATGAAGCAGGGGACGTGGGAGAACTCCTTCTTCCAGCAGACCACATCGCCGGTTTGCTCGGTAATCGGCAAATCGACATCGTGTACATAGCCTGAACCGGGACCAAACTGGAACACTTGCCGCGAGTAATCGTAGTCGCGGGTCGAGTAGCGGGCGCCGAGCGAGAAGGCCGAAATGGGGCCGAGCGCCAATTCATAGGTAAAGTCGAACTTGACTGCGGAGACCTCGTCCTCACTGATGCGCGGGTAGCTGCCGTATTGGGTCAGGCGCAGCGTCGAGTAGTCGTCGAAGCGGTCGGCAAAGGCGACATTGGGAATGTTGAGGCCGTCACTGCGCCAATTGATCTGGCCGTTCTGCCGCGTGTAGCCGGTGCGGCCGCAGATGGGGTCGGCATTCGTGCAGGCGCGGTAGAGATTGGCGTAGTGAAAGCCATCCGCCTCGTACCCGGATGATTTGGAGCGCGACAGGTCAATGGAGGCCACCCATCGTTCGGCGTTCCACTCGAAATTGATGCCCGCCGACTCCACGTCATCGTCGTCGCTGGTGTCGCCGGAGACGATGTAGATGTTGCTCGAATCGTAGAAGTGCGCCGCGGTGGCGAAGTTGCCAGCCTCAAGCACGGGATTGGCAATCGCATAGGTGTTCGAGCTTTGCATGGAAATGCCATCGCGAGTGGTGTCGGTTTCGAACTCGGTGCGGAAGTAATCCGCCTGAATGCTGAGCTGGTCATTCGGCTCAAACTGCAGCGAGCCCAAGTAGGCATCGCGTTCCTCCAAGCCGCCAATCTGAAAGAACTGGATGGTCTGGGGCACGTACACTGGCCCTTCCATCGCCGGATAGATGTTGCGCGCCTCTTGCGGCGTGTCGCCGTGGTACTGGACGGTGGCGTTGGGCTGCGAGAGCCTCGAATACCCCAGCGAGAGGCCCAGCGTACCGTCTAGGAAAGCCTCCTGGTAGGAGAAGGAGGCCCGATAGCCGTCATCATCGGCGCCATGTACGCCCTTGGCGCGGTCATTGTAGGTGTGGCGGTAGTTGGCGTGCACCTTGCGCTTCTCGCGCATGTCCAGCGGATTGACGACGTCAAGATCGATGGTGCCGGCCACGCCGCCTTCGATGAGCGAGGCCTTGGGGGTCTTGTGAATGGTGACGCGATTGATCAGTTCGGACGGATACTGGTTGAACTCGATGGTGCGCCGAAGATTCGGGGACACCTGCTCCCGGCCCTTCATGGTGGCGAACACGAACTCATCGCCCAGCCCGCGAATCTGTATGTCGGACGCCTGCCCACCGGACCGGGTGGCGGTGAGGCCGGGCACTCGGGAAAGGCTGTCGGCGATGGAGTAGTCCGGCAGCCCACCGATGTCCTCAGCGGTGATCACCTCCACAATGGAATCCGCATTGCGCTTGCTGCGGATTGAACTCAACAGCGAAGTCCGAAAGCCAGTGACCACCACTTCTTCCACGATGTATTCATCCGCTGCCGTCTGATTCTCGGCTTCTGACGCCTCCTGGGCGTAAACGCCGGTGATCGGCGCCACGACAAGCCAGGCTGCAAAGAAGCCACTATGTGCGTATCGCATGTTCCCAATCCTCGCTATTCGTTCGTAGTCACTCGGAAGCGTCTGCGACCTTGTCCACCCTTAAACTGGGGGGGACGGACTTGGCGCCATCGACGGAGAAGCGGTACACCCCGTTCTCGACAATGTTCACCCTGAGGTTGTCGTTGCTGCCCTGGGTCAATCCACCGTAGGCGGAGCCCACCGTGACCTCGGTCATGGCTGCGTCGGATGCGCCGAGGTTCACCGTGGCCCAGTCATCCGAGGCCAACTTGAATTCATAGGAGTTGGCTTCGAGATTGAGGTCCACGCGGTAGGCGGCGCTACCCGAGTACACCAGCGCATCTGCGGTGCCCCATTCATTCATCGCGCCGCGCAGGAAGACCTCAGTGCCCCCAAACGGCCGCAAGGGCGCGAGCCAGAGCTTCGGCGCGCTGCTGTCTGCAGACGCATCCAAGGTGAACAGATAGACGCCCGGCTCGGCAAAGGCGCCGACCAAGTTGGTGTTGGAACCGGACAGGAAGCCAGCGTACTCCTGGCCTTGGACCACCGCGTTGGCAGCCTCGCTGGCGGCGCCAAGATTGACCGTTGCCCAGTCTTCGGAGGCCACCTTGAACTGATGCTCGCCGGCTTCAACCTCGACGATGGCCTCGTAGCTGCCGGCACCCCGGTACCGGAACTGATTGGCGGTGCCCCAGTCGTTGAAGGCGCCGCGAACGAAGATCTCGGTCCCCTCGCCGTGGCCATAGGGCGCCGCGCCGAGATCCATGACGGTCAGCGCTGGCCGGTCGGTGTTGTTGGCGTCCAGCGCAAAGCGGTAGTTGCCCCCTGCCGCGAGGCCAAGCATTAGGTTGCCGCCGCCCTCAACCACAAGGACCGGCGCCTCCAAGCTCACCTGGGACCCATGCTCCGCGCCGAGATTGACCGCGGCCCAATCCTCGGAGGCGGCCTTGAATTCGTAATCCCCCAGGTCGAGCGCAAGATCGATCTGGTAGATGCCGTTGTCCAAGTACGTCATCGGAGAGCCGGTGCCCCAGTCATTGAAGCCGCCCCGCAGATAGACCGTGGTGTTCCCATAAGGCGGCGTGGCCCCAGGCGGCGCCGCGACGAGGGCGATGTTGTCCCAGAAGAAGGTGCTGCCATCCCCCTCCGCGCCGGGCGCGAAGGACACCACCAAGGTATCGTAGCCGCCACCCTCCTCGAACATCGAGAAGTCGAAGTGCAGCGTTTGCCAGGCGCCCGATTCGGTGTAGGTGGCCGTTGCTGAAATGGACTGGGTTTCGTCAGCCGAATTCACCAGCGTGATCATCACGTTGAACTCGCCCTCAGATTCCCGGTACAGGTCAAGGGCTAGGAAGTTCAGTTCCTCGCTGAACGCAACGGGGCCGCCCAAGCCCAAGGAGGTGCCTGCATCCGCAGCGGCGCCAACGTTCTTGGTGGTGCTGACCGCCATGCCGGGACCGCCGAGCGGGTCAGCGACCAACAGCGACACCAGGTTCGCATCATCGACGAAGGCCGGCGCCGCATCCACCGCGTCGAAGTTGATGGGCGCGGACAGTGATGGCTCCGGAGGCGGCTCTCCGCCGCCGCCACCCGGCGGCGCAGGCACATCCGAGGTCTTGCGCAACAGCAGTTCCGGCCCGGACCGGCTCAGGTCGAGGGTGAAGGTGTAGGAGCCGGCTTCCGCGATGGTGGCGGAGAGATTTGGCGTGCCCGGGCCGTCAACCACCGCTAGGGGCACACCTTCCCCGAGCGTCGATGCCTCACCGGCGCCAATGTTGACCGTGCTCCAGTCTTCACTGGCCACCTTGAACGAATACTCACCGGCTTCGAGATCAATGTCGGCCCGGTAGCCTGCAGCACCGGTAAAGGCCATTTCATTGTCAGTGCCCCAGCCATTGAATCCACCGCGCAGGTAGATGGGCACACCCCGGAAAGGCTCCTCCAGCGCCACCCAGAGCGTCACGCCGCCTTGGGCGTCGTCCGTGGCGCTGAAGCCGCCGGCATTCACCGTGAACAGGTAGTCGCTGCCATCGGGCGCGTTGAGCAGCATGTTCGGGTTGCGGGGACCGCTCAGGGCGGTTGCGCTGTTGAGTTCCACCTGGACTTCAGCCCCCGACTCATTCGCCACGCTCAGGTCCACCGTGCTCCAATCCTCCGACGCCACCTTGAAGCCGTGCGTACCGGCATCGACCGCGATGCTGGTTTGGTACAACCCCCTGCCGACGTAGGACAGGGGGTTGCCGGTCCCCCAGCCGTTAAAGTTGCCGCGCACAAACGCCTGCACAGGGAAGGCCGCCGCATTGGTGACCGTTAGGACGGGCGCGGCGCTGTCAAGCGCGTTAAGCGCAAACCGGTACTCCGCCGCTGCGGGGATGGTGATCTCAAGGTTGGGAAGCTGGCCCGCCGCCGATAGGGTGGCGGGTTCGCCGAGGGAAATCACGGACTGCCCGTCAGGCGCGGCGATGTCCACCGTGCTCCAGTCCTCGGATGCGATCTTGAAGGCGTAGGTGCCCGCCTCAAGCTCAAGGAAGCCTTCGTAAACGCCGCCGCCAACGTAGTTCATGGCGTCAGTGCTCCAGCCGTTGAACTGGCCGCGCAGGTGAATCTCGGTGTCGCCATAGGGCACGGGCGGCTCAAAACCGGCGGTGGCGAACGCCGACAGACCTTCGCCCTGGGCGGCACCCTGGGCTTTCGCGAACACGGCGGTGGTAAGCCCAGGAACGCTGAAAGTGCCGCCCCCTTCGGCTTCGGTGAAGCTGGCGCCATGCACCGCCGCATCGGCGGACGCCTGCTGGACGGCGTGCAGCGCAAAACCGCTTGCCGTGCGGACGCTGATCGACTGCGCTCCGGTGGAGCCGTTGAAGACCACCACCACGGCATCGGCGTTGGGGTCTAGGTCCGCCCGCGGCACACCGTCGGAGTTGGTCACTTCGCCCACGCCGTCGTCAACGCTCATCACGACCAGGTTGGGAACCGCCGCTTTGCCAAGATTGTGAAACCCGACCCGATCGACCACATCGGCCGCACTTTGCAGGCTGAACAACGGGCTGCTTGCGGCGATTTGCAGGAACTCGTTGAACAAGGTCGAGGTGAGGCCGATCTGCTCGGCTGTCGGCTGGGCGTTGCCATCCGCAATCGCCTCCTTCACCACGTCGTCCGGCAAGCCCTCTAGCGGCAGGCCAACGTTCCAGTTGTTGTCCTGCTTGGTGAAATCCACATGGTTGAACCAGTCGCCCGAGTTGTAGCTGTTGTGCGTGAGCGACTTGGAACGCAGCAGGTCGCCGCCCATGTGCACGAAGGGCACGCCTTGGCTGAGCAGCACCAATGATTGCGCCTGCACCGCCATGCGCACCCGGCTGTCCGTCGGAGTGTCCGCGCCCTCGGGCAATATGCCGCCCTGATTGAAGTGGTCCCATAGTGTCAGGCCGTCGTGCACCGAAGCGTAGTTGACGCTCTCCTGGGGATCGGCGGTGTAGCCGCCTTGGCTGGCAGCTTCGACCGTGACGCCGGAATCGAGCACCAATGGGTACTCCGCCAGATTGCCCGCAAGGCCAGCGCGAATTCGCGACAGGTCACCGGCGGAGGAGAGGTGCAGATTGCGGATCGGATCCCGCATGCGGTCGTTGAAGGAGCCAATTCCCGTGCCGGCCATGTTGGCCTGGACGGCGCCCTCGAAGCTGTCAGTCGAACTGCCAGAGCTCGGCCCCCAGCCTTCGCCATAGATGTAGGCATCGGGGTCCACCGCCTGCACGGCCGCCAAGGTCTCCTGCATCAGGGCGACCGGATGCAGGCTCATCCAGTCAAATCGAAATCCACCGACCTTGTAGTGGCTGGCCCAAAAGACTGTTGAGTCCTTGATGAACTTCGCCATCATGGCCTTTTCCGCCGCCGTGTCGCTGCAGCAGCTTGCGCGCTCGATGTCGCCGGTGATCGGGTGGCGCCGGTGGTAGTAGCCGGGAACGATGCGGTCGAACACCGACAAGTCATCGTCCGCGCCCTCAGCGGCAGTGTGGTTGTACACCACGTCCATGACCACGCGCAGGCCCATTTCGTGCAGGGCTTGGAACATGGCCCGCATCTCCCGAATGCGCGCCGGGCCTTGAGGGTCGGTGGCGTAGCTGCCTTCGGGCACGTTGAAGAGCACCGGGTCATAGCCCCAATTGAAGCCGTCGATGTCCTTCAAGGCGTCAACCACCTTTCTCGCCTCATCGGTGGTTGGGTCGAGGCCCATGAGCTTTTCGAGTATCTGCGTGCGATCGAACACGTCGCCCGGGCAAAGCTCCTCGTTCGAGTCGTCAATGGCACAGAGCTCGTGGATGGCGTTATCAAGGTTGACTTGGCGCTCCGGATCCTCATTGATCGAGCGGATATCGAAGGCAGGCAGCACGTGGAAGTGGGTGACCCCCGATTCCGCGAGGCTTCGCAGATGGCGCACCGGGGCAGAATCGGCGGCGGTGAAGGCGAGGTACTTCCCCCGGTGCGCCGCATCCGTGCTCGCATCACGCGCACTGAAGTCACGGATGTGCCCCTCGTAGATCACCGCCTCCTCCGGGGCACCGGCGGGCGGTGGAGCGTGGGCGTCCCATCCAGGCGGCTTGAGGTCATCGTCGTTGACGTTGACGAACTGCGATGCCAGCGAATTGGTGTAGGCGCTCACCGAATAGGGATCCCGCGCCTCCCGAACCAGAATCTGTCCCTCGGCGGGATGGTAGGCGGTCACCACGAATCGGTAGTATTGCCTGTCCCAATCGGCTTGCGACCCGGAAAGGCTCCAGATGCCGGTCGCGTCATCGCGCTGCATCGTGGTGTCGCCAGCAAACACCAACTGGCCGTCGGCGCGCTCACTGTACAAGCGAAGCGCCACCTCCTGGGCCGTGGGCGCCCAGACCGAGGCAGTGATCGACCCGCCGCCGTACACCGGCCCCAGCGTGGCTTCATCGGCATCGCTGGCATAGAGACTGTCGATGGCGCGATCGATCTGCAGTTGGGTGCCGTACTGCTTTCCGTTGGCGTCGCTTCCGGTGATCCAAAGCTGCCCCCTGAGCAGTTCCTTGACGCGCGCCGCGTCTAGGCCGGTCGCATAGGCAGCATAGCCCTCTAGCTGCGGAACCCGCGCCCGCTGGGCATCGGAGAGCTCGGTTGGCGTGAGCGTGGCCGCCTGTTCGCCGCCCGTAACCACCCCCCGAACGGTGCCGTCGGCATCCTCCTCGCCCAGCACCCCAAGGGAGCCGGTGGCCGAGCTGTGCAACTCGACATTGGCGAGGTCGCGATTCCACAGGATGGTGTCCGCGTCAATCCAGTGCGCCGCTTGGTCCTCGATGGCCAGCGGCGGTGGCTCGAACTCCTCGCACACATCGTTGATGCAGATGGGTTCGGCAGCGACCCGGGCCTCCCGCAACTCGGACTCCGCAACCGTCGAATCGACCACCACCCAGTAGCTGTTGCGGTAGGGGTTGCTGGTGTCTTCGCTGAAATTGATGCGCAGGTCCTCCGTCTGCACGGTGCCCGGCTCGTTGTGGATGATGAAATTGCCGCACACTGCGGCATCCTGGAGCTGCAGCACCCAATAGGCGCCGTAAATGGGGTCCGGCTCCCCATCAAGGTAATGCTGGTGGTTGGGGGCCGGCCCGCTCGGCCAGCTGGTGCCGGTGCCTTCATAGCTGTAGTCAACGCCGCCGCCGGGGCCCTGCAGCGTGACGCGCTCCGGATCCCAACTGCCGGCCTCGCAGCCGTTGTTCCACAGGTGCAACACCCAGCCGTCGAAATTCTTGTCCCGGCGGTTGTAGTAGATGACCGCCTCATTGGGGCCGGGCTGGTACTTGGGGGTGGGCTTGTCGGGCACCACGCAACGCCCGTCAACAGCGATTTCGGGTGCCTCGCACTCGACATCCGGCGGCGGGCCGCACTGTCCGCTATCGAGGACGACCTCGCCCGGCGCACAAGTCTGCAGGGGTTCCTGACTGCCCCCGGTTCCGCCACCGCCTCCACAGCCCGCTAGCACGAGCAGCAGCAGGGCAGCAAGCCAAGAGATTCGAAATGGAGCCCTCAGCTTGCTCGAGAACAGCACATCATCGACACCGGAGGAACAGCCGATTAGCCGCTGGGCTGCCTCCATTGGTTTCATAGGAGTATTCACACCAGCTCCACGCATACGCAAACGCCCTTGTCTGAAGACACTTCCAAGCCCACCTTTGCCGCCGCACGCCGCGTCAGTTGCCCGAGCGGCGGCGCGGCGCCAAGGGAGTCACGCTCGACATTTCTTCTTCCCCTGCTTTGACTGGTGAACAAGCGTTCCTCCCCACGCACGGATACTAAGTAGGCGACCGTGGCGCAGCAATGCTGTGCATTCGTATTCATTTGCCCGCTTTCAGGCGGCGCTGGAATGGGCGGTGACGACAAGGTACAAAATGTGAATGGAACGAGGCCTGAAGGAATCCGGCAAGGCGTGGTGGCGCGGCGCCGTCATCTACCAGATTTATCCCCGCAGTTTCCAGGATTCCAACAACGACGGCATCGGTGACCTCAAAGGAATCCGCTCGCGTCTCGACTACATCGCCGACCTCGGTGTCGATGGGGTGTGGATTTCGCCCTTTTTCACCTCGCCGATGAAGGACTTCGGCTACGACGTGGCGGACTACCGGGACGTGGATCCGATCTTCGGCACCCTCAAGGACTTCGACGCCCTGCTCGCTGCGGCCCACCGCCGCAACCTGAAGATCATCATTGACCAAGTCTATTCGCACACCTCCGACCAACACGCCTGGTTTGCGCAGAGCCGGGCCAACCGTTCCAACGACAAGGCGGATTGGTACGTGTGGGCGGACCCGAAGCCGGACGGCTCGCTGCCCAACAACTGGCAATCGGTCTTCACCGGGCCAGCTTGGACTTGGGATGCCCGCCGCGAGCAATACTACCTGCACAACTTCCTGCCCGAACAGCCGGACCTGAACCTGCACCACCCAGCGGTCCAGCAGGCGCTGCTTGACGTGGCGAAATTCTGGCTCATGCGCGGCGTGGACGGCTTCCGGCTCGATGCGATCAACCACGGCATGCACGACCCCGAACTGCGTGACAACCCAGTGGCCGAACCGCCGTTGTTCAATCGATCAAGGCCCTACCTGATGCAGGACCACCTGCACTCGATGAACCATCCGAACATGTCGGCCCTGCTTGAACGCATCCGGGCGCTGACCGACACCTTCGGTGACATCTTCACGCTGGCGGAAGTGGGATCCGGGCGCGCGCTGCCGATCCAGAAGGCTTACACCGCCGACGCGAAGCGGCTGAACAGCGCCTACGGCTTTGAGTTCCTCGGCCCCACCGAGCCAACCGCGGCCAACATCCGACGGGTTCTGGGAAACTGGAGCGGCACCGCCGGGGAGGGCTGGCCGTCTTGGGCATTTTCCAACCATGATGCGCCACGGGTCGCCACCCGCTGGCTCCAGCAGCTCGACGCAGCCCGCCGGACCAAGCTGCTGGCACTGCTGCAGGTGGCGCTGCGCGGCAATGCGCTGATCTACCAAGGCGAGGAACTGGGATTGCCTCAAGCCGAGATACCCTTCGACCGCATTCAGGACCCTGAGGCGAAGAGCAACTGGCCCCAAACCCTCGGCCGGGACGGCGCCCGCACGCCCATGCCCTGGCAGCGCCACGAGACGGGCGCTGGGTTCAGCCATGCCGAGCCTTGGCTGCCCATGCCAGAGGCGCACAGAAGGCTAGCGGTGGACGGCCAATTGGGCGATCCCGAATCCACGCTGCACTTCTTCCGCAGAGCCATTGGCCTACGCAATTCGTCGGCGGCACTGAGCCGAGGCGCACTGCAGTTCCTGGACGCGGGGGAGCTGCTGGCCTTCGTCAGGCAGGACGGCGGGCAGCGGGCGCTCTGCGTCTTCAACCTGACTGCGGAACCGGCGCAGTGGACACCGCCGCAAGCCACCGTCGAACGACACCTCGGCCTTGGCTGCGCGGTGCCGGAGGGGCGTTGTCCCACCTTGCTGCCACCGTTCAGCGGCTTTGTCGGCACTGTCGAGGATTGCGGACTGCCTTCGCCAAGCCCCAGCACCGGTTAGCTACCCGCAAATTCGACACTCATCGGCCTTTCTGTATATTGCGGGGCAATGGGACACGACTCCGAGGGGCACCGCCTTACTGCAACTTCCATGGACAAGTTTCAGCCATCCAATGGAAAGCGCATTCCAATGGCCCAATCGAGGGCGGGACGCCCTCGCTCCGAGGTCCCGCCTGGAGCGGGGGCGTTCCGCCCTCGGAAACCCGCGAAGCGCTGTTTCCTAACAACATGAAGGTCCCTAAAACCACATCCCTCGACATTGCCGCCGTCGCCGGGGTCTCCCAGTCCACGGTTTCCCGTGCGCTGCGCGATAGCCCCGAGGTGAGCGCCGAGACGCGTCGGCACATTCAGCGCATCGCCAAGGAAATGCACTACACGGTCGATCGCAACGCCAGCCGCCTGCGGGCGCAGACCACCAACACCTTGGCGCTGCTGTTCTGCGAGGATGAGGTGGAGTCCCACATCAACCCGTTCTTTCTCTCCATCCTGAGCAGCGCCGCCCACACTGCGGCCAACCGCGGCTACGACCTCCTGGTGACCTTCCAGCAACTCAGCAAAAACTGGGTGGAGGACTTCCAGGACGCCCACCGCGCGGACGGACTGATCCTGCTCGGCATCCGCGACCGGGCCAGCTACGACGCCCAACTGATAGAACTGGCCGAAAGCGGCACAAGGTTCGTGATCTGGGGCCTGGAGCACCAAGTGCCGGGCGTCTCCAGCTACGTGACCTGCCAGAATCAGGAAAGCGCCAAGGCACTCACCGCCCATCTCATCGACCTCGGCCACCGCAGTTTCGCCTTCATCGGCCGCACGTCCACCGCCAACCCGGAATTCAGGCATCGATACGAAGGCTACTTGGAAGCGCTGGCCGACCGCAGCATCCACACCGACGCCGATCTACACATCCCCGCAAATTCATCCGAGGCTGAAGGCTATGAAGCCGCCGAATCGCTGCTGTCAACCGGCAGGACCGTCGATGCCATCGTCTGCGCCAGCGACCTCATCGCGGTGGGCGCCATTGCGGCTTTGAACGACCATGGGCTGGCGGTCCCCGAGAACATCGCGGTGGTCGGCTACGACGACCTGCCCATCGCCCAGTACATGCGCCCCGCGCTCACCACCGTGCGCCAGGACACCGAACTGGCTGGCCGGCGCTTGGTGGAGCAACTGATCGACTTGATAGCCGGCGAGGACGTCCAGCCCGACGAACTACCGGTCAATCTGATGATCAGGCGGTCTTGCGGGACGGGGGCCTGACGGCTTCGCCGCGCCTTACCCAGCAGAATTCGGCCCATCCGAACCGCCCCAATTGGCCGCGTTGTCTTGGCTGCGGTCGTAAACGATTTCGCCGTTACTGAGGAAGGGTACGGCCAGATTGAGCTGTTCCCCGGCGTGGGTGTTGACGATCGGCGCCGAGGCGTATTGCGGCAGATAGACCCGCCGCATGGCTCCGGTAGCGTTCGTGCCGCTGCGGTGCAGGTTGTAGCTGGTAAAGGCAATGATGCTGCCGGCCGGTGCCTCTATGACCGTGCCGGGAGGGTCGCCGGTGTAGCCGATCAGATCGTTGGTCTCGGGATCCTGGCTGTGCGTGATGATCTTGTTGAGGGTGCCTCCCGATTCGTGATCGAGGACGGAGACGGTGCCGTTCTCCTTGCTGACCGCATCGAGCGTGCACCAGCACGTCAGGTAGGGCGGGTGGACGGTATCGGGATCGAAGGCCTTGACGTAGCCGGAGTCTTGGTGCCAAGCGAACTGCATGCCCTGTTCAGCGCCCTTAACCACCCACTGCTCGTTGAACAGGCACGCATCGGGCCCCAAGGTGTTGCGGCACACATCCGCCATCAACTCGCCATAGAGGAAGCGCCACAGCCTTGTGCTGTAGCGGTACATGTTGTTGATGAAGTAACGCCGGCCCCGCCAGGACAGCGTACCCTTGCCGATTAGGCCAGCGTCCATGCGGGAATCCATGTAGCCGAGAAAGTAGGCGCACTCCTCCCTCAGCATGGTCAACGCCTCGGGAGGAATGACGGCCTCGAGGACCATGAAACCCCTTTCGGCGTATTGCCTGCGATCGGCGTCTGAAACCACCGACATGCCGCTCTCCTCGCTTCTCGCCCGGTCAAGCTCCAAGGTGGACTAAAATTGCCGGAGCTTAGGCACCTAGGTCAAGTCGTGCGCCGGCGCTTGGCGCGGCAATGCAATCGTATTCATCCGTGGCGGTTTGCATGGCTGGCGAACTCGCGAGTATATATGGCCGGAAACTGCTTCGCCGCCCCGATGTCGCACAAGGCCAACTTCCATGAGACGAATGGCGACAGCCCACTGGCTGGATGGCCGTTCCTTCGGCCTCAATGGCTTGGCACACTGAGGCAAGCTAAGGGCTTCATTGGCACCCTGCTGTTGCTGGCGTTCGCGCCTCTTTCCGCCGATGAGCGGCCATCGCCCGTGACGGTGGAGGCTTGGCACACCTTCGGCGTCGATACGCTGGAGGAGCGGCTGTTCGTCAAGGCCGTGGACCGGTTCATGGCCGACAACCCCGGCATCCTCGTGCAGGTGGTGAGAATACCCTACCTGCAGAACGTGCGGCAGTTCATCAACGCCGCCCAGGCCGGTGAGGCACCGGACCTGATTCGCCTGTCCGCCAGCGAACTGGGCAAGGTTGGCCATGTTTCCGTGGAGGGATTTCCGCTACTCGAAGACCTCCGGCCCCATCTCACGCCGGTGCAGAAGGCCCAATACCTTCCCCCCGCGCTCTCCGCCATGAGCTACGGCGCATCGCTCTACGCGCTGCCCGCCAGCCAAAGCTGCATGTCGCTGCTCTACAACCGGGACCTGTTCGATGCGACAGGCCGCCCCTACCCAGACGGCCAGTGGGGCACTGAGGATCTTCTGAGCGCCGCCGCCGCGCTGACCGCCAGTGATGTGGCCGGCCTCGCGCTGCCGATCAAGTGGTCCTATTGGTTCATTCCGTTCATCGCCGCCGCCGGGGGCGCACTCTTCGATGCCGACGGCGATCCGGCCTTGGATTCCGCGGGTACTGCGAACGCGATGCAATGGGTGCTCGACCTCGAACGCGAGCACCGCGTGACCGGGGCGACCAACAGCATCGAGGCCATGTCCACCCGGTTTCAGACCGGTCGCGCCGCCATGGTGATCGACGGCCCCTGGAATTGGGACCGCTACACCGAGTCGGGGGTAGCCTTCAGCCAATCCCTGTTGCCCTATGACGACTCGACGGGCAAGCGGCTGGCGCCGCTAGTTGACACCCTCGGCTGGAGCGTCACCAAGCAGAGCCCCGTGAAGCCTGCCGCCGTGAAGCTGGCGCTGTGGCTGACATCACGGGCGGTGCAGGTGGATTTTGCGCTCGGCACCTACGGCCTCCCGACCCTTGCGGCGCTGATTGACGACCCGGCAATCTCCGGCCATCCGGTGCTGGGCGGCTTCATCGAGCAAGCCAGCTTTGGAACCTCGGTGCCGACCACCCGGGCCACCGCCATGCTGTTCGAACAACTCGACACCGCGCTGGCCCTCACCCATGACAGGACACTGACCGCCCGTGACGCTTTGAAGGCAGCGGATCGGGAGTTGGCCAAGATGCTGGCTTGGTAGCCGTGGGGATGCTCTGCCTGTCCCGGAACGGCACGCGGCCGGTGCCGAAGGAACAATCAGCCCACCGGGGCGCATACGTGCGGGGTACAAGCGTTTCCTCACGGAGCGCCCATCGCGTGAAGGAACGGCGCTGCGCGCCGTCCGAGGGCAAGATGCCCTCGCTCCAGGGCGGGACGCCGTCGCTCCGTGGGTCGTCGCCCGGACCCAGCGTGATCCCCGGAGCGAGGGCATCTTGCCCTCGATTGGGCCGTCGGAAAGGGCCTTCCAATGGGCGGTTTGAAAATTGGCCCATGGTACTGCGACGCCTTCTTCTTGCCAGCGCAATCCTCCTGGCCTCGATTGCCCAAGCGGCCGTGCCAGTCGATGAGGTGCCCCGCATGGTCGCCGACCCGGCTCAGCAAGAATATCGCCGCATCCATGTTCAGGTTCAACATCGACCCGAACCGGATGCCCGCGGCTACCAAATCTGGTTCGCCGACCAGCCGTTTGACCGTGTTGCCAATGCAGAACTCCACTCGACCCTCCTAGTCGGCGACACGACCGGCCTGACGCGCGTTGCCCCGGCCTTCGACACCCAGGATTGTTGGACGGCGGGACAGCCGGTGCACCGCAATCTGGACGACATCCCAGTGCTTGCCCCGGACACCCTGGAATGGTCCTGTTCGCTCTCGGGCATGTGGCCTGGCGTGGATCAATGGATCGCCGTGCGGCCGGTCGATGCCGATGGCCGGGGCCTGTCTCCCCTGCTGCCCATCAGGGCGCGCACCGACGTTCCGGACCAGCGGCCGCCGCCGCCGGACACCCGGCCCATCATGTTGACCTTGGGTTCCATCGTCCTGTCGGCCATCGTGCTCCTGTTGTACCTGCGCAGGCGGGACATCCTAAGCGGCCGTGCGCAGACCAGCCGCGCCTACATCTATGTGGCGCCCGCCCTGATCGGCTTGGCCACCCTCACCTTCTACCCAGTGGCCTACGGCGTCTGGCTGGCCTTCACCGATGCCAGCCAGAGCCACCTCGGAGAGGAGCGCTGGATCGGGCTTACGAACTTCGCGACGGTCCTCTCAAGCCCCGGCATGTTTCGCGTCACCCTGTTCACCCTCGTCTGGACCCTAGCCAACGTCGCCGCCCACGTCGCCTTGGGGCTGCTGCTCGCCTACACCCTGACCCAGCCCGGCATCCGCGGGCGCACCCTGTACCGCACCATCCTGCTCCTGCCCTGGGCCATCCCCGGCTACATTTCCGTGCTCGCCTGGAACGGCATGCTGCAGCCTGACGGATTGATCAACGCCATCCTGGGCACGGCGACCGACTTCACCGCGACGCCGATGGCCGCCCGCATATCCGTCATCCTGGTGAACATCTGGCTGGGGATTCCGTTCATGATGATGGTGCTGAGCGGCGCGCTGCAGGCCATCTCCACCGAGATGTTTGAAGCGGCCGAGCTCGACGGCATCTCCGGCTGGAACCAGTTCGCTTACCTGACCCTGCCCAATCTCAAGAGCACCTTGGTGCCGGTCTCGCTGCTCGGCTTCATCTGGACCTTCAACACCTTCAACACCATCTACCTGATGACGCGGGGCAATCCCTACGTGGGCTTCGGTGAGCCGGGCGCGACGGACACCTTGGTCACCTACGTGTTCAGCGTCGCCTTCGACTACGGGCGCTACGGCGTCGCCGCCGCTTGGTCGGTGGCCGTCTTCCTGCTGCTGCTCGCCTTCTCCTATCTCTACGTGAAGCGCTCCGGCGTCATGGAGGTCGCGCGATGAGTGCAAGGGGCGAGATGATCGACTGGGTGGTGCCCGCCGAGGTCCGGGCGCTAGGGCGCTGGCTGCTTGCGGCCGTCGTGGTTCTGGCGATCGCTGCCGTCTTGGAAGGTCTGCGGTACGACGGGCCGCGGCAGATCGGTTTGCTTTGCGGCCTGCTGCTGCTAGCGGGCTGCCGCGCCTGCTTGGCTGGTGACCGGCGAACCTGGAAGAGGCGCCTAGGCGCGACCTTCGCGGGTGCCGGGACCGTGATCGCCGCCCACCTCCTCGTGGTCGGCGGGAAGAGCCTCTACGACCTCTGGACGCTCGCCTGGCTCGCGCTCCCAAGCGTACTGGCGCTCTATTGGCTGATCTCGCCGCGGGTGTCGGCCTGGGCGTCGGAAACGGACGACGCCGCGTTCATCGCCGAGTGCTTAAGCAGCAATCGACGCCTGGGGCCCTTGCTGTCCCGGGCCGGGACGCAAGTGCTCCTGGTCCACGCCTGCGCACCAGTCGTCATACCCCTAGTGTGGATCGCCGACGTGGCGGTGTCGCCGGGCAATGTGCTGGGCGGGGCCATCGGCGACGCCTTCACGCTGGACCACTTCACCGCCGTGCTCTCCAGCGCTGCCTTCGGCACCTGGGTCGGGAATTCCCTAGTCGTCTCCGTCGGCACCACCATCGTCGGCCTGCTGCTCGCCATCCCCGCAGGCTACGCGTTCAGCCGCTACCGGTTTGCCGGCCGGCGCGCCTCGATGTTCCTGTTCGTCCTGGTGCAGATGTTTCCCGGCATCATCATCCTGCTGCCCTACTTCATGATCATGAAGACCCTTGGGTTGTTGAACACCAGCATCGGCCTGATCATCGTCTATTCGGTCACCGCGCTGCCGCTGTGCGTCTGGATGCTGAAGGGTTTCTTCGACTCGATCCCGCGGGAGATCGAGGAAG
>JAPPIX010000067.1:21304-31668 GCA_028820495.1 Gammaproteobacteria bacterium
AAGGCTGCACACAGTTCGAGATCTTTCGCCACATCATCCTGCCGCTATCGCTGCCGGCCGTGGCGGTGACGGCCCTCTTCTCGTTCCTCACCGCGTGGAACGAATTCCTGCTGGCCCTGGTCTTCAACACGTCGAACGACCAGTACACCCTGCCGGTGGGGCTGGCATCCATGATTCCCGCCACCAACCAGCAATGGGGCGACTTCGCCGCCGCCAGCATCTTGGTGAGCATTCCGGTCGTGATTCTCTTCATCGCCTTCCAGAGGGCCCTGGTGCAGGGCTTGAGCGCTGGCGCAGTCAAGGGGTGACCATGTCAACCGTAGAGTTCTGCAGCGTGACCAAGCGGTTCGACGACGGCACCGTCGCTCTGGATTCGCTCAGCCTGAAAGTCGAAGAGGGGGAGTTCCTGGTGCTGCTCGGCCCGTCCGGGTGCGGCAAGTCCACTGCCCTGCGAGTGCTCGCCGGGTTGGAAGAGGCCAGTTCGGGCGACATCCTCATCGGCGGCCAACGGGTCAACGACCTGCCGCCGGGAGCCCGCGGCCTCGGCATGGTCTTCCAGTCCTACGCGCTTTATCCACACATGAGCGTGGCGGAGAACCTAAGCTTCGGGCTGCGGCGCGGCCAGCAGCGCCTGGCCATCAGCGAAGGGGAGATCGGCGAGCGCGTAAACAGCGCCGTTGCCCTGCTGGACTTAAGCGAAGTGCTCGAAAGAAGGCCCCGCGAGCTGTCCGGAGGCCAGCAGCAACGGGTGGCCATCGGCCGGGCACTGGTCCGGCGGCCAAAGGTGCTGTTGATGGACGAGCCCCTGTCCAACCTCGACGCCAAGCTGCGCAACCGCATGCGGCTGGAAATCAGGCGGCTCCACGAACGGCACGGCACCACCACGGTTTACGTCACCCACGACCAGGTCGAGGCGATGACGCTGGCCGACCGCATCGCCGTGCTGAACGGGGGCCGGCTGCAGCAGCACGCCCGCCCGCTCGACGCCTATCACCGGCCCGCCAACTCGTTCGTTGCGTCCTTCATCGGCACACCGCCGATGAACCTGATCGAGGGCGAAGCCGGATCGAATCGGTTTCATGCGGGCGAGCTGTCGTTCCCGCTGCCGTCGCACCTTAGCGCCCAAAGCGGACGGGCCTTCTACGGCATCCGGCCCGAACACGTCCGCCGGCTCGATTCCGCCGAGCACCCGGAGGCGGTGCCCGCACAGGTTCTGGGCCGGGAGAATCTGGGCAGTGTTTCCGTTACGCACCTTGATGCGCTCGGCCACCGGATCACCGCGTCGGAGCGCACCGACGAACTGGATGCAAGTGGCCAGACAACCATTTCATTGACCCATTCATCGGCGATTTTGTTGGAGAACTAGGTTTTGAGAGAAAGCAACAACGAGTGGTGGCGGGGCGCCGTCATCTACCAGATTTACCCCCGCAGTTTTCTGGACACGAACAACGACGGCATCGGCGACCTCAATGGCATCGCTTCACGACTGGAGTACGTGGCTGACCTCGGCGTGGATGGCATCTGGGTCTCGCCCTTCTTCACCTCGCCGATGAAGGATTTCGGCTACGACGTGGCGGACTATCGCGATGTCGATCCGGTGTTCGGCACGCTCGAGGACTTCGACGCCCTGCTGGAGAAGGCCCATCGCTTCAACCTGAAGGTGATCATCGATCAGGTCTATGCGCATACGTCCGACGCGCATCCCTGGTTCACGGAGAGCCGCTCGAGCCGCGTGAACGACAAGGCGGATTGGTTCGTCTGGGCGGATGCGAAGGCGGACGGTTCGCCGCCGAACAACTGGCAATCGGTGTTCACCGGCCCCGGCTGGACCTGGGATGCGCGGCGGGAGCAGTACTACCACCACAACTTCCTCGCCGAACAGCCGCACCTGAACCTGCACCATCCGGCGGTTCAGGACGCCTTGCTGGACGTGGCCCGGTTCTGGCTGGAAAGGGGCGTGGATGGATTCCGGCTGGACGCCCTCAACCATGGCATGCACGACCCGCTGCTCCGGGACAACCCGAGGGCTCGGCCCCCGTTCTTCACCACGTCCCGGCCCTATCTCATGCAGGAGCAGAGGCACACCATGAACCATCCGGACATGCCGGCCCTGCTGGAGCGGTTTCGGCGCCTGACCGATTCCTTCGGCGAGGTGTTCACGGTGGCGGAGGTGGGTTCCGGAGACCCGTTGCCGATCCAGAAAGCCTACACCGCCGATTCAAAGCGGCTGCACAGCGCCTACGGGTTCGAATTCCTTGGCATGGGCGAAGTGACTGCGGATAAGGTCAGGCAGGTGCTCGGCAAGTGGAACGGCAACCCCGGCGAGGGCTGGCCGTCCTGGGCCTTCTCCAATCACGACGTCCCCCGGGTCGCCAGCCGCTGGTGCCCTGAGCCAGCCCCGCCGCACCGAACCTGCCTGTTCGCGCTGCTGCAAATTGCCCTGCGCGGGACCATGCTGATCTACCAAGGCGAGGAGCTCGGGCTGACCCAAGCCGAGATACCGTTCGAAAAGCTCCAGGATCCCGAGGCCAAGAACAACTGGCCCCAGACGTTCGGCCGGGACGGCGCCCGCACACCCATGCCCTGGCGCCGAAACGATGCTGGCGCGGGGTTCAGCGGCGCGGAACCCTGGCTGCCGATGCCGGACGAGCACCGGCTGCTGGCCGTTGACGTCCAAGCCGCCGACCCGCGTTCGACCCTCGGCTTCTTCCGCGAAGCCATCAGCCTTCGCCGCTCCTCCGACGCACTCAAATGCGGCGACCTCCGCTTCCTCGATGCCAACGGCGACGTGCTGGCATTCGAGCGCAAAAGCGGCGGAAACTTAGCCCTGTGCGTCTTCAACCTGACCGGCCGGCCAATCGACTGGGTGCCGCCTCAGACCGGCGCAGCCGAGCGCGAACTCAGCGTCGGCTGCGCACCGCATGCCCACCAGTGCCCCGCCTCCCTGCCGCCGTTCAGCGGCTACGTGGGCGTGTTCAGCGACGGCGAGAGCAAGCTGCGGTGAACACTTGGGACCTGACGGACCCGTTCAAGGCGGCCCGCGCATCGAGCGGCCTGCTGGCGGCGGATTTCGCGGGCGAAACCATTCCCATGATTCTCCGTCATGGTGACGTCCGGCGGGCCGCCCGGAACGTCAAGGCATTCAGTTCCGATGCGCCCTTTCGGGTGCCCATTCCGGGGGAGGAGCCCTTTCGGGACGTGCGGGAGTTGCCGATCGAAACCGATCCCCCGGAACACACGGCCTACCGGGCGCTGGTGCGGCCCTTCTTCGAACGGCCCAAGCAGCCGGAGATGATGGAGGCCATCGGCGAACTGACAGCCACCCTCCTCGACGCGGTCATCGGGCGCGACGAGGTCGAAGTCATCCGGGAGTTCGCCGTCAAGCTGCAATCCCGGGCGCTGGCGATGATGCTGAAGCGCCCGCCCGAGGACGGGCTGCTCTGGGAGAACTGGAACACCAACCTGCTCTACGAAGACGCCTCCCGCACGGCGCTCTACCGATACCTCGACGGGGTCTTGGCGGATGCCGCCGCCGACCCGGGCGACGACCTCTTCGGGGCGCTGTCCAAGGCCACGCTCGATGGGCGCAAGCTCACTGCCGATGAGATTCTCGGCTTCGCCATCCTCACCTTCGCGGGCGGGCGCGACACCGTGGTTTCTGTGATCGCGTTCGCGCTGGCGCATCTCGCCGACCGGCCCGAAGACCTTTCGAGGCTGCGCGCGGACCCCGAATTGATCCGCAGCGCCGCCGAAGAGATCGTGCGGGTCTGCTCGCCGCTCACCCACATCGGCAGAACCTGTCCCGCCGGCACGGAAATCAACGGGCTGCGAATCCCGCCGGGCCATCGCGCATCACTCTGCTGGGCCTCGGCAAACCGCGACGAAAGCGTGTTTCCGGATGCCGATGAAGTGCGGCTCGACCGGCGGGGGAACGCGCACGTCGCCTACGGCGTCGGGCCGCACACCTGCCTGGGCGCCCACCAAGCCCGGCTGATCCTGCGATCGGTCTTGGAAAAGGTCTCCCAGAAAGTGTCCCGCATCGACTTCCTGTCCGGTGAGCCGAAGGTCGAACAATGGCCCGACTACCGGCGCCAGACCGGGTACGAGGCGTTGAAGATGACGCTTCACCCCATCCGCAACGAGGAGACCGCACCATGAACGCACTTAAAGTGCTGCCCTGCTTGGCGCTCTTCGGCTTGGCCGCGCTGGCCCACGCCGACCGCTTGCCCAACATCGTCCTGCTGATCGGCGACGACCACGGCTATCCCTACTTCGGCTTCATGGGCGACGACAACGTGATCACGCCGACCATGGACGCCCTCGCCGCCGGCGGCGTCACCTTTTCGCTTGGCCATAGCACGGCGCCTTACTGCAGGCCATCCCTGCGCACGCTGGCCACTGGGCTGCACCCCATCGAGTACCAGACCCGGTTGAACGACCACATCGCTGCCTTGAAGGAGCAAACGGACTGGCAGGCCATGAGCGCCGCCGAACAGCGGCGGTGGACCACGGTCAACAAGGCGAACGGCATGCGCACGTTCGACACGCTGCCGAAGCTGCTCGGAACCAAGGGCTACGTGAGCTGGCAGGGCGGCAAGTGGTGGGAGAACTCCTATCGCAACGGACACTTCGATGAAGGCATGACGGCAGGCTGGGACATGTCCCGCTTTGACACCGACACCTTCTTCCTGGAACTGATGGGCGCCGAGGGCAACGAACTCGTCCGGGAGACGATGGACCCCCTCTACGACTTCATCGACCGACACCAGGACGCGCCCATGTTCATCTGGTTCGGCCCCATGCTGCCGCACACGCCGCTCGATGCGCCCTATCGATTCAGCAAGTTCTATGCGGACCAGAACCTCTCCGAGTCCGCCAAGCTGTACTACAGCAACATCACTTGGTGGGACCAAGGGGTCAGCGACCTGATGGACCATATCGAAGCCAAGGGGCTGCTGGAGGACACGCTCTTCATCTATGTCAGCGACAACGGCTACGAGCAGGACGGCGACGTGGAATACATGACTGGGAGCGAGACGCCAAGCGACGAGCTGGCCACCGGCGGCTTCACTGGCAAGGGCGGCCTGTACGACCTGTCGGTGCGCACCCCCCTCATCTTCTATTGGAAAGGGCGCCTCGCCGCCTCCTTCAACGACTCAAGCCTAGTGTCATCGCTGGACATCGTGCCCACCGTGCTGGATATCGCGGGCATCGAAGTCCCGGCGAACTTGCGGGGCCAGTCGCTTAAAGCCTTGCTGGAGGGTGAACGGGACACCTTGAGCGAGCGCTCGGAACTGATCGGCTACAGCGACAACCGCCGCGCCCGGGGCACGACGATGGGCGTGCGGGCGGAGGGCTACTACGTCCGCACCCATCGCTGGCACTTCTTCTGGTACGCCGACGCCGATGAAATGCGGCTGTACGACGTGACCGTTGACCCACGGGGCACAAGTGACTTGAGCGCCGCCCGGCCCGAACTGGTCCGCCGGTTCAAGGACCGGATCATGGCGTGGAAAGAGGACATCGGCATGCCGGAGTCCATCGAAATCCATGAATAAGCTGCTCCTGAATGTCGCGCTTGCCGGGCTCGCCTCGGTGGTGGCTGCATCCGCGGCTTCGGAAGAAGCCGGCAAAACCTGCCGGGCAGACGAATTGCTGCTGCAGATGCCGTCGCCGAACTGGCAGGACCAGGTCATCTACATGCTGTTCATCGACCGCTTCCAGGACGGTGATCCGACTAACAACGACCAAGGCCACGGCGAGTACGAACCGCTAAGCGGCGCTCATTTCAGCGGCGGCGACCTGAAGGGCATCGTCGATCGGCTCGACTACCTGAAATCGCTGGGCGTTACGGCGGTCTGGATCACGCCGCCGGTGACCAACCAATGGTGGAGCACGCCCTACCAGGCCGCTGGCTGGCACGGCTATTGGGCCATCAACTTCCGGGAGATCGACCCGCACTTCGGCACCCTGGTGGATTACCAACGCCTGTCCCACGAACTGCATTGCCGGGGCATGTTTCTAGTCCAGGACATCGTCGCCAACCACACGGCCAACTTCTACACCTACGACGGCGGCTACGACCCCGCCGACACCGCCAAGAACTTCCGCCTCCTCGAACCCAGTTCGCACCAGCCGGCGCCGACCCAGCCGCCCTTCCACATGATCGGCCGGCTGAACCCCGAACACGCCTCGGCGAACATCTACCACTGGACCCCGACACTGCAGGACTTTGCCGACCGGCACCAGGAAACCCACTACATGCTCGGCCAGCTTGCGGACCTGAACACGGAAAACCCGGTGGTCATTGCCGAGTTGAAGGACACCTACAAGCACTGGATCAGTGAGGCCGGGGTCGATGCCTTCCGCATCGACACGGTTTCGCTGGTCGATCACGAGTTCTGGCATCGCTTCCTGCACGATGGCGACGGCATCTATGCCCATGCGCAAGGTCTCGGCAAGCGCCACTTTCTGACCTTCGGTGAGTCGGTTTCATACTCCGAGCCGTTCGGGGACGGCGGGGAGCAAAAGCTCAAGGGCTACCTGGGATCAAAGGAGAAGCCCTATGTGAACTCCATGTTGAACTACCCGCTTTATTTCGAGGTCAATCGCGTCATTGGGCGCGGGCAGGCCACGAGCCAGCTCGCATTTAGGCTCCAACGCTTTATGTCGCTCTTTGATGATCCGTTCAACATGCCCAACTTCATCGACAACCACGACACGCCGCGATTCCTAGCCACAGGCAACACCGCCGCATTCGAGCAGGCACTGGCGTTGCTGTTCACGATCCCGGGCATCCCGATCATCTACCAAGGCACGGAACAGGCCTTGAAGGAAACCCGCATGGCGATGTTCGCCGGTGGCCACAACAACCAGCGGGGCTCGTTCGATTCGGATTCGCGACCTTACCAGCTCATCCAGTCGCTGGCCGCAGTCCGTCGCTCCAACCCGATTCTCAGCCGGGGCGATCTCAGCTTCATTGCTTCGGATTCGGCGGGCCCCGGGATCCTCGCCTACCAGCGCACGCTGGGCAAACAGTCGGTGACCGTGTTGATGAACACCGCAGATCATGCCGTTCTCGCCCACCGGCTGCATCTCGGCGCACCGCCAGGCGGCAAACTGGACGCGGCTTTCACGTCGAACATCGACACCCCGCTAGCGGTCGGGACCGATGGCCAACTGACCGCCACTCTGCCGGCCCGGTCGGTCTTCATCAGCGCGCCTTACGAGGCGGCACCCACCGGCTCGCCGACACCCCGCCCTCGTCCTAAGATCACCATCACACCACCTTCATCCCGCGCAACGTTCAGCGAGACCTTCCAGCTATCCGGCCATGCGGCAGCCTTCAGCCGACTCCTGCTCATCCGCAACGGCAATATCGATGCCGCGCGTCCATTCCAAACGAACGCCGACGGCAACTGGGCGATCGAAGTCCCGGTGGTCGATTTCGGACGAACGGAAAATCATCTGCAGGTTTACGACGCCGAAAACGACCGGCTCTCGGATCGGTTCTTCTACGTCAGCGAGGTCACGCAACCCGCGCTGGAACGAGTGGTCAGCGATCCGATTGGCGACGACGTCGGCCCCGAAGGCCGCTACATCAAGCCCCTTCAGCCCCTGAGCCGAACCCAAAAGGACATCTTGGGCGCTCGAGTCCGCACCGCCGGCAGAAACCTGGAACTGACCCTGACCATGGGCGAAGTCTCCAACAGCTGGCTGCCCATGAACGGCTTCGACAACGTGGTGTTCAGCATCTTCATCGACACCGATGCGCGGGCGGGCTTAAGCACGCTGCCCAAGTTGAACGCGAGCATGCCGGCAACGCTGCGCTGGGACCTGGCGCACGTGGCTTCCGGCTGGGCCAGCTACCTGTATGACACCACCAACGCGGCAGCCGGTGAACAGGGGGACAAGCTCGGCGTGTCGCCGCGCATCACCGCCGATGCCGAAGCCCGCACGGTGACCTTCCTCTACGAGGGCGAACGGTTCGGCGTGGATGATTGGCAGGGCGCCAACCTCTACGTCACGACTTGGGAACACAACCCCGAAGGCGAATACACCGAGATCAACGAATCCCCCTCAGACTGGTCCTTCGGCGGCGCACCACCGACGTCCCCCAAAATTCTCGACGACCTGCTGATTGAGGGCCAGAGGGACTAGGTCGGGCGTTGCACCCCGGAGCGAGGGCGTCCCGCCCTCGATTAGGCCACTGGGAAGCACTTTCCATCGCAGTGATTGAATTTTCCGCGATACGCATCGAACTTCAGGAATCATCGATCTGCCGGTAAAGTTCCGCCCTGAACTGGTCAGCCATTCCCCAGCCTGATTCAGGTGGCTCGTGGACTTGGGACATGATGATGCCGATCAGGCGGCGATCGGGGTCGATCCAATAGTGGGTGCCCTCGTAGCCGCCCCCCATCCAGAGGCCGCCCGGCCCGGTGGAACCGTCGGAGAGGCGTCCGTTGTTGATCCACAGCGTATAGCCGCTGTAACCGAACGGGTTGTCGATCTGGGTTTTGGGCGATGTCATGTCCACAACGGTCTCCGCCTCCAGCAGGCGCCTGCCCTGCCACTGGCCCCCACCGAGAAGGATCTGGAGAAAGTCCGCGAATCCTTCCGCCGTGGCGATCATGCCCTCGCCGCCGAGATGAAGCTTGCCCTGGGGTTCGTAGCGCGGCACGCCGGGGCCCATGAGGTCGAGGTCGCTGACCGCGGCTGGCCGCAACTTGCCGCCGGCACCAGTGAAGCGCCCCGGCAGTGCCGTACCGTCCGGCAGGTCATACCGAAGCCCGCGAATCGCAAAGGGGCCGGTGATCCGTTTCTCGACCAGCGCCTTCAGGCTGCTGCCAGCCGCGCGCTCGGCGACGAACCCAAGCACGGTGGTGCTCAGGCCGTAGTAATAGCGCCGCCCCGGTTGCTCGATGAGGGGCAGGCGGGCCAGCTTGGCGATGAACTGATCGGTGGAAGCCGATAGCGGCAGGCCCTGCTCCGCCAAGGGCTCATCCAGGCAGGGGATGCCGGTATTGCCATAGTGGAAGCCCGCCTTGTGGTTGAGCAGGTCCTCGACCGTCATGGCCGCGGCCAGCTCCACCGCAATAAAGGGACAGGCGGCATCCAGGCCTTCCTTGGCAGCGGCAATGACGGCGAGGCTGCGGCCATCCGCCGCCGCCACCCGGAGTTGCTTGAACTCGGGAATGAACCGGCCAACCGGGTCGTCCAGGCCCAGAACGCCGTCTTCAACCAAGTCCAGAACCAGCACTGTGGTGACCAGCTTGGTCATCGACCAGATGCGCATCCAAGTGTCGCCGGCCGCGTCCTGATCCGGAGCCAGTTCATCGTTCACCGCCCCATGCTCGTAGATCAGCCGGCCTTGACCATCCTCCACGCGGGCGTATAGAAACGGGTGCGAAGCCATCTCAACGTGCTCATCGAGCACGGCATCGAGCCTCGCCGGGGCCGACAGCTCCGTTGCGGCTGCTTGACAGCTCAACAGCAGGCCCAGAAGAAGAAGCACCGGTTGCCTGCCTCCACCCCGGAGTCTTGATCTCCGCATGGTACCTGCGGCCTTCTCGGCGGTAGGCGAGTGGCTCAGTGCCAACACAAGAAAGGGGGCAACGCAGACATGCACGAGTTGCAGGGTGCGGCCAGGTCGGCACCCGCCATATTGAAATCCAGGTTATAGCCTGAGTTCATGTCCACCTGTCACCAAGGGTGCACATCGCCGGTCCACTTCAAAAACGTGCCGGAGTCCGCCAGGGTCATGGCCGCGATGACCTCACGGCAGCCTCGGGCGCTCTCTTCCGGTTCTATATCGGCCACATCCCCGGCCATCTCCGTTTTGACCCAGCCGGGATGCAGGGGCACAACAATAATGTCCTGCTCTTTCAACTCCGTCGCCAACCCGGTCATCAAACGGTTGACCGCGGCCTTGCAGCTCGCATACGAATAGCCGATGACATGGTCGTAGGCGTGCGCGGCGGTTTGGCTTGAGATGGTAACGATTTTCTTGTCCTTGCCAGCTTGAACGTGGGGTAGAAATGCCTGGGTGACTCGGAACGGGCCCATGGCCATGACGTTGAATTCGTGAGCCCAGTTGTCGTAGTCCATGTTCTGGAAGGTCTGGGTATCGAGCCCGCCAAAGATGCCGGCATTGTTGATGAGCACATCGATCGCCACTTCGCTCAGCGCGTCGGCGCAAGCGCTAACCGCGGCGGCGTCTCCGACGTCCATGGCGTGCACGGTGAGCAGGCCGCCGCTGCTTTCCGCCACCGCCTGCAGCGGTTCGGCTTGGTTTGGATCGCGCACCGTGGCATAGACCCGGTCGCCTTGCTGACAGTATTGCTTCGCGAGTTCGAATCCGATTC
>JAPPIX010000269.1 GCA_028820495.1 Gammaproteobacteria bacterium
CGGAAAACTCCGCAGCCGAGGCGGCGCCAGCGGCAAGGGCCAGCAAGCTCACGAGCAATCTCTTCATGGATGAACCCCTGTATTCTTGAAAGTCAGTCTTGAAAGTCAGTCTTGAATGTCAGTTTGATGGAGCGCTAGAACTCCCCGTCCGCAGGGGCCTCCCAGCGCGGTGCGAACTCGAATCCGGACGGCAGCGACGCAGGCACGACGGTGTCGCCCCGACTTGGCGTTCCCGTCGCTGACAGCATTTCCGCAATGCTGAAGCGCGCCTCGGCCTGAGTGACGAGGAGTTTGGCAACCTCGATTGCCGGACCGCCGAGGTTAAGGCCCGTTTCGGGATCAACCAGCGCCTCGCCTTCCGCAGTGACGATCAGCTCATCGCCGACGGACAGAATCCCAGCGCCAAGGTTTACCCAAACACGGCTGTCCTCGGCCTTCACGACCCGACCGGTCGGTGCCAGCGGCCCAGCCGCCTTCACGACTTCGAAAGTGCCTTGATTGACGGCAGCCAGCATGGCCTGCCCGATGGGTGTGCGCCAAACGTCGGCGGGCAGGCCCTCCACGGCACCGTGGCTGGCGAACTCGGCCCTGGGCTGCTCGACGAGCGCTTCGAACCGGTCGGCGAGCAGCAGGGCATCGGCTGCATTGACGAGGCGCATGCGCAACGCGACCCGGCCCTTGGCGGCTTGGGCGCGCCGGGCGCCGCCTGCCCGCGGATTGGTGATGCGGACTGCGGCCTCTGCCTGGTAGGCCGCTACCGTCACCTGTAGCACATAGTCCGCGGCGTCGGCGCCCTCATCCACATCCACGTCGAACCGCCCCGTTCGACGCAGGGCCTCCGAAATCACCCCGTGAATGGCCTGCGCAGGAACGCCTTCGCCCGAACTCGCATCGCCCACCCCGCCAGCGACCTCGACGGGCCGCACGTCGATTGTCGAACGCCCGCCCCGATAGTTCCAGTCCAGTTCCAGAAGGTATCGCACGTCGATGTCGACCAGGGATTCCGGCAGCGGCTGGCGGGACTGCTCCCCCACGGCATAGGCGAGGTAGTCCGCAGCCACCGAAGCGGACAGGCACAGGCCGAGCGGCAATAGAGCGAGAGCGGTTCGCAACAGGCGAGCCCTCGGAAGGCATCCCTTTTTCAAGCGGCCCCCGAGTTCGTGGGCTGCGATGCCGCTGCAACGTTCCGTTCCGTGATCGGTTCATCCTGAACCACCAATCGCATGTAGCCATGCTCGTCATGCGAGAGCCGGTCGAGGCCTTGGGCTTCCTCCGCCTCGGTAACCCGGTTGGTGACCATAGCGTTGATGACTTTCAATATGATCCACGTCATGACCGCGGTGTAGCTGGCCACGACCAATACGCCGAGTGCTTGCACGCCCAACTGGCCGCCAATGTCGATGTCATGCTGGCCCGAGAAAACGCCCAGCGCATTGCTCGCGAACACGGCAACGAAAACCGTGCCGAAAGCGCCCCCGACCGCATGGACAGGGAAGACATCCAAGCTGTCGTCGATCTTGAGGGTGTTCTTGATGAAGCCCATCAACAGGAAGCACAACAGGCTGCCAACGGTGCCCATCACTAGGGCGCCAGCCGGACTGACGAATCCTGAGGCCGGCGTGATGCTGGCGAGGCCCGCCACCATGCCGACCGTTGCGCCGAACACCGTGGGCTTGCCGCGGCGCGCCCACTCCAAGCCCATCCAGACCAAGGCGCCCACTGCCGCAGCCACCTGCGTCACCACGATGGACATGGCGGCATCGCCGTTCGCCGCCAGCGCACTGCCGCCGTTGAAGCCGAACCAGCCCACCCAAAGCATGCCGGTGCCGATCAAGGTAAGGACCATGTTGTGGGGTGGCGGGGTCTGTTGCGGAAAGCCCTGCCGCGGACCGAGCACCACGGCCCCGACGAGGGCGGCGGTGCCTGCGGTGACGTGGACGACCGTGCCGCCAGCGTAGTCGAGCAGCCCGAGCTCAACAAGCCAGCCGCCGCCCCAGATCCAGTGCGCGACCGGCGCATAGACCAGCAAGGACCACGTCCCGGCAAACAACAACACCGCCGAAAACCGCATCCGCTCGACAAAGGCGCCGACGATCAGGGCGGGCGCAATGATCGCGAAGGTGAGTTGGAAGGTCGCGAAAATAGGCTCCGGAATGGTGCCGATCAGCGATGCCTCGGTCATCCCCTGATAGAACGCCTTGCTGGTGCCACCCACCAACTGCGAGACGGTTTCCCCGAATGCGAGGCTGTAGCCTAGGGCGAGCCATAGCACGCTCACGATGCAGGCAATGGCGAAACACTGCAGCAGCACGGAGAGCACGTTGTTGGCCCGGACCATGCCAGCGTAGAACAGCGCCAAGCCGGGCACTGTCATGAACAGCACGAGCGCGCTGGCCATGGCAACCCAAGCCGTGTCGCCGCTGTCGTGCGTCTGGCCCCAAGCTGCTGGCGCGCCCACCATGAGGAGCGCGGCGAGTGCGGCCCCCACCCCCCTGCGGGTTGGCCCAGCGGAGGGCCTCCGGGGAACAACATTGCGCAGGCTTGAATCTGTTTGTGGTTGGCTGACCATTGTCATTGGCTCCTTGCACTGACGACCAATTGGTCGAGATGGCGCACGACCAGCAACATCTGCGCGAACAGGTCTGCGCTGTCCTGCCCAAAGCCCGCAGCCGGAACGTCGTCCGTAGGCACGTTGATGCCGAGATGTCCCTTGATGCGAACCAACTCCGCCCGCAGGATGCCGATCAGGTCGTGGATTTCCGTGGGCGACACCCGGACCATCGTGAGCGTCGGCACTGCGGAGGCGTCCATGCCGAGCCCCGTTTGCAGGTTGGCCACTTTGTATGCCGCGCGCATGGCCTGTTGGGCAACGTTGATCAGGTTCCTCTGGTCGCTCACTTCCGGCAGCTCTCCGTTCAACGGCACCTGGACTCTGGTGGCGATCAGATTGATGTCTTCGACAGCCGCCATAAGGCTTTGAAAGACGGCTTGCAAGGTCAGTTCCCGGCCCACCAGCCAGTCGATCAACAAGGAAGCGTCCGCAAGGTTCCGATAGGCCACCGCAAGCATTCGCGGGCCGTCGGAGGTCGCCGCCACCTCGACCGAGGCGTCGATGACCAACTGCTTCTTGATCGCATCGATGCCGTCCAAGATGTCCTGGACGGCGCCCATCGCTTCGTCGGCCGAGACATCCGACAAAGGCAGGCTCCGCACCTCGCCCACCGGAACGCCGAGCCGACGCTGCAGCGCGGCAACCTTCGACATCACTTCCAGCGCCTTGACGTACACATGAATTGGAGTGCGGTCCTGGTGCGATTCCGCTTGTGCGGGGAAGTCATTGGCACCGAGTTCGCTGCGCAGAATCCCGATCTCACGCCGCACCACCTCGGTGGCCTCCAACAGCCCGCCCGACGACTGGGTGGAAAGGGGCTGCTGGGACGTTGCGCGGTCGCGGCGCATCGGCACGTCGATTCCAGCTTCGGCGGCATAGCCCTGGACCGGACTGAGAACCGCAAGCAAGGCCAGCAGGCCGCAACGACCGATTGCCGCGACAATCAACCGATTGCGACGCGCTGGTCGAGCCTCAGGTGCAGAATCATTCATAGGTTCGCTCCTTTCGCTCTGGTGGGAAAGTCAGTTTAGGATGGCGGGTGCAGCACCCAATTTGGGGGGGGGGGGGGGGGGGGAGAAGGAAAAAAAAAAAAAAACTATTTTGTTTTCGGGGCAAAAAAAGATTAAAAAGAAAATACCCCGAT
>JAPPIX010000066.1 GCA_028820495.1 Gammaproteobacteria bacterium
GTACTGGCGCGCCTCGGGGTCGATCAGGCGCAGGTTCCGTTCGTTGATGAGCATGGTTTGCACGGCTTGCCACTCTTCCCAAGCCTTGCGTGACACCGTCTCGAAGATCAGTTCGCCCTTGGCGCCGGGCAGCGGCGGCTGGGCGAGCCCTTCGAGCTCCGCTTGGTATTTTCGGCAAAAGACGGTGCGTGCCATGGGCGTAGTTTAACCTTTTGCCGGCGCCTCCCCGAACACCTCATCCAAGCTGGCGAGCAGCCGGGCGGCGGGGGCGGACAGGCCGACCGGCGCGGCCCCATCCGGGGCGTACCACATCTGGCCGCCGCTGTCCGTCACTTGCGCCGGCTGCTGCTTGATGCGCAGGTAGTGGGGTTCGATGTCGAGGTGGAAGTGGGTGAAGCTGTGCCGGAAGACCGGGGCGGTTCGGTGCTCGATGATGGCCGAAGGGGAGATGCCGAACTCCGCGCAGACCGCCTCAACCGAGCGTTCGGGCTGGCGTTGCGGCGGCGACCAGAGGCCGCCCCAAATGCCGTGATCGGGACGCCGCTCCAGCAGGCAGGCGCGGTTCGGTGCGGTGATGACGTACAGGCGTGTCCGGCGCACGGGCTTCGCCTTCGACCGTTTGCCTTGGGGTATTTCGTCCACCCGCTGGGTGGCCAAGGCGACGCATCGCTCGGCTAGGGGGCAGCTTGGGCACTGCGGCGCGCGGCGGGTGCAGACCAAGGCACCGAGGTCCATGATGGCTTGGGTGTAGGACGCCGTTCGCTGCGCTGGGGTGTGCGCTTCGGCGTGATTCCATAGCTCACGCAGGGTGTCGGTGCCGGTCAAGGGGCTGGATACGCCATGAAAGCGGGCCAGCACCCGCTTGACGTTGCCGTCCAGGATGGCGGCGCGTTGGCCCATCGCCAAGGCGCGGATGGCGCCGGCGGTGGAGCGGCCGATGCCGGGCAGGGCTTCGAGGGAGGCCGCCGATGTTGGGAACTTGCCTCCGGAGTTCGCGACCATGATGGCCGTCTTGTGCAGGTTGCGGGCCCTCGCGTAGTAGCCGAGGCCTGACCACAGGTGCAGCACCTCGTCGAGTTCCGCTGCCGCCAAGGCCTGCACGTCAGGAAAGCGCGCCATGAAGCGCTCGAAGTAGGGGATGACGGTCTGCACCTGGGTCTGCTGCAGCATGATCTCGGAGACCCACACCCGATAGGGGGTGGCGTCCTGCTGCCAAGGCAGCGCCTTCCTGCCGCACTCGTCGAACCAAGCAAGCAGCTTGCCGGCGAGCCAATCCATCGGCTTAGGGTTGTTCGTCTTCCCTGATGCTGCCGCCGAGCAGTCGAAGCACCGCACGGGCGGCCTGCCGTTGCTTGGGCGGCACCTTCTCTTCGATGATGGCGTCCACCTTGCGCTGCATCTCCGAGCCATCCTTGGCGGCCTCGGCCAATAGCTGGCGGACCGCGTCGTCGTCCAGTGCGCAGGCCGGTTCGGCGAGCGTGCCGGCGCAGCGCAGCGGGATGCCGATGCCGGTGAGCAGCGGGTTGGCCTCGAAGGCCGCATCCTCCGCTCCTTCCTCAATGGCAACCTTGGCCGTCATGTCGAGGCGGTCGTCGGCAAACTGGTACTCCCCCTTGGCCTTCAGGACCAAATTGTCGAGTGCTATGACCAAGCGTTGGGCTGCGCCCTTGATTGACCAGGTTCCGGCCAGGCTCTGATAGCGCACGGGTCCAGGCGCCGCCTTGCCAGCGCCGCGGGCAAAAGGGGAGGCGGCTTTCTTGACTTGGTCGAGGAAGGGCGCGCCCATTCGCCCCGGGCCGCCGTCGAGGCGGGATTCGCCGACCATGCAGGCGGCTAGTTCCGGCACGCTGTTGCCCTGCATCTGGAATTCGCCTTCGTAGGCGAACTCCGCTTCCCACACCACAGCTTCGGTGAGCCAGGGCTGGAGGTCTTGCGCCCGCAGGCGATCGGCGTTGAAACGGAGGTTCCAATCGATGGGCTCGGCCCCCGCGTCCGCTTCGATCCGGGCCGATGCGATACCGCCGTAAACGCTGGGAGCTTGCAGGTCGAAACGGGCCGTGCCATCCATAACTTCAAATTCAACGGTGAGGTTCTCGAAGCGCTGGTCGCCGAAGCGAAGATGAACTTCGCCGCAGCGGCCGCTGCCGTTGACTTGATGCAGCGCTTGGACAGGGACGAGCCCCGGCGCAGTGGCTTGAGGCGCGGTTGAGGTGCTGTGGCGCGGCCTGAACTCGAGATCGCAGCGCCCCTCTGCGCCTTGGGCTTGGAACTGAAAGCCCCGCACGGCGTGGTGGTCGCGAATGGGGCTGTAACGCCACTCATCGACCTGCCATTCACCGCCGACAGATTGGACGCGTTCAACCGTGACGGCGGGCACGGGCAGCAGCTGCCAGCCTAAGTCGCCAAGGATTTCGATATCGAGCCCTGTCTGTTCGGCAATCAGGGCTTCGACTTGGGGCCGGAAGCGATTCAGGTCCGTCAGCAGCCAAGCGCCTGCGGCTAATGCGAGCAGTGCGATGATGCCGATGCCAAGCGCAGTCCTGCGCATAGGTGGGACGTCTCCCTGTGAGGACTAGGCGGATTATAGGAGATTCGCTTGACCCGGAGTTTGTACAGGTCCGATTGACCTTGATGAGGATTCCATGGTTCGGCTCGAGGGCGTCCTGCCCTCGATGGGAATCCAGTTGCTTCATGCGAGAGTCGCGCTAAGCTTGAACGCCTAGGCGGATTCAGGGGGTGCGGAACTTGAGCGTTGGCGCTTGGGACCCGGCGGAACAGATCAGCGAACTGAACGATTGGGTCCTTGCCGAACTGCTGGCAGCGGCCGATTGCCTCGATCGGGAGGACCTCGGCCTGTCCGCAGCCGATGCCAGTCGGCTAGCGGCGACGGCTCGGGTTCCAACAGAGGCGTGGCAGCGAGCGGCGGCTCTGGACGATGAGCAGTTGATTGGGCTGGTGCGCCTCTACACGTTGGCGGAGGGGCGATTCCCGGAGTGGAAGGCCGGCTCAACCTCGCCGGTGATTGCGCTTTGCCGCCTGCTCCGCCGCCGTGGCGCTTGGCCCGCCGACTTAACGGCTTGGATCAAGGCGCACAGCGACAACAAGTTTCTGCCCTACGGCAGCTTGGCCGACCGGCTTTAGCCGACCGCGGGCTCAAGCCCCGTTGAACTGTTCCTGGCAGATGGCGATGAAGCGCTTGGCCCCTTCGGACAGGGCCTTGTGCTTGTTGTGGTAGAGCCCGACCTGACGCGGCAGGCGGGAAATCTCCAGCCCCTCGATCAGGTGGAATCCAGTTAGCGCCTGATGCAGCCGGTCTGACAGGTAAAGGACGCCTTGGCCAGCCTCGGCCAACGACAGCCGCAGCTCCAAGTCGCTGATCTCCCAAACGCTGGCCACTCGATTGCGGATGCGGTCCCGTCCGGGACGCTTGGCCGCCTCATCGAGGTAGCTGGTCAGCAGCGTCGTGCGCGCCAACTCCCCGGACGGGTCGCTGCGGAAGGCGTGGAAGCGCGGGTGGCTTTCATGCACGGCCAGCAGGCGCTCCTCGGCGGTCAGCGGCAGCAGCCGGAAGTGGCCGGGCATCTGCGTCTGGAAGGGGCCGAGCCCGAGTTCCCAACGACCCTCATCGACCCCGTAAACGATCTCCCGGCCCGGCGCCACGTCGAGCTTTAAGCGGGTGAGGGGGTTGCGTTGGCAGAACTCCAGCAGCAAGGGCTTGCCGAGGAAGCGCTTGAAAAGGCTGTTCATCGCCAA
>JAPPIX010000162.1 GCA_028820495.1 Gammaproteobacteria bacterium
TCATCAGGAACCTGCCCACCGGCTCGGTGGACGCAAAGCGGGAGATGACGTCCCCCGTGTGGCGCGCGGAGAACCACTCGTCGCGCAAGCGCAGCAGGTGGTGCGCCAAGCCCGCCGTGATGCGGAACGCCGAGGTGTTGCCGACGTACTGCACCACAAGCGTCCGCAGCCACTCAGTGGCTGCGGCGATCAAGCCGACAATGCCGAAGCCGACCCCCAAGGCCGTGACGATGTTCATGTCGCCCTGGCGCACGCCTTGGTCGATGGTGAACTGCAGGTTGAGCGGCATGACCAGCGCAAACGCCTGCAGCGCCAGCATCATGCCGCAGACCGCGCCCAGCGACCCGCCCAGGCCGCGGAAAGCCGGAATGAACGCCCCGAAGGGGAGGGCCGCGTCGGATCGTGCCGGCTTCAGGGCCGGCGTGGGCGCCAACTCCATCGCCACCCCCGTAAAGTGTTCGCTGACTTCAGCCAATCCAAGGCTCCGGGCGCCCACTGCGGGATCGATCACTTTGACCCGCTTGCGCCCCACCGCCGCCAGGACAACAAAGTGATCAAGATCCCAATGCAAAATCGCCGGCCGCCGCAACAGCTTCAATTCGTCGAGCTCGATGCGCAGGGGGCGGCACTTGAAGCCGAGCCGCTCCGCATAGCTGCGCAGGCTGTGCAGGGTGGTGCCCTGTTGGGAAATGCGAAACTTCGCCCGGTAAGCCCGCAGCGTCTCCTGATGACCGTGGTAAGCCGCTACCATCGCCACGCAGGCAAGGCCGCATTCAGTTTGGTCGGCTTGCAGAACTAATGGAACGCGCACAACAACAGGCTTAGATGGGTTGCCAAACGAGTCAGAGCCGCCTGGTCGCACCGCGCAAGGGTTCGAGCAGCCAATCCACCAAGGTTCCGTAGTCGCGCACAAGGTCTGCCGAAACGGTCATCCCGGGACGCAGCGACCGCCGTTGTGATGGCGACAGGCGGAACCCTTCAGGAAACCCGACATCAATCTGGAACACTGGCGCGGCGGCCAATGTTGTGGCTGACTGCTGCTTCTCGGGGAGCGTAGTCTCGGATATTGACAGCACCTGTCCGTGCTGGGCGCCATGCCGCTCGTAGGGGAATGCGTCCAGATACACTCGTACGCCCTGGCCCGCTTCGATTGCGCCGATCCCCAACGAACTGACGAACAGGCGGGCTTTCAACTCGGCCTCCGCGGGCACGATGTCCAGCAGCGCGTCGCCCGGCGCCACCCAGTCGCCCGGGCCTGCCCGCACTGAAGCCACGCGTCCCGCCCGAGGCGCAAGCACGGTTCCGGAATCGCGGGCGCGAAGGCGGGACTCCTCCATGGCCAGGGCGTGAACGCGTTCAAGAACGGCGTTCTCCTCCTGCCGGCGCGAAAGCTCCAGCTGGTGAACTTGCTCCTGATGGCTCCGCAGGGTGGACTGAAGCCGCACCAGTTCACGCTTGGGCGCTGCGATGAGAGCGGAGAGCATCTCGACCCGATCAGCAAGTTCCATCACGTCGAACTCGGACAGCGCGCCTTTGCTTTGCAGGCCCCGCCCCCTCAGGTGTTGTTGGCGGACGATCGTGCGACGGGTCTCCAAGGAGCGAATTTCAGTTTCCAAGTGCCGAACCTGCTGTCCTGTCGCCGCTCTTTCGCTTTCCTTGAGCGCCAAGGCGTTGCGGGCGCGGGCTGCAATGACCAGCTGCTGGGCTTCAAGAGCGGCACGCCGTTGCCGGACGTCGTCCAGCAGTTTCCCTTCGACCGATGTTCCGGCTTCCAAGCCGTCCCCGGAACCCAGTTCGTAAAGCACGTCTCCCATCTCAACCACGTTGCCCGCCTCCACTGGGCGGCGGCGCACGATTGCAAAGGACTGCGCGCGCACTTGAGACCAACCAGCGACAGGCGTCAGGTGGCCCGTGGCCATCTCCTTGCGGGCAAACTCGTAGGTGGCGGCGAAGACCACCAGGGCCGCCGTTGCAACGACAGCGAAGCTCGCGAAAAGAGGGCCGGAGATCGGTTTCGACAGCAGCGGCGGCTGCCATGGGGAGGCGCTGAAGCGGGCAAGCGCCTCAGCACGGAACAACGGCAGCGATGGCGCAGCCTTCGAACCTTCCGATGGCAAAACGGACTAGGACTTGGGCAGTAAGTACACGCGGAAGGGATTCAACTCCCACCCGAAACCATCGAACTTCAATAGGGTGTCCATGCCAATGAGGCCCGAACGACCGTATGGCCTCTCTTCAGGCGACGCCGTATGTAGTTCGGTTTCCGAGTCCGCAACGCAGAGGGCTTCGAAATCCGGATGGGAACCGAAGCGAAAGCGCTTGCCACCCATGCGCTGGATGAAGCTGTCCCGACAATGGGTCAGAGGGGCACCGGTGTCCAGCAACACGTCAATGGGCGCACCATCTGGAGCTTGAACGCGAACGACGGGCGACGTTCCGTTTCTCAGCCCAACTTGGTCCAGTTGCACACCTTCGCCGCATGGCCCGAGGCGACCCAAGTGAAGCACGCTGTTGGCCCAATCAAAGCAAATCCGGGGATAGCGGAACAGCACGCTGTTTCCTATGATCGCCATGTTCTGGAACCAGTCGTTGACATCCCTGACCGCCAATGCCGGAACCCGCGCCTCAACCAGGGATCCCAAAGTGAATTGACCCAGCACGGCAGATTGAAGAACGTCCTGCGCTCCCGAATACCACGAGGCGGCGTATGGCTCGCCAAGCGGCACATGGGCTTCCGCCAATCCATCGAGGTCACTTCGAAATGTGATGTTGTATGCCCCGGTATCGAGCACTCCCCACAAGCGCACGTCGCCCAGCTCAACCACAGTCCAAGGCCTATGGTCGCCATGGTCCTTCGCGTGCAGGAAGCTCAAGCCCACCTCCTGGGGGGGATGATTCGGCAGCGGCGCAGGCGCTTCCGACAGGTACGCCTTGCGGACATCAAACCACCGTTCCCACGCAGCGCACGTGCCTTGCTGCCATGAGTCCAAGCAGCCCCATCGGCCCATGGCTTCCAGGTCCGCCTTGGTCTTGCCGAGATTCCAAGCGATGCGGCCAATGTCAGCGCAGCCACCCGTCGGGCAGTAGTTGTACATGAGCCACTCGCCCAACCCGGTCCGCCGCACATGGTCAACCAGCTGTCCGTGCGCAGACCAAGCGCCGGCGAAATCACCGTTGCGAGCCCTTGCGTTATAGGCGCGCAGCAATTGATGGGCGGTGTGAACCGCCTCATCCCTAGGGGCGCAGGTGATGGCGCTTTGAAGGCATCCGCCGCACATAACGACAGCAATGGCAAAACAGGCCCAGCGGAAAGCCCCGGCGACAGGCGTAAGCAAATCTGCCGGGGCTTGAGCTTGGCGTAGGTTCAAGGGTTCACCGCAATCAACTCCCTCACCACCTACCACGCTCGCCGGGAGCCCTGTGCCTCACCACCCCCAAGTCCACTGATTCCAAGGTGGCGGGGGTGACGGGGGTGGAGGGGGCGGCGGATCCGGATCCGGGGGCGGCGGTAAAGGAACCGGTGGTGGTTTCGGCGGTCGCGGCCACGGCGGCCTTCCGCCTGCAACCAGTTGCAGTTCGTCTTCTTTGAGTTGTCTCACTTGCGTTTTCCTTATGTCGTTTGTCGTCTCCGAACCGCCTGATGGCAGTTCGGACTCACATTCCCAAACTACCTGACGGGAATGCCGACGCCTAAACTGGGGGGGGGGGGGGGGGGGGGGGGGGGGGGGGGGGGGGGGGGGGGGGGGGG
>JAPPIX010000171.1 GCA_028820495.1 Gammaproteobacteria bacterium
TGGCCGCCAAGGCCAACACCATCGCCTACGAAATCCTCACGGGCATCTCCCCACGGGTCGAACGCCTCTACGGGCCGCTTTCCGGCAGCAAGCCACCGGACCTCTACGGTGCAGGCTAACAGAGCCTTTCAAGAAATGGTCAATCGCAACTTCCGACTTTCAAGTAGCCATTGCAATTGCGCAGGTTCTGCACCTCCGATGGCTGGCCGTAGAAGTTGTTTGTTATACCCCCCCGGGGGGGTGCCGCTATCGGTCTCACAAACGACAAAAACTTCGCATTGTTCCGTGTCCTCATTGTAACTCGCAGGGTGGTCGCCGAGGCCGGTGACCACCGCTCCCGGGTGAACGCAGGCATCCCCTGCAGCGGGACTATTATTCCATGCGCCTTGGCAGGCATAGATGTTATCGATCGAAGCCCACACGGGCAGGCCGAACATCATTGGGATTGCTCCCACCCAAAAAAGTCGTTTCATTCGCACATCCTCCATGTTGCGGCCTGATTGTGCCCGGCAACGCGCATATCCCTACAAGAATACGAAAACAGGCGTTTGCAAGCAGCGGCATAGGCGGTTCCGGTGCTCTGATTATATTGCGATTGCAGGCGGCAGGCGAAGGATGTCGACAGATTTTTCGTCCTTTCAGGTCTCATCCCTTCCCAAGTTCATCTCGTGGTAGACATCGGGGTCGAAGAGCCTAGCGGCCAACACTTGACGCAACGGGATGACGACCCTGAAGTCGCGTGGCGACAGCCCTGCCCGAAGGTCCGAGGGCTCGTCCACCAGTCTGCGGATGTCATCGCCGTAGTAGCGCGTGAGCCGAAGCTCTCGTGTCTCGCCAGTCCTGTCGCCGCTGAACAACGGTATGAGTTCGACATCTGCGACCTCCGATGATGTTGGCGTACGCGGTTCGCACTGGCAAACCCACGTAGCACTTCCCGCTCTCAAGCGCCAACTCGACGTACCAGTCGCCCTGCATGGCGTCGTCAAGCAGGACCTCGATCAGATCCGAGTTCGACTCGGCCAACGCGCGCAATCGTCGCAGCCTCCGCTGTTCCATTCCTGTTGCCCGCGAACGCCAGCACGGCACCAACCGGGATCCCTAGGACACCAGCGACCGTCAATACGCCGACATCTTCGGGCCAGCAATCGACCAACTTGCGGGCGAACACCGCCATCGGATACGTCAAGATCAACAGCATCACTGCAGCTACGCCGCACACGAACAGCATCTCGTACCCGTCCCAACGGACCATTCGGTCCCTCGTCAACAGCAGCTTTGCGACGAACGTGTATCCACCCAACGCCAGCGCGACTATGTCTCCAAGCCCCATCAGGTGTCAGTCGCCTAGTCGTTCGGCTGTCCCTTCAACCCGAGTCTGCTCGCCAGTCTGTCCGCCCTTTCGAGGCGCCGCTTTACGTTCGGGTCCCTCAGAAGCTCTTCCGCCTTCACGTATCTATGCCCTTTGGCCCCTACATAGATGCGGCGTTCAGCGCTCTCTTCGCTACCACGCTCCGCCATCGCTCGCTCCAACTCTGCGTTCCTTGTCTTTGATTTTACCCGTCGCACAGGGCCATCTTTTCAGAGCCCCGTTTGGGGAGAGGAAGCACCCCTTGCGGCGTTCTCCGCACGGGTCAGCAGCTCACCAGCGTCGCCGCATTGGATCACCCAGTCGCCCACCTCGGCCAGTGCGGCGGAGTTCACGATGCGGTCGAGAAGCGGCGACAGCCGCTCGGCGACCACGTCGCCGAACTTCAGCCGGGCTTGCCGCAGCGCCATGTTCCGTTGGCCCCGTTCCAAGCCTTGCTCCAAGCCTTGCGCACGGCCTCGCTCCAAGCCTTGCTCCAAGCCCTCCGAAAACCACTGCTCAGTCCATTGCTTTGCCCGTTCCGCCAACATCGATTTGCCCTCCTTGAGTTCGTCAATCTGCCCCTGGTCCGCGTCAGGGAAGCGCAGCGGCATCAGCACCTCGCCCACCCATTCCACGAACACCGGCCCCAATTCATCATCGCCCAGCCACGCCAAGGTTTCACGCAAGGCCTCCACCAAGGCTTGCGGCGAGGCTGCGGCCTCGATCCGCACGAACGCCGACATCAGGTTTCGCTCCGGCAAATCCTGCTTGGCTAGCTCCCGAACGTCAAGGCGTGCGCCTACGGCGCACAGAACGTAGCGCTGTCCGGCGATGTGGGCCGACAGCTCCGCAGGCGGCCCCGACCGCTCGGCCAAGTCCAAGGTCGGCGTCCAGCGGCGCAGGCCGGTGTAGAGCACCATGGGCAGCACCGCTGGCATCCTGCCGTCCGGCCCTTTGGCCGCGTCGGTCAAGCCTTCGCATACCAGCCCGGTGAGGGTCATCATGCGGGCGGGCATGCGCAGGTCTGGGGTGGACTGGGCCTCCAGGATGATGACGACCGCGCCGCCGTCCTTGAGGTCCGCGGTCCAGAGCAGGTCGCCGCGCCGCCGGTGCAGTTCGGCGCTCACGTGCTCGGCTGGCAGGGGGCGCAGGGTGTCGAGGTCGAGGCGGGCGACCCAGCTTCCGGGCACGAAGGCGCGCAGCGCGTCGGCGATCATGCGGGCGTCGCCGAGCAGGCGCTTGGCGGCCCTGTCGTGGCCTTCGGGGACGGTCACGGGCGGATTCCGGTGGCTGTGGTAGGGGAAACGATAGGGGCTCAGGGGGCGGGCCGGAAGGCGAGATCCGCCCCTTGAATTGTGCGAGATCGCTGCCGCCTGACGTAAGATTTTCGGACGGTTCGGGCGCGGACATTGGCCTGTCCAACGGGCAGCATCGGCCGCCTTGGACAGCGAATTGGACGCTATGTCCTTTAAAACCGAGACAAGTTAGCCCTTATGTCTGCCGCCCGGAAAGGATCTGTTCAGCCGGTGGGCACGGCGCCACTAGAGCCTTTCAGGAAACTGTCAATCGCAACTTCCGACTTTCAACTCGCCATTGCAGTTGTCGAGGCTCTGCACCTCTGATGGCGTGCCGGAGAAATTGTTTGTCAACTCCCTTGGGTAGCCGCCATCGGTCTGACAAATCACATGAACATCGCATTGGTTCGTTTCCTCATTCCAATACGTGGCGCTGCCCATCACGTCCCACGAGGCGGAAGTGCAGCCATTTTCCCAAGCGGGGCTGTTCTTCCATGCGTTACGGCAGGCTTGTGCGCTGTCGGCTGAAGAGGGCACAGGCAAAACGAGCATCATTGAGATTGTGCCGATCAAAAGCAGTGTCCGTTTCATTCGCATATCTTCCATGTTGTTGCTTAACCGTGCCCGGCAACGCGCATATCCCTACAAGAATATGAAAACAGGCGTTTGCGAAAAGCGGCTCGGCTCATTCCAATGCGTTGACTATATTGCGATTGCAGGCGGCAGGCAAGGATGTTGACAGGTTTTCCGAGGGCATCTCACGCTTCGAAAAGCCGCCTCGCCAAGGCGGCATGGGGCCAAAACTGGCCGCTTACAGGGAGCCGGAAGGGTTTTGGGGCGGCATTGGGGGTAGCGTGAAGTGGCCCTGCAGGCTTTCCGCCCTTGCAGGTCTCATCCCTCACCGTCATCGGCTGCGGCCCCGGCGCACCGGAGCGCGTACCCACAGGGCCGCCCCCCAACGGGACATCCAGCGCGTGAAGGAACGGCGCGGCGCAGCCTTGTCTGGAATCATGGCAGGCGGGTTCAACGCCGACTGAGGCCTTCCGCCAGCGTGATCGCCGCTTCCAGGCTGCCGGGGTCGGCTTGGCCGGTGCCCGCCAAGTCC
>JAPPIX010000008.1 GCA_028820495.1 Gammaproteobacteria bacterium
CGGTCGCCGGTCGCCGGTCGCCGGTCGCCGGTCGCCGGTCGCCGGTCGCCGGTCGCCGGTCGGGCGCCTTGCCGCAACCCCAGCCCAAGGCCGCACCCCCGCGTCAAGCAATCCAACCACCATGACAAACTCCCGAACGGCGCCCGGCGCCAAAGGTGGCGCAGCGGCTATGCCGCCATTGTAGCCGATGCGTCTTCCTCCCAAAACACTCACTCTGGCAACGGCAGCGTGAAATCAGGTCTTCCCGGAAGAGTGGCTCCGTGAGAATCGCTCAGCAGCACAGGGCACGGTTTGCGACTCCGGGGTGAGACTTGGCCACCGCTGCTCGGCAACTCGCCTAAAGCCTTACGGCGTAAGTTCTTGGCCAAGGTCAGGGCTATACCTAGGGCCAAAACCCCGCTAGAGTTTCGCGCCGATAACGCTCTTTGTGACAATCTAGATGGAAACTCAAGCACAACAACTCATCGACCATATCGCAAGCCGCGTGGACGCGCACTGGCAGGAGCACGGGGCTCCGCTACTCCTCAGTTCACTCGGCAGTGTTGACGGCGGACACATCGCCCAGGAGGTGAAGCTGCGCTCCGGCAGCCTGCGCAAGTTCCTTGAACAGGAAGCTGGGGACCGTGTCTCGATTGTCCAGCATCCTGAGATGCCGACGGTGGTCGGCGTTGTGCCCAAGAAAGAGGCTACGACTGATTTTCACAATTGGGATTCCCTGCAGCTAAGCAAAACAGGCTCCCAGCCTCAGCTGCCTCGATGGCATCCCGCCATCTGGGCGGCATTCCGCAAGCCCATCCCGGAAAATGCCGATCGCTACGTCCTAGCTGACGAGACGGTGAGATTCACCGATGTCGAGCGTGGTGATGAGGCCCCGGAAGGCTTGCAAGTTGACCACTCGTTTATCGCCGGCCAGGAAGCGCCGCCGCAAGCCGTCTATGACAAGATAATGGAGTGGCTGCAAGACAGCGACTTGGATATCTCACGGTTCCGGCTGGAGTCCAAGGTTGAACAAGGCGAGGCATTGCCACGGAACGACCTGCTTGGCAAGCTGGTCGCCACCTTGGATCCCAGCGACCTAAAGAGAATCTCCATACCAATGGATGTGGTTGCCAAACTGCGCCGCGAAGCCGTTTGATGCCGAAAACGATCCTGTTGTCCGCCGGTTTGCCGACCGGTGTCGTTGGTCCGTTCCACTCAGGTTTGAAGAAAGGCTATTCCAATCTCCATGTTTTGGAGACCTTGCCCATGGCCTCGGAGAAGTACACCCCAAGATACGCCAGAGACCTCTATCACAAAGCGGTGGCTGGCCTACCTGAGATTGTTCATGCGGACGTTGGCTCCCCGTGGGACTCGCGGTTTGTGGTGCTCTACATCCGCAAGTCGGACGGCAGCGAGCGTCACCTCATTGAGCGCTTCGGCTTGGAGGCGCTGTTGATCCCATTGGTTATGGGAGCTCTTGGGAAGGCGCCGAAGAAACACCAGAGCAGCAAGATGGCCAACAATCTTCTCAAGCAGACCAAGCGGTTGCTTGGCAATGCGCAAGGCGTCCTCAGTTCGGTGGCCCTGCAGTTGAAAAATCGAGACGTTAGGACCTGCCTCCTTTTGCCCCGTGCCAATTACGGCGCCGAGTTCGAAAAGGTCGAGGACTTCGTTCAGGAAGCCGTAACGGACTTCGACTCCATGGAGGCCTTCGACAGTGGGCTGAAGGCGGTGGCTGACCGTTTGCCCAAAGACTCGGAGCATCGTTTTCGAAGTGGAGAATTGGTTTTTCGCGGGACCCCAAGGGCACGGGGAAGGCATGGCTCCACACCGACGCTATTGGCCAAGGGCGACCACGACGACCGTTGTGTAATCCGGGGACACATCCGCTTCGGAGCGCCCTATGATCCCAAGTTTCACTACGATTGCGACCTGCCGCAGAATCACAGCCGGCGTTTTACGAGTTGCCACGGAGAACATACGCTTAGGCGCGGAAGGACACACGTCAACATCGCGCCCAATGACAACGTCAGATAGCAAGAGGCCGCGATCAATCAAATTGTGTCGCGGCCTCTGAACTTCATTCGCTGCAAGCGTCGGTTAGCGGATCACCAGACGCAGCCAAAGCTGCGAGTGTGCGGTAAATCCAACGCGCCTTTTAGGCTAGGCTAGCTAACGGAGAGAGGATGTGCACATCCAACTCGAAAGTCAGGTAGGCAAACAAGCCGCCTACGCCGTCGATCCTTTCCAGTCTCATCGCTGTCAGCGACAAGGCCTCCGCTTTGGCCTCCTAGCCCGCGCTCCAGACAGGTAGTCAGCGAATCCCTGTCTGAAACTCCGTATGGAATTCCCGCTCTCCATCTTGGTTGTTTTACCTTGGAGGCTTCGATTCCACGCGAAACCGAACTGAATTGTGCTACTCGTCGTGTTGTGTTGTCAACCGTGTGTTTAGACCGCTGCTTAGACCGCCGTATGTTTAGACCACTAGGCGGATGCGGCGCTTCGACTTCGCCAGCGCCGCCTGGAACAGGCCACAGCACCGCTGCTGGACCTGGTCGATCAGGAACGCGAGCGTCGACAGGTGCCGATATCCGTGGTTGTGCTCAAGGCCGTAGCCTTGGTTCCTCGGGGTGCTGAAGGTCTCGTTCCCGATGCGCCAGCGCGCCCTTCCGGCCGGCATCAGCGATTCCGCGTTCGATTCGCCGATATGGCTTCAGCTCTCAGAGAAGGGCCAGATTGATTGATCGGCGTGCTCGTACTTGAGCGACGCGGCAAAGTCATTGCACACCACCCCCGGCCCGCCGGTGTAGAGCACGTCACTGGCGATGGGCCAAAAGTCCGCGTAGAAGTGCTGCGACGATTTGACGGCCACAATGCGCTTCCCGCCCAGGTCGATGCCGAGGTCCTCGAACAGCGAGCGGCCAAATGTCTGGTTGCGCAAAGTGACCAGCACGATGTCGCGCCCCCGGCCCAGTTCGAGACGAACAGCCGTGCCAACAGACACCTTGTTCGAGCTGAAGGCGGTTTGGGTCGCATTCGGGATGACTTTCGCAACGGTCACGTTCAGGTCCATGGGCTCGCCGGACAGCTCGCAGGTCTTTCCGCCAACGCGAAGCCGCAAGCGCACGCCTTCACCCGCCTCCTCAGCGATGCGCGCGGCTTGGGGATCGTAGAGATATCCCAGCGCGAAATCCGCGGCATCCTGCGCCAACAGTTCCCGCAGCATGTACGTCGAGTCGCAGGGTGCGCCGCCGCCCGGATTGTCGGCGCTGTCAGCAATGACCACCGGGCCGGCTCCAGCGTCGAGCGCCTGGGATACGGCCTCCGCCATGGAAAGATCGTTCGGGCCCAGCTCCGCCCGCATCTGATGGAGCTGATCCCCCAGCGAGCGGGCCATCGTTTGCGCGCGCGCGGCGTCCCGCTCGGTGTACACCAGCACCTTCGCGCCCATGTCAGGGGTGTCGCCCCAAGGAAAGCCGTGCCCAACGGACACCGCCAGCACGCCGTCCAAGGCTTCGAGTTCGAACAGGCCATCGACAAAACCGCGCATCGGCTCCTTGGAGGTGTGGCAGAGCGAGATCATGCGCGGGTCGTGCAGTGCGGCGGTTGGCGTGGACTTGCCGTCCAGAACATCCTTGATCATGCGGAAGAGCTCCCGCCCGCGTTCGGCCGCATCCGTATGCGGGTACTCCTTGTAGAGGTGCAGGATGGTCGCCGCATCGACCATGGTTCGGGTCAGGTGGCAATGCGGGTCGAGCTCGGCGCC
>JAPPIX010000130.1 GCA_028820495.1 Gammaproteobacteria bacterium
CATCCGGCACTGTTAAGGGTCGTCGCCGGTCGGGCGCCAGCCCTAGCCGAAGCACCGCTTCGGCAGGCGACGACGCCCCGCAACTGGCTTGCGGGGCCGGTTTGTCGAACAGCACGTGCTGTCTATCCACCGAGAACATTCCGCCGGGTGTGCCGGATGCCCGCCCCGTGCTCCCACTCGGCGCCCGGTTTCGACCATCCTTGAGGCATTCGCCAAAAGGCGGCAACATCACTGGACGGCACCGGGGAGGGTCGGAATGTCCGGACAGCTCAACATCACCCGCCGTGATTTCATTAATGGCGTTGCGCTTGGCGTAGCGGCAGGCCTGTCGCTTTCCCCGCGGGAACTGTTGGCGCTCGGCGGTGCTGAAGGGGCACCGTATCCGCCGGCGCTTACCGGCATGCGCGGCAGCCATCCCGGGTCGTTCGAGGTGGCCCACGGGTTGTCCCGGTACGGAGCGACCTGGCCCCGGCCGGCCACGCTGACCGACCAACCCTATGATCTGGTGATCGTCGGCGGCGGCATCTCGGGGCTGGCGGCGGCCCTGTTCCATCGCCAGCGCGTCGGCCCGCAATCGAGGATTTTGGTGCTCGACAATCACGATGACTTCGGCGGGCACGCCAAGCGCAACGAGTTCAACGTCGACGGCAAGCTGCTGATCGGCTACGGCGGCAGTCAGTCTATCGATACGCCGGGGCGCTACTCCAAGATGGCCGGCAAGCTGCTGCAGGACATCTCCATCCACACGGAGCGGTTCTACGACTACTTTGACCAGGCGTACTACAGCCGACGAAACCTCGGTCGCGCCATCTATTTCAGCCGGGAGGCGTACGGGGCCGACAGCGTTCATCCGAACGTGACCTGGTTCTTCGGCCGCACCGAGCCGCACGACGACATTGCCGGCACGGTTGGCCGGTATCCCCTGTCCGATGCGTCCCGCGCGAGCCTGTTGCGCGTGCTCACCGAGGGCGTTGATTACCTGGAGGGCATGGGCCGGAAGCAGAAAATCGAGGCGTTGCGGGCCTTAAGCTATACGGATTTCCTGGTGCGCAGGGCCGGCGTCACCCCGGAAGTCGCGATCCTGCTGCGGGACACCACCAAGGGCTTCTGGGGCGTGGGCTGGGATGCGCTTTCCGCACTGGAGGCCCTTCGTCTCGGCATGCCGGGCACCGGCGGGCTTGGCATCGGCGAACTCGAGAACGGGACGCCCACGCACGACGAACCATACATCTTTCACTTTCCGGACGGCAACGCCGGGGTGGTGCGCGCATTGGTCCGGCAACTGCTACCGGCCGCCGTGCCGGGCGAGTCGATGGAAGACCTGGTGCTCGCGCGCGTCAACTACGCCTTGTTGGACGCCCCGGAGAACAACACACGGCTGCGGCTGAACAGCACGGCCGTCAATGTCGGCCACGCCGACAGCGGCCGGCATGTCGATGTCACCTACGTGCAAAGCGGCAAAGTGCATCGCGTCCGCGGCAGGCATGCCGTGCTCGCCTGCTACAACGAGATGATCCCGCATCTGTGTTCCGAACTGCCCAAGGCGCAGAAGGAGGCCATCGCCTATGCCACCAAGGTGCCGTTGGTGTACATCAGCGTGGCGCTGCGCAACTGGAGAGCTTTCGAGAACCTGGGGTTCCAGAGCTTCTACATTCCCCAAGGCGAACTGATGCACTCCTTTGGCATGGATTTTCCGGTGAGCATGGGCGGCTATGCGTTCACGCAGCGGTCGAGTGAGCCGACCGTCATTCACGGCACCTACGTGCCGACCGTTCCGGGGCGGGGCCTGAAGGCGCGGGATCAGCACATCCAGGGGCGCCGGCTGCTCTACGAACAGACGTTCGACGAACTCGAGCGCAAGATCGTCCGGCAGATGAGCGGCGCGCTGGCGGGCGGCGGCTTTGATGCCGCCCGCGACATCGCCGCGCTCACGGTAAACCGCTGGCCGCACGGCTACGCGTACGAGTACAACGACTACGCCGACCCGCTCGAGTACGATCGCGACAACGGCCCGCACGTTGCCGGGCGGGCGCGCATCGGCCGGATCTCCATCGCTAACTCCGATGCATCGGCCTACGCCTACGTGGATGGCGCCATCGATGCGGCGCACCGGGCCGTCAACGAACAGCTTGCCATCGAATGACGGAAGGGATGGATGGGGCACTAGGGGCGGCAACGACATCGCCCCCGGAACCCTGGATGCGGGACGCGTTGCAGGCGGGATTCCGCCATCTCGCGGCCGGCCAGCCCGATGACGCATCGGCCTGCTGCCGACGGTTGCTGCGCGCCAAGCCCGATCTCGTGGAAGCCCATTTTCTGGTCGGCCTGATTGCCATTGAAATGCGGCAGAACGGCACCGCCGTCAAGGCCTTCGGATCGGTCACCAAGCTCAAGCCGGCACATGGCGCCGCCTGGGCCAACTTGGCGCGGCTGTTCATGCTCGCCGGGCAGGCGGCGAGGGCGGATGCAGCCTTGGAAGAAGCCGTTCGACACCACGACGGCAACCCGATCGTCCTCGATCTCATCGGCTCGGTGTACAGCCTGCTCGGCGATCAGGAGGAGGCGTCGCGCTGGCTTGCCAAGGCCGTGCGCCGGGCGCCCAAGCATGTGCCGTTTCTGGTGAACCAAGCGAACACCCAGGTGTTTCTCGGCGCCACGGATCAAGCGGCGGCGGTGTTGGACACGGCACTCGGCCTGCAGCCGGAAAATGCCAACGCCCATTGGCTGCTTGCCAATGTCCGCAAAGCGGAAGACCGAGCGCACATCGACCGCCTGCGCGAGTTGGCGCAGGACGATCAGCGCAATCCACGGGCACTCGCGTTTCTCCACTATGGCCTCGGCAAGGAACTCGAGGACCTGCAGGAATGGGAACAGGCGTTCGAGGCCTTCAGCCAGGGTGCTGCGGCGCGGCGCAGCATCATCGACTACAGCGAACAATCGGAAATCGAGATGTTCCGCGCTTTCGGGGAAACCTTCACCGCCGAGTGGTTCGCGCGTGATGGCAGCGCCCATGACTCCGCCGCTCCGATTTTCGTGGTCGGCCAGCCGAGAACCGGCACCACGTTGGTCGAGAGGATCATCACCAGCCATTCGCAGGTGCATTCGGCGGGTGAACTGAGGCAGTTCGGAACCTGTTTGCGGCGATTGGCCGACTACCGGGAGCCAACCCGATATTCGGCCAAGTTGGCGCGCCTCGCGGCTGACGTCGATTGCGAGCAGTTGGGCCGGGCCTACTTGCGTACCACGGAAAAACTGCGTGGCAGCTTGCCTCGGTTCGTGGACAAGCTGCCGCCCAACTACCTCTACATCCCGCTCATTTTGAAAGCGTTGCCCCGGGCCAAGGTCGTCCACCTGACGCGCAACCCGATGGATGCCTGCTTCGCCAGCTTCAAGCAGCTCTTTGCCGATGCCTACCCCCACTCCTACGACCAAGCGGAGATGGCCCGTCACCATGCGCGCTACTTTCATCTGATGGCGCTATGGCGTGAGCGGTTCGGGGACCGGTTCCACGACATCGCCTACGAGGACACGGCGCGCGACCTCGACCCCAACGCCCGGGCGCTGATCGAATTCCTGGGCCTGCCTTGGGAAGACGCCTGTCTCGAGTTCCACAAGCAGGAAACGGCGGTGACCACGGCCAGCGCCGTGCAAGTCCGCCAGCCCGTGCACACGGGCTCCATTGGCCGGTGGCGCCGCTATGAAGCGCAACTCGCCGTCATGCGCCGGACACTGGAAGAACAGGG
>JAPPIX010000199.1:0-12472 GCA_028820495.1 Gammaproteobacteria bacterium
TCGCCGCCATCCAGATCGCCCTCAACGGCAACGCCGCCAGCATGGTGGAGTCCCCACCAACGGAAACCCCGCCCAATCAGAAGCTGGGGGGCGAGTAGTTACGCGATCATCGCCGTGCCCGCCGGGATGGTGGCGAGCGCCTTGACCACCATAGCTCGGGAGCGGAGGGACAAGGCTCTGCGCCCGGCGGCCAGCGAGGAGTTCGGCAGCAGAGATTGAGCGTGTGCATTAGAAGATATCGGCAATGGTATCTGCCGCCGCATCCATCATATCGGCGGTGCGCTCCACAGCGCCCTTTGCGATGTTGGCCGCGGTCTCCAAAACGCCTTCTTTGGCAGTCAAAGTTTCGTTTTGTGTGGAGGGTGGTGCGGGTATGCCGATTCGTGGGGGGCAGTTCCCACCCGCGCATGGCGCTGTGCGGCCCGACCACCATGTTTGTCCCTACGCGATGAATGTCCCGATACAGCGTGAACGGGTTGCCCGCCTCATCGTGCGCCCATAGCCAGTGTGCCGGGTGGTTTGCGCTTTGATCGGAGATCGCGACGTTGCCGACGGCGTACGCCCGCGCTCTTGAGCGTCCGGCGGAGCAGCATCCAGTGGGCGTAGGCCGTGTAGGGCAGGTGGACCTGCATGCCGTGCTTGAGCGGCGGCATGGCGCGGATGGCCGGGTCGTGGTGGTCAAGCTCCGCGTCCTCCACGTCGGCCCGCTCCCCGGCCATGCGGTAGATGCGCTCGATCTGCTCAAGCAGCGCGACGCGGTCGTGCTTGCTGACAATGAATGCGCTCCTCAAGCCTCCGAACACATCTGCCTGAAAAGGTTTGCATAGTTCCCCTCCCTTTTTGCGGGGATTAATGACGCACCACCCCAAGAACACGGAAACAAAACGCGTCGTGTTTGTACAATGGCAGTAGCAGGACGGGCGGCGGAGGCGTCTCTCGAAAACCTACGTAGTGGAAGATGGAGGGCATCCGGTGGTCGCATCTCCGATCCCTCGGCAATCTTCCGGGCGTTCTGGCGCTGTCGGAGGAAGCTTGGCTTTACGACAACTCAGTCCACGGCGAGGCGCCGAGGCTTGTCTGCGATTGGACCAATGGAGCGCCTGAATGGCTGTGCGGAGAAAGCGATGCACCGGAGTGGGCCAAGCTGGCCGTCGCGCATGTCCCCAAGGACGCACTCGAGGAGCGTCCCCGCCGCCGAACCGCCAGTCAGGGAGCCAGCCCCTCCTGACGCGGCTTGGAGCGCTTGAGCGTCCTCGCGAAGTGCGCCACCCGGTTCCCGATGTGTTCGGCGACAAGGCCTATCCGCCGGGTCACCTCGGCCTGCTCGCGATTCTCGTCGGCTGCCCGGCACTCGCGGACGGCTTGGGAGAACGCGTCGGGCATGGCTTCGCACATCGCACCGACCTCGGCCCAGACTTCATCCACGCCCAAGCCGCACTCCTCGGCGTGGCGGGCCCACTGCCGGGCCGCTATCTGCCGGAACCAGAACTCCCCGCCGATCGCGAAGCACATGCGCTCGGAGAACATGCTGCCGCAGCTGCTTGATACGTCATAGGCGGGGGCGAGCGTGACGCGCTTCTCCTTCCCCTCCTCCGGAGACGACACGTTGTAGCCCCAGTTGCCGCGGTGCATGTCGCCATGGCCCAGGAGCCAGCAGCCGGCGATGAGCCGGGTCAGGTCCATGCCCCTCCCCTCGTCCAGCAGCAGGTCGTAAGCCTCGCGCCACTGCGGGCCGAGGTCCGTCTCGTCGTGGTCGAACAGGTCTTCGGTGCCCGCCGCCTGCCGAAACTCCTCTTGGTGAATCGGCAGGACGGTCGAACCCGAAAAACTTCTGTCGGTCCGCCGGCTGAGGACGCACTGCCAGTTGCCGAACGTGCGGGACATGGTTTCGGCGGAAGGGACGCCGGCGTGGGCCAGCGCCCGCTGGCAGATGCTCTCGATGCCGGCTCCCCCGGGGTTGTCCCGGCTGTCCTCAACCTTCAGGATCCAAGTGTTCAACTGCCCGGTCCGGCCTCCCCTGCCGCCTTGCCGCCAGTTGCCGTCGGCATCGAGCGTGACCGCGGTCTTCGGCCGGGTGCCGCCCAAGGACACCCACGCATGGCGCGGCTCGGGATACTGCGCCTTCCGCCAGCCAAAGCCCTCCATTCGGACGCAGGCGCTGACGAGGCGGGCCATTTCCCGATCATCCAGTCTGGGGTAGTTGGACATGATGTCCCGAAAGGCCGTTCCGGGCCTTCCGTCGCGAAGGCGGTGCGCCGTCACGGCGCCCGGCCATTCAGCCTCGGCGAACGCCCACAGCAGGGCCTCAGGGGACTTCAGAACGTCCATCGGAGGGCCATCCCTGCCGAGCTCATGGCCAACCAAGGCCCGGCCCAAGGCCTCCCACACGTCTCGGACGGACCCGCTTTGCGGCAGGATGCCGCGGAGCCATTGGCGGCAGTTGACCGTTCCTCCCGACCCCTGCCGACCTGAGGTCAGCCACCCCATCGCATCCTGCGGCTTAATGGCAAATAGGTTGTTCGGGTGCGCGTCGAGAACGAACGCATCCTCGCCGTGGATCCTGACCAAGACCTTCATTGACGGCATGCGCCTCCTCCTAACGTGTCAGGCAACATGGGCGGCAGACGCCTTCATGGATCGCATGAGGACTGCCCGCCCCCTTTGGGCCGTTCCTTCATCCTTTCGGTCTGGCCGTGCCGTTGTTCAGCGAGCGCCTTTGCCATGGCGTGGGCACGCAGCAGCATCGCGTCGGCCCGTTTGTCCACCGCGGCCTGCGCGCGGTTCTCATCCGCTTCCTTGGCCATGCGGACCGCCTGCGAGAGCGCGTCCGGAAGGCGGTCCGCGATTTGCGCCACGTGGGCGAGCGTCTCCTCCCCGTCCTCGCCGCAGGACTGCGCATGCTTGGCCCATTCAGGGATGCCGATGGCATCGAAGGCATGCTGGCCTCCAACGGGCAGGACGAATCCCAAGTCGTAATCCGTGCCCACTGCGCTCGATACGTCGTAGGCGGGGGCCAAGTCCACCGACTTCTCTCCGTCCCTCGGGCTGGACACCGTCAGGCCGATGTTGCCCCGGTGCAGGTCGCCGTGGCCCAGCAGCCAGGACGCGGCCAGGAATCGGGTCAGTCCCGCTCCGCCCCTCCCGCGCCTGCGCAGGATGGCGTGGATGCGGGGATAGCTGGGCTCATTGGGCGCTCCCATCCAGTGCTTCATGACCCCGTAGTCGCAGGCCTGCCGGAACTCCTCCTGGTGGATGCGCTTCACGAAGCCATCCTGAACGCGCCTGTCCGACCGCTCGCTGAGAACGCACTGAAAGTCGGCAATCACTCGGGACCGGGTGCGAGCGGCAGGAATCCCGCACAAGCCAAGGGCCGCTTGGCAGATGCTCTCAATGCCCGCCTCCCCTTCGTTCGCTCTGCTGTCCTCCACCTTGACGACCCAAGTGCTGGCCTGGCCTGGGCCGCCGTCAAGCCACCCCTCGTCAGGATCCCCGTTCCGCGCCGTGAGCGACATCTTGGGACGGACCCCGGACAGGGAGGCGCCGGACTCCCATGCCGCCCGCCTCGGCGATCCCTTGATCGCCCCGAAGACCTGCATGGCGTCCACCAGCTTGCCGCGCATCTCCGCCTCCGGGACGGACGCATACGCCGAAATCGGCTTTGCGGGCGGGGGCAGTTCGTCGTTCCGGGTGACCTGAATCGCGCCCGGGTACTCATGCGCCGGATGCGCCCATATGATGGTCTCGGGGCGCATCGCGTCGCCGGCGGCTCCATGCTGTCGCGCCACCAGCATTGACCGGGCCGCCCATGACGCCAGTGCGCCGTTTTCCGGAAGAGCGCATTGAAGCCAGTTCGAAATGACCTGCATCGGGACGTCATGGCCCCACTCCGAGGACATCCAAGGCAATGCCCCGCCCCGGCCATCCACCGCCTTGGACTGCCCCGGGTGCGCGTTGACCGAAACGGCGAACTCGCCGTCAATGTAAACGGTGAGGATCATGTCCTGCATGTTCGGCTTCCACTCCTCACCTCGAGCGCCTTCCAGAGGTCGCGCCTCCTCCTGGCATGGGGGGAATTGCCTTTGATGGAAGGCCGCACAGCGCACGCGTCAAATCGCTCCCCCGGTAGAAGTCCCCCGCCATTCGGGCGAAGTGGATGCGGACCGGCGGTGGTGCGCCAGCCTCCGTCATTCCCCTTCGTACCCCCATATGGGCATTCTTGCTGCGGGAGTCCGCATAAGTCTCGATGGCGTTGCTCCTTAGGAAGTTCGCATTTTCTCGGCTGCGCTTTGGACGGCGAACTCCATTGAATCAAAGGACTTGAAGTGATGCCCGTCGACAATTTCGCTTCCCTGCACGGTGCACACCGCCTGAAGATAGCCGCAATGGCTTTGCACGAACCCAACGACCGACCTTTCATTGAAGTCACGCACGGGTGTGCAGGCACAGTTTCCTTTTCTTAACTTGACTCGCAGGTTCAAGCGAGCCACCCGCTTGAACGTGTACGTGACGACGCCCGCACTGCGTTGCGCCGTGTTCGGAGCCACGGCGAGGTGAATGTCGTGGTGCTGGACAAGCGCCAGCAGCCGCTGTGGTTTTTCGGCCCAGCACCTCCTCGACGTACATCCTGACGCTCACCAGCGATTTCCCCCGAACTCGCCCTTGGTCCACAAGGTGCCTAAGCTGTAGTCCTCAAGCCAATGGGCCAGCTCATTCTTTTGCAGGCGCCGTAATTGGGTCTGGCCGTCGTGTTCTTCGCAAACGACGATGCTCTCCGGGGCGTCAGTCAACTTGTCCGCCAGCACATCCGAATGGGTGGTGACGATGAGTTGGCAGCGTTCCGAAGCCTCCCCGAGCAGGTCGGCGAGACCCGGGAGAATGTCGGGATGCAAGCCCATCTCCGGCTGCTCCAAGCAAACCAACGGTGGAGGGGACGGGTCGCACAGTATCGCCAAAATCGAGAGGTAACGCATGGCGCCGTCGGAAAGCCTGGTCCCGGAGAAGGGGGTGCCTCCCTCCGATAGGAACACTTGAACCCTCCCGCATTCGATGTTGACGTGAAAGTCAGTGATTCCTTCGTACAGATTTTTAAGCGCCGTCAGAATTTTCTGCTTGACCTGGACGTCCAGCGACAGACGATTCAAAACCAGACCGAGATTAGCTGCATCCTCCGTGAGATAGTTGTTGAGCGCGTCGGGCTTTCCCGGCAATTCAACTTCGGCCGTGCGTCCAAACGACCAATCTCGATAGAGCCGAATCCGTTCGAATGCACGGCCAACATGAGTGATCTGCGGATAGTGGGTGGGATCTTTCAGCTGGGAAAGAACCGACTGAAGCCCCGACGATCGAAATCCAGAACTCATGTCCACCTCACCCACCCGTTCTTTCACGACCACTTCGTTTTGCTCGTTGGCGAAGTACGTCCACGGAACATGGCCCTCTGGCCCACGTTCAGCATCTTCCAGCTGCTCACGAGAGATATTGAAGAACTGCTGAACCTTCGCGAGCGAAAGCGAGTATCTCAGCGGCCGCGTCCCGTCACGCCCTTCAATGACCGCTTCCAATTCACCTTGACTGGGCTTCACATTGACTGACCGCCACAGCCAATCAGCTATTCCGCCGCCTGCCCGAATAGCTGCGTCAAGGTCTTCAGGCGTCGATTTCAACAGTCCAATGGCGTCAATGAAGTTGGACTTCCCTGACCCATTAGGACCGATGAGGACGTTCAGCGGACCCAACTCAAGCTCCGTGGCATCGGGCCCGAAAGAGAGCAAATTGATCAACTTGAGGCTATGGATAAGCATGCCTCTATTCCTCAGCCCAATCTTTCCGGCCAACGATGGTCGGTGCCTTGACCGCTTCCGCCACCAGCAAAGGCCATTCAGATCAACGTTTTTCGCCCGGGCCGCGACGCAGCGTCAGCCGCATATAGTCCTCAGTCGCCTCAAACTCAGGGTCAAGCCCGTTGTGCGCTCGCATCAAAGGAATCACCTTGTTGCGCACGCCCATGCCCCGAGCATCCGCGTAGCGGTAGTCCCGCAGCACTTCGGAGATGAGCAAATTACGCGGAACGCGCTGTCCGGCAATCATCTTCTCGACGGTCATGCCATTTTGCATTGCGCCGGGGCTCAAAATCTCCACCCTATCCGAGTAGCGAACCACCTCGATTTCCTCATAGCGTGTCCAATCCCGATGGGTCAGCGCATTGACGATGCCTTCGCGCAGGGCTTCCAACGGATAGTGCCATCGCCGCTCACGGCGCATGGAGCCTTCCACCAAGCCGGTTTCCTCGGAAACAAAGGGTCTCATGGCGTCGGTGAGGCGCTCGATCAAGCCCTTCTCTGCCAGTTCACGACCACCGGACAGCCGCCGCCACAGATCGACCAGTGGACCTTCAATCACTTGATCATCCAGCGCCTCGTAGGCCTTTTGGTCGCCCTTGAAACACATCCACCGGACCCCGGTATGGCGCAGCAGGCGACGGGGGCGATAACCGAACAACACCAGCCCGGCTATGGTGCAGGCAGGCGGGCCGTCCTCCCGCTCCGCCATGAAACCAAGGGCGCAAAGTCTTTCATGCCAAGCCTCTTCCGAATCCGGAACCTCCCGGTCCCCGACGAAGGCGGTGAGGTAGTCCGCCAACCGCTCCAAGCTCAGATCACGGAGCCCGCTGCCGGAAACAGGCAGCATCTCGGTGTGAATCAAACCGCCAGCCGCGAAAAGCCTCGCTTGCTGCTCCCTTGAAGCACGTTGCGAGGTGCTGCCCACTCGAACGTAGATTTCTTCTCGCCCCCGATGCCGGACCACATAGGGTTTGGTGACGCCTTGGGTCACGGTGACGACCGCCACTCGCAAGCCGTTCGCTACCTGAATCTCCTCGTAGAAAGGCAAAAGCGTAGGATGAACGGCCTGCCCGAACACAGCATCCATAACCCAGCGCTCCAAGTCCTCTCGCTGAATGCCGGTCACGGTGCCGTCGTCCGCCACGCCAATCAACACATGACCGCCATGGAAGTTGGCGAGCGCAGCCACTTCCTTGGCAAGCTGTTCCGGGCGCAGATCATCCTGCTTGAACTCCACGCCGGAGTTCTCGCCTGCCACGATGAGTTGGAGCAGTTCATCCTTGGTCATTTGTCTGCCTCTCCGCTCTTTCGTTGCAACTGCATTTGTCTGCGGCAAACATCACGCTGCTTCCCCGCCTTCTACCATGTATTGTCGAGGAAGCCTCGTCAAATCCAAGTGCACCACCTTGTTGCGCCCACTGCTTGCAGCATACCGCGCCATGCCGTAGCTTTGCCCTCCCCCACCTTTAATCCAGCAACGAGGTTTCCACCCCATGCGCATCCACCGGCTGACTTGGCCACTGACCGCCGCACTGCTTTGCTTGGCACCCGTGCTCCAAGCCCACGACAAGGTCCGGCAGCCGCCGGAGCACGAGGCGCGGTTGATTCGCTTTCCCGATGCAGGGGGCTACCAGACGCTGGTGGCGGACCTGCACACGCACAGCGTGTTTTCCGACGGGCACGTGTGGCCGAGCATTCGGGTGAGCGAGGCGCTGCGCGACGGGCTTGATGCGCTGGCCATCACCGAGCACTTGGAGTGGCAGCCGCATCGGGCCAACCTGCCGCATCCGGATCGCAACCGGGCCTTTGAGGAGGCGGTCGCAGCACTCCCGGACGGTTCGGACCTGATCGTGATCGCCGGCTCGGAGATCACCCGGGAGGAACCGGCCGGGCACATGAACGCGGTGTTCCTGAGCGATGCCAACGCGCTGCTGAAAGTGGAATCCGATCCCGGCACTGACCGGATCGCCTACTATCGCGCGGCCAATGAGTGGCCACCCGAGGAGGCGGTGCGGGCGGCCAACGAGCAGGGCGCGTTCGTGTTCTGGAACCATCCCTTCTGGACCGCCACCCGACCGACCGGCGTGTCGCGCATGACCGACTTTCACGCCGCGCTGATCGAAGCCGGGCATCTGCACGGCATCGAGATCGCCAACGGCGCCACCTACTCCGAGCACGCCCATCGGCTGGCGATGGACCACGAACTGGCGATGATCGGCGTATCCGACATCCACGACCTAGTGGACTGGGACTATCCGCCGGCCCTCGGCGCCCATCGCCCCGTGACCTTGGTGTTCGCCGAGGAACGCTCGGCGGCGGGCATTCGCGACGCGTTGTTTGCCCAGCGCACGGTGGTCTGGTTCAAGAACCTGCTGGTGGGGCGGGAGGCGGTGTTGAAGCCCCTGCTGCAAGCAGCCCTCGACGTCAAGGACGCCGCCTACCGCAGGATTCCCGACATCAGGAATCCGGGCCAGGAGATCGAACTCGCGATCGTCGATCTGACCCTAACCAACAACTCCGATGCCGACGTGCGGCTGCGCAACCGCAGCCCTTACACCTTCACCCAGCATGCCGACGAGATGACGATTCCCGCCCACGGCAGCCTGCGCCTGACCGTTCGCCCCGGGGAGAAAGTGCCGCAAATCAACCTGGACTTCGAGATCACCAACGCGCTGGTGGCGCCCAAGACGCCGCTACGCATGCAGCACTTGGTTGAGCTCGAGGTTGGCGGTTAACTACCAGTCGTCTGCGCCAAAGCGGCACCCCTAGGGGCTCTGCGCCAGTCGGCGAAGGGTTTGGGCGCCGACGGCGGCGTGGCGTGGGTGGTCCTGCAACCCGGTGTCGAGGAGCACCGTGCCGAACAGCATGGTCCAGCCCTTGGCACGGGCTTCGAGTTCCGGGTCGATGCCGCCGTAGGCAGCCAACGCCGAGTCTCGGGCGGAAGCGTCGAACAGCATCCAAAGCGCCGCCAAATCCGTAGCAGGGTCGCCGCCGGTGAGGTCGCCCCAGTCGATGATGCCGGTGATTCGGCCCTGCTGGACGATGATGTTCAGCGGATGCAGGTCGCCGTGCAGCCACTGCCGCGTGGCGCCGGGGGATGCGTTCAATGCGGCGCACCAAATCGCCAAAAGCCTAGGCGATATCAGGTCGGTCTTCTGCCGAAGCCGCTCGATGCGTTCGTCCACGGCATCGGCACGGCTAGCCAAGGGCACGCCGCGCACCGGGTTGGTGGGCGCATCGGCTGGCGCCGGTTGGTGCAGGGCGGCGAGAAACTCGGCGAGCCGCACTGCCTGTGTCGGCAGCGGCGCTTCCTGGTCGGCTGTCCTGCCCGGCAGCCAAGGCACGATGCTCCAAGGCCAAGGGTAGCGCCCGTGCGGACGGCCAACATGAATCGGCGCCGGGACCGCCATCGGCAGGCGGGGCGCGAGCTTCGGCAGCCACTGGTGCTCAGGCGTCGATAGCTCGGCTGCGACAGTTCGGCGGGGCAGGCGAATTAGCAGGTCATCGCCCAAGCGGACCATGAGGTTGTCCCAACCGGAGCCTATGGGTCGAAGGCGTCGCCCGGCGTACTGGGGAAACTGGTTTTCAATGAGGGCCTTGACCAGCCCGAGGTCGATATCGACCTCGGGCGCTGGCGTGCCCGTCGGCGTCACAGGATGTGGCGGGTCAACCCGGCGAACAAGCTCCCCCAGAACTTCGACCGCCGGCCTTGGGTCAGCTCCACCCGGTCGGCTTGGTTGCCGAGGAAGGCCATCGCGCTGGCGCCCAGCCAGCGCAACGGCTCATAAGGCCAGCGCTCGCTGGCATCATCCACCCAAGGCAGATGGGTGATGTCGCTGTCCCGGCCAAGCATTAGGTCGGCCATGATGCGGCCGGCCAGGTTGGAGGCCCCCACGCCTTCGCCCACATAGCCGCCGGCAGTGCCGAAGCCAGCGGCGCGGTCGAAGGCAACACTGGGCCGCCAAGAGGTCGGCACGCCCATCAGGCCGCCCCAACGGTGGGTGATGGCGTGGCCTTCGAGCACCGGGAACATCTGTCTCAGGCTGGCCTCCAAGCTATCGAATCGGGTCTCGTCCGCGGTGACGAAGGACTTGCGCTTGGAGCCGAACAGATAGCCCTCGCGGCCCCCGAAGGCCAACCGGCCATCGGCGGTGCGCTGACCGTAGATGGTGATGCGGCGATGGTCGTCGAAGGTCTCGCGCTGCTTGAGGCCGATTTCGTCCCACACCGCCTGCGACAAGGGTTCGGTGGCGATCATCAGGGAATAGAGCGGCAGCAGGCGGCGCTTGTGGCTGGCTAGGGAGTCCGTGTAGCCCTCGGTGGCCCGAATCACCGCATCGGCGGCGAGCGTTCGACGGGCCGTGGTCACCCGCTTGCCCCCAACGTCAACCACCGGCGTGGATTCGAAAACCCGCACCCCCCGGCGGCGCACCGCCTCCCCCAAGCCGCGCACCAAGCGGGCCGGGTGGATGGCGGCGCAATGGGGCGTGTACATGGCGCCGTGGTTGCGCGCGCAGTTGATGCGGCGCCGGGACTCCTCGGCGGGCAGCCACTCGCAGTAGTCGTCCAGTCCGCAGGCGGCGAAGCCCTCTACCTGGCGCTGCAGGCGCGGCGCCGCAAAGGGCGCGTAGGCGACGCTCAGGGTGCCGCCCTTGGCGTAGTGGCAGTCGATGTTCTCCGCCTGGCAGACGCGGGCCACCTCATCGACCGTCTTCATCATGGACCGCGTGAGGCGCACCCCGGCATCCCGCTCGACCGGATCCTCAAGCAGGTCGTCCACCCCCGCGGCCATCCCCATGCACCAGCCGCCGTTGCGCCCGCTCGCGCCAAAGCCCAAGGTGACCGCCTCCAGCACGGCAATGTCGAGGGACGGCTCTAGGCATTTCAGGTAGTAGGCGGTCCAAAGGCCGGTGAAGCCACCGCCGACGATGGCCACATCGACTTGGGCCGGCAACTCCGCTGCTGCCTCCGGTTCCGGCACCGCATCAAGGCTGTCAAACCAGAAACTGACCCGCTCAAGACCCGCGCTCGGCATTGAACCACTCCTGCAGCTTGAACTTTTGAATCTTGGTCGAGGACATTGGCCACTCGGTGACGAAGCGCACGTGCCGAGGCACCTTGAAGCTGGCGATGCGGCCGCGGCAGAAGTCGATGATCTCGGCCTCCGTGGCCTCGGCGCCGGGGTTGAGTTCAATGTAGGCGGCGGCAACTTCGAGCAGCCGTTCATCGGGCACGCCGATCACCATGGCCAGCTTCACCGCCGGGTGGGTGGCCAAGAAGGACTCGATCTCCAGCGCCGCCACGTTCTCGCCGCCGACCTTGAGCATGTCCTTGATGCGGCCGTGGTAGCGGATGCGGTTGACCTGGTCTAGGGAGCCAATGTCGCCGGTGCGGAACCAGCGGTCCACGAAGCTCTCCGCGTTCTTCTCCGGGGCCTTGTAGTAGCCCTCGAACACGGTGAACCCCCGCACCCAGATTTCGCCGCGCTCGCCGGTCGGCAGTTCCGCTCCGCTGTCCGGATCTGCGATGCGCACCTCGACCCCTTCAAAGGGCGCGCCGCAGGTGGTCAGCCGGGATTCCAAGTCCTCATCCGGATGGTTGTAGGAGATCACACCGCAAGTCTCCGTGAGGCCGTAGGCGCCGGTCTGCACCGCCTGCGGGAAGGCATCCTGAAAGCGGCGCAGCATCTCCAGCGGCGCCACGTTGTTGAGGCGGCGCAGGCGGCTTAGGTCGGTGCTCGGAAAGCGCGGATGGGTGATCAGCGCATTGGTGATGGTGGGGAACGCCGGAAAGGCGACGGTGGCGCGCTCGCGCTCCATCATTTCGAGGGCGGCCCCGGCCTCGACCCGATTCATGGAGAGCAGCGCGGCGCCCGCGTCGAAACAGCACAGCAGCGGCAGAATGGAGGCCATGTGGAACATGGGCAGCGGCGTCCATAGACGGTCCTCAGGGCCGAGAAAATAGCGCTGCCGATTCATGGCCGCGCCGTTGTGCGCCAAGGCAGCGTGACCCAGTGGGCAGCCCTTGGGATCGGCCGTGGTGCCGGAGGTGTACATCATGATCGCGGCTTCGGCGCCGGTCACCTGCTCGATCCTAGCGCTCACCGAAGGCTTCGGGGTCTCGTCGGCAGCGGCATGGAACGCGCTCCAAGGAACGAAGCCGGGCGGCGTATCAGCGCTTATCGAGGTGACGAACCGCAGCCTCGGCACCCGATCGATGGACAGTGCGCGGGGATTGTCCGCAGCAGCGAGTTCCGGAAACGCCTCTCCGAGCAGCCCCGCCAAATCCACGTACTCGGATGCAAGGTCCGAGGTGATGAGCCCCGCGAGATCCGCATTCTCCACCACGTAGGCCAGCTCAGCCGCCTTGTAGCGGGCGTTGACCACCACGGCTACAGCACCCGCCAAGACCGCGCCAAACAGCAACTCGATGTACTCCGGGCAGTTGGGCATGAGGATGCCAACGTGATCGCCTGGCTCAACGCCCAAGGCCACGAGGCTGCGCGCCCGCTCGAAGGCCCGCTCCCTGAGCTCGGCATAGGTCAGCGCAGAGTCGGGAAAAACCAGGGCATCCTGATCGGGAAAACGTTCGGCGGCGCCGAGCAGCAATTCGCAGAGGGTGCCAGCGACCGG
>JAPPIX010000199.1:12572-17368 GCA_028820495.1 Gammaproteobacteria bacterium
CGCTCAGTGATAGACGACTTCGCCATCCTGCCGATGCACCTCCAAATCGGCGCCTTGCTCCTTGCAGACAGCCACTAGGGTCTGGTGGATGCAGGCCGCGCAGCAGCCGCCTTCCACCAAGTCCTCGAACAGGTAGCCGAGCAGATCGTAGAGGCTGTAGGTGCCCTCGCCCATCTCCTCGAATCGCCACAGCACGTCCTTGATGGCCTGCAAGGCGGACTCGCAGCGCCCATCGTCGCGCAGTTGGGCGTCCTGGTCTTGTTCCATGGCGAAGGGCTCCGGGGTGCGGGGGGCGCCTATTTTACGGAAACGGGACCTAACTTCTAATGGGGTCCTTGCCGTCCCAGCCCTCGGCGACGGCGGCGATGGCGGCGAACCGCTCGACGATGCCCGGGCTTTGGGTGACCACTTCGAGCATGCAGCCCATCAGCGGCCGGGTGTCGTAGTAGGCGAATTCGATGTCGCCGGCCCGACCAAGATTGGCCGCTTCGTAGCCGAGGCCCGCGAAGTAGGCGGTGTCGGCCTTGATGTCGTGGGTCCACACGCACATGTGGTGAAAGCCCAGGGTGCCCGCCGGCACGCTGTCCCGGTAGGCGCAGCGCTCCACCGTCGGCTGAATCAGCTCGATCTGCACCGGCCCGGCTTGGGCGATGGCGACGAACATCGACAGCTCGGCCGGTTCGCCACGGTAGGTCATGTCGCTGAACTGGTCGGTGTACTCGGTGATGAAGAAGGGGCCAACGCCCATTTCATTGACCCACTTCATGCAGGCCGCCTCCACATCGTCCACCACCCAGGCATTCTGAAAAACGGTTCGATCAGTCGGTTTGTTCACGGTGCGCCACTCCTCCAAGTGCCATGGAGCGGCCAGTGTGCCACAGTTGAAGGCGCATCACCCAACGTCCGCAAACCGATCGCGGTTGATTGGACGGCTCTGGTTGATTCACGTCACCATCAGGATTCAATCGAGGGCGAAACTCGCTCCGGGGGAATCACGCCGGAACCGGGCGTGACGCTTCGTTTTCGCTCGACTAGGACCCCGTCACTCGATCGAAGAAGGCGCCGATGCTGGCCAGCGCCTCCGCGGACTCCGGCAGATCGGGCATGGACTGGAAGACGTGGAAGGCACCGTCAAACACCTGCAACTCGATGTCCACGCCGGCCGCTTCGGCCCGTTCGGCCAAGCGGGTGGAGTCGTCGAGCAGCACTTCCGCATCACCCACCTGCACGAGCAGCGGCGCCAAGCCTTCTAGGCTGCCGAAGAGTGGCGAGAGGCTCGGCTCGGACGCATCCACGTCGCCGCGATAGAGGGCCGCCATGGGCTCGAGCACTTCGGGTGAGACCATCGGGTCCGCTTCGGCCCGGGTCTTGACGCTTGCGCCGCTGCCGGTGAGGTCCGTCCACGGCGAAAGCAGCACCGCCCCGGCCGGCTGCGGCTTGCCTTGGGCCTTCAAGGCCAACAGGCAGGCCAGCGTGAGGCCGCCGCCCGCTGAGTCGCCAGCGATCACGATTTGCTTGGGCTCAATGCCATTGGCCTGCAGCCGATCGTAGCTGGCCACCGCATCCTCCACTGCGGCCGGATAGGGGTGTTCCGGGGCGAGTCGGTAGTCGATGCCCAGCACCGGCGCCCGGCAGGCGCGGGCGATGCGGCCCATCAACTCGGTATGGGTGTCGAGCGAGCCCATGACGTAGCCGCCCCCGTGGAAGTAGAGCACCCCCCGGTCGTTGCGCACGCCCGGCGCACTCACATGGCGGGCGGTGACGCCACCGGCGTCAAAGTCGGAGTGGGTCACGTCCTCGGGAACTGGCGTGAGCCCAAACGCCTCCTCCATGCCCTGCCGCATGGTGGCCAGGTCCGCATTGGCATCCACAAAGGATCCTTGAGCGCGCATGGCCTCGATGGCGGCGCGCATTTCCTGGCTGGCCATGGCATTCCCCTGTTTCGATTTGGCCGCAGTATATCGACCGGCCGAACGCCGGGCGAGGGCGCGCGCCCGCTTCGCTCAGGACAACCCTCACTCCGAGGCGCTCTCCATATCTTCGGCATTGGCCGCGAGCGCCCTGAGTTGCTCCGCACGGTCATTCAAGGTGTCGCGCAGCCGATCCCGCTGTTTTGGCGACGCATCACTAAGCACTTCCGCCACCGCCGTCTTCACCAGCGCCTCGTTGGCCGCCTCGACTTCGGCGAACCTCTCGCCGTAGTAGGTCTTCTGGTCTTTCACCAAGCGCTCAAAGCCGGCGGTGAAGTGCTCGGCTTCGTGACGGCGCTCGAGCAGGATGAACAGGTCGCGCTGCCAACGGCGGCGGTAGTCCGCCCAAAGCTGCCTCTCCGGCTGGTAGCGTTCGGCAGCATCGGCGATAAGCGCCCGCTGCTCCTGGGTCAGCGGTCCGGTGAAGCGCTTGAGGATGGATTCGAAGTCCTTGCGCCAGGCTTTGCGAACCGCACCGACGGGTTTGCCCTTCTCCTGCTTCTCCCAATCGGCATTGGATTCCTCGAGCGCCTGCGCCAATGAACTCACCTGCTCGTCGTCGAGACTGCGGAGAAACTCGGCCGCGAACGGCGTGCCCTTCGCCTCCAAGCGCAGCCACCAGCCCTCCAAGGTGACGAACAACTCGTCGATGTCCGCGGGCGTTACGGCACCCCCGAATCGCTCGGCCCAGCGGCCCAGATCGTTGGCGTAGCGCGGCAGTTCGTGGGTCCGGTGCCAGCGCCAGAGGTCAGCGAACTCGGCCTCGAAGAAGGCTTCCTGATCCGGGGTCATCGCCAGGACGCTGTCGAGTTCCCAGCGAACCAAGCGGTCGAGGTTGTTGTAGAAGAAACCGACGCCGCAGCCCGCGTTGGCAAGGACCACAAGGACGATGAACGCCCATTTCCGAAAATCCGCTAACGGTGTCGAAACCGGCCGATGCGTCATGCTAGTAGTCAGATTCTTCGAGCTCTGGCGGCACCCCCACCGCATCGCCGTCAGGGGACGCGCCGTCGCCGTCGGGTGACGCTTCATGGGCATCCCCTTGCTGCCCGCGCCAGCGCTCGAAGGCGGCGATTTCCTCCCGAACGGCGCCAAAGACATAGCTAATGACGGCCACGTCGTCGATTAGGCCCAAGCCGAGGATGAAGTCCGGCAACAGGTCCAAGGGCGTCAAGAAGTAGAGCACCGCCGCCGCCACAGTGACCATGGCCTTCGTGGAGTTCACCCGGTAGTCACCGCTCGTCCAAGCGCGGAGCAAACTGATGAAAGCGTAGAGTTCGGAGCGCACGGCGGCAAACTTGGCCGAGAACCGCCCGGCCCGGTCCGCCTTGGTGGCCGCAGCGGCGAGTAGGCTGCGCAACTGCTCCGGCGAACGAGCGAGTTTGGCCGCCCGGCTCTGGTAACGGTCAAAAAGGCGCGGTGGCCGGTCCATCGCCAATCAGGCTTTCGACGCGCAGAAGTTGAGAATCCACCGCCCCACCAAGCGCTCGTGGGTCTCCGCCTCCAGGGAGGCCATGCCGGCCCGCCAAACGTCCTCGCCAATCAGGTCGCGGCGCATGTTCATTAGGTCCCTGGAGTAGGCCTTGCGAAATTCCGGGTGGCCTTGGAAGGTCAGCACCTGGTCGCCCCAAGTGAACCCGGCCAGGGGGCAGAAGCTGTTGGTGGCGATCAGCCGGGCGCCGGGCGGCAGGTCGGTCACTTGGTCCTGATGGCTGGACAGCAAGTTGAACTCATCCGCTGGGGGGGAAAGCCAAGGTTCATTCACCAGCAGTTCGCTGGCATGGACGCCCACCGCCCAGCCCGACGCCTTGGCGGCCCGTCCGCCGAAGAAGTGGGCCATCAGTTGGTGGCCGAAGCAGATGCCGACGACCGGCTTCCCGGCATCCAGGGCGGACTCCACGAAGGTAGCCAGTTCGGCGATCCACGGCGGGTCATCATAGACGCTGTGGCGGCTGCCGGTGATGACGTAGCAGTCGCAGTGGTTCGGCACCGGGTAGGCGCTGGCCTGGGCGTCAATCACCTGGTACGCCAGGGCCAAGTCCTCGCCAGCGGCGTCGAACAACGCCATGAACATGCTCGGATAATCGCCATGGTCCGGCTGAAAGCGGGGCAGCACGGCGTCGGTCTGCAGAATGCCAATGCGCATGGGAGCTTGCGGGCAGTTAACGGCGATCAGATGATTTCAAAGTAGCGTTCCAGTTGCCAGTCGTTGACGTGGCGTTCGTATTCGCGGCACTCCCAGCGACGGGTCATGGCAAAGTGATCGACGAAGGCGTCGCCGAGCAGGTGGCGGGCGTGGCTGGATCGGTCCAAGCGGTCCGCCGCCGCCCGAAGCTGGCCGGGGAAGCGCCGTTCCGGCGGCAGGCTATCCTCCGCTTCGTAGGCATTGCCGGCCACGGGCGGGCTGGGCCTGAGGTCGTCTTCCATCCCCTGCCACATGGCCGCCAACGTACCGGCCGCAGCCAGGTAGGGATTGGCGTCCGCGCCGCACACGCGGCACTCGATGCGTTGGCTTGACCCACCGCCACCGATCACGCGAATGGCCGCCGTGCGGTTCTCCACGCCCCAGGTGGCTGCGGTGGGCGCCCAAGCGCCCTTGACCAGCCGGGCGTAGCTGTTGACGGTCGGCGCAAGCAGCGCCAAATAGTCACCCAGATAGCTCTCCAAGCCCGCCACCGCCGCCCGCTGCAGGGCCGACATGCCGTGTTCGGCATCCGCGTCGCGGAACCGGTTGGCGCCTTGGTCATCGACCAAGCTGAAGTGGAAGTGACCGCTCTGGCCGGGATAGTCCATCGACCACTTGGCCATGAAGGTGGCCATGAGGCC
>JAPPIX010000199.1:17468-31218 GCA_028820495.1 Gammaproteobacteria bacterium
CGCTCTGGCCGGGATAGTCCATCGACCACTTGGCCATGAAGGTGGCCATGAGGCCGTGCTTGTTGAAGAACGCCTTGGCGAAAGTCTTGAAGAGGTTGGCCCGGTCGGCGGCCTCCACGCCTGGCGCTGGCACCAAGGCGGCCTCCCAAACGCCGGGGCCGGTCTCGCAATGCAGCCCCTCAAGGTCCAGCCGCAATTCCCGGCAGGTGTCCATGAATTCGGAGAACAGCTCCGCGCGCGCTGACGCCCGCAGCATCGAGTAGCCGAAGTTGCCCGGCGTCAGCGGCTTGAGGTTCCGGTAGCCCTTCTCCCGAATGCTGTGCGGCGTTTCCTCGAAGACAAAGAATTCGTACTCAAAGCCTGACACCAGCGTCAGGCCTTTTTCCGCCAATCGATCAAGCATCCGCTGGAGCCGGGTGCGCGGACACAGCGGGTGGGGCTCGCCTTCGGCGCCCACGAACTCGCCGATGAAGTAGGGGCAGCCTTCGTCGGCCAACCAACGCTCGGAGTCCACCACCAAGCGGTAGGCTGCGTCGGGGAAACCCGTATGCCAGCCCGTGTAGTCGCCCTCGTCATAGAGTTGGTCGTCAACATCCCAACCGAAGACGCAGTCGCAGAAGCCGCCGCCCTTCTCCATTAGGGACTCGAACTTGTCGAGGCTGACGGTCTTGCCCCGAATGACGCCATCGATGTCGGTCAGGCCAATCTTGACCCGGTGCGCGCCCCGCTCGCGGTAGCCGGCGAGTTTTTCCGTCAGTGTCTCGATGGCCGCACTCCTCATCCTCTGGCGTGGCTGATCAGTGCATGAAGTTGAACATCCGCCGCCGGTAGGCGTTGGCCAGTTCGTTGCCTTTGCCGAGCACCGTGAAGATGCGGATCATGGTGAGGCGCCCGATGTCGTCGCCGTAGGCGCGGTCGGTTTGCAGCACCTTGAGGGCGCTTTCCAAGGCCGCCTCGAAATTCTCGGCGGCGGCTTCCACGACCGCCAGTTGGTGGAGCGCCTCGACGTCGTCCGGCTGATCGGCCAGTTTGCTCAATAGCTGCTGGCTCGACGGCAGGCTGGCAGCCTCGTCCGCCAAGGCCAAGCGGGTTTCCGGCCGGTCCCGCTCGGGCGCCTCCGCCGGCACGGTCTGCAATGCCTTGCGGGCCTCGTCCAGATCACCCTGGCGGACCAACACATCGGCCAATTCGATGCGGAAAGAGGCGTTGTTGGGCTCTTCGGCAATGGCCTGCTGAAGAAACCCCAAGGCGCTCTTGAAGTCCTTCTGCTCCAGGTACTGGCCAAGCTGGCCCTTGATCACATCCGCCGCCGACATCGTGAGCTGATCGAACAGGGACCGCAGCGCCGGTTCCGGCTGCGGCCCTTCGAGCTGATGCACGATCTGCCCCTTGTCGATGACCCGCAGGCTGGGCAGCGCCTGCACACGCAAATGCTGGGCCAAGGTTGGATCGGCGGCCACATCGACCAAGCCGAGCAGCACCTTGCCGCCATATTGGCCCACCAATGCCTCCAGTTGACGCTTGGCGTCGGCGGCCGGCGCGGATTGCGCCGCCCAGAACAGCAGCACCACCGGCACCGTGGCGGAGCGTTCCACCACATCGGGCTGAAAGGAGTCTGGCGTGACGTTGAATGCGTGCTCCACTGCTCTACCGTTCCTCAGGCGGAAAACTCGCGAACCAGGACCAACACCTGCTGGGCGAACTCCACCGGCACCGATCGGCCAGCTCGGTCCCATACGCTCAGCGCGTAGTGGCCGTCTTCCTCTTGGTTCAGGCGCAGCAGCACCTCCGGCACGTTGCCGCCGCCGCGCGAGGAAAAAAGGCGCCGGAAAAACCCCCGCTTCTCTTCGCCGAGCAGCACCTCGTCCGGAATGCGGACGTGGTGGACCCTTGATTGGCGATCGGTTTCGAGGACTTCGATGCCGGCGTTGTCGAGCGCCTGGCCGAGCGTCGCCCAAGCCCGCTCCTCATCCAGGAACAGCCTCAGTATGGGCTGGCCCGCTTCGTCCCTGGCCAGCTCCGACTTGACCTGGCCGGCGATTTCCTGGGCCACCATGGAAACGGTCTGCTCGGCCACCCGGGCGGCGATGTAGGCGCCGAGCTCGTTGAGCAGGCGCCGCTCAACCTCAACCAGGCCGGAGGTCAGTTGATCCAATTCGGCAGGCACTTCATGCTTGGATCCTACTCCCGCCTCCGCCTGGTGGCGCAAGTGGACTTCCGAGGTCAACTCCCTCAAGCCCTGTTCGACCCGCAGCAGCAGGCGGTCGCGTTCGCCTTCAGGGGCCGTCGATTTCACGTCTTGGAGCAGGTTGCGGACCACATCCCGATAGGACTCGTCCGCAATGCTGAGCCATTCGGTGGTGATGCGTCCCCGTCCAGGCTGCTCCGAGACCACGCCGACGCCGTTTTCCGCCAGGAACTGCTTGATTTTCGGCCACACGGTGGTGGGTGCCTCCGGCACCACCAGCCAAATACGCTCGCCAAGCCGCTGAATGCGGATCGCGTCGCGGTTGTCGTTGGCGTAGATGGCGTCCGGCAGGGGGGCGCGGCCCGGATAGAAACGGGCGTTTTCCTGGGCGGGCACCGGCGGAATGGGGAATGGATCTTCGAGGGTCTCGCCCAAGTCTTCCGGAATGACGAGCCGAGGCGCCGCCCGGGCATCGATGTAGTCATCGGACCGATTGACGAAGAAGCCCCGGTCGTCGGAAAACCAGCCGCAACCGCCGGCGAGAAGCGCCAGGGCAACGACGACGATGGTTTTGGTCACGAACTGGTCTTCTTGATCGCGGGATGAGGTTGTCACATGAATCACCTTTTGCGAGGGGCGGACCCCTCGCGCTCCCCAAGCTGAGGGCTCCTTTTGCGCCCGGCGACCGCCCACTCGTCGATCTGAGGCATCGCCTCGTTAGCCCTGAACCGCATTTACGGCGGCCATGACTTCAGCGCGCCGGCCTTCCGACAGCGGCAGCAACGGCAGGCGAATGCCCGAGTCGATCCGGCCCAAGGCATGCAGCGCCCACTTGACCGGCGACGGGCTGGTTTCCACGAACAGGGCGCCGTGCACGGGCTGCAGTTCGGCATCCAAGGCTTCGGCCCGCTCGCGCTCGCCCGCCAACCAAGCGCTGCAGAACGCCGCCATCTGCTGCGGCAGCACGTTGGCGGTGACCGATATGGCGCCAACCGCGCCGAGGTGCAGCATTTCCAAGGTCTGCGCGTCCTCGCCGGACAGCAGGATGAAGTCGTCACCGCACCGGCGGCGCAACTCCCCGATGCGGCTGGCGTCCCCCGACGCCTCCTTGATGCCGACGATGTTGTCGATTGCCGCCAAGCGGGCCACTGTCGCGGGCTGCATGTCACAGGCGGTGCGCGGCGGCACGTTGTACAGCACCAAGGGCACGCCGCTGGCGTCGGCGATGGCCTTGTAGTGATGGTACAGGCCTTCCTGGGTGGGCTTGTTGTAGTAGGGCGTGACGACCAGGCAGGCGTCGGCGCCCTCGCGCTCCGCCTCCTGCGTTTGGTGGATGGCCTCCTCGGTCGAATTGCTGCCGGTGCCGGCAATCACCGGCACCCGGCCATCGACCAGCGCGATTACGCGGCGAATGACCTCGAGGTGCTCAGCCGTCGTCAAGGTGGCGGATTCACCGGTCGTGCCCATGGGCACAATGCCGTGGGTGCCGCTTTCGAGATGCCAGGCAACCAGCCGCTCAAGGGCCTCCCAATCTAGCGCCCCGGAGGCGGTCATCGGCGTCACCAGCGCGACGATGCTGCCGCTCAGCATGGATCGTCCGATGAAAGTCGCATGGGCTGAACTCGACGGCGTCAAGGAATGGGCAAGTAGCCGTCTTCAACGCCCTTCGTGAACACGCCGACGGCGTCGTGGGCGTGCAGGCTTTCGTGGTGCTCTATGCGCACCCAGAAATCGCTGAGCCGGCCATCCTCCTGCAGCAGGGCCTTGAGCTTGCGGCCGGAGTCCTCGATGAACATCAGGTTCTGGCCGTTCAGCCGGGCGAACTCCTGCTCATCCTCGCGCTTGACGGCGGTTTGCACCGGCGTCTTGAGGGTGGCCTCCACATCGTCGATCAGGTCGGTGATCGGAAAATCCACCAAGCCGTCGCGCAGCTTGACCAAGAGCCGAGCGATGCTGCGCTGGCTGTGCGGCGTGGCCACGATGCCTTTCTCGGTGCCAAGCCAGGCCTTGACTTCGCTGGCCTTGACGGAGCCACGGGGGCCAAAGTCCGACTCGAACTGGTTTTGGATCAGTTGCCGGGCCAGCGCCGCAGAGCACGGACAGGTGGACGAGTAATAGACGCCGATGCCGAGCTCCAGGTGAATCTCCCGGTCAATGAGGGTGCCCTTGATGGTCACCGGGTAGTTGTTCCAGCCGGAGTGGTCGCTGACCAGCGCGTTGCGGCGCAGATAGTAGTCGAACTCGAACTGCACGAAGGCCCGGGTGGACAGTCCCCGATGCGACTCCAGCACCGAGGCAAGCAGCAGCTTCAGCCCCGCTGCGGTCAGCGGCCGGGTGTCCGCGTGCTCGTCCAGAATGAGGTAGAGGCGCGACATGTGGATGCCCTTGGCCTTGGTGTCCGCCAAGTCCACGTAAACCTGCACCTTGGTGTGGACCTGCCGGGTTGCGCCGCCATCGTTCACCAGCAACGGCTGGTGAATCTCGCTCATGCCCACCCAATCGAGCGCCACCTGCGGCTGACGCAGTTCGCGGCTGGCGATGTCCGGCATGTCGTTGCTGGCGACCAGCTCCGGCTTGGTCATTCAATCAGTTCCTGTCAGCGTCCTAGCCGGTCATTGTACTTGACTGGGCCACTACCCGGAAAGCGGGTGGCTGCCCGGTTCGATTCACGTGGATGAAGCCTGACCTGAATCGAACCGGGCAGCTACCCTGAGAGCGCCTCCAGCTCCTCCGGCGTCAGCGGGCGCGCTTCCTCTTCCACCAGAAACGGGATGCCGTCCCGGACCGGGTAGGCCAGCCGGCTGGCGCGGCACCAGAGTTCGTCGCGGTCCCGGCGATAGGTCAGCGCGGCCTTGCTGACCGGGCAGACGAGGATTTCCAGCAGCCGAGCGTCCATCATGACGTGAAAGGATCGTCTAGCACGATGGTCTGGGAACGGTCCGGGCCGGTGGAGATGATGCTGATCGGAGCGCCGACCGCTTCTTCGATGCGCTCGATGTAGCGCCGCGCATTGGCTGGCAGGTCCTCCAACCGGCGGGCGCCAAACGTGGATTCCCGCCAGCCGGGCAACTGCTCGAATTGGGGCTTGAGATCGGAATAGTACTCGCTGCCGAAGCGCGCCGCGCCGCGATCGCCAACCGGCGCGTCGTACGCGGTGCAGATGTTGATGGTCGGCAAGCCGTCGAGCACGTCGAGCTTGGTCAGGCACAGCCCGGAAATGCTGTTGATGCGCACCGCCTGCCGGAGGGCTGCGGCATCGAACCAGCCGCAGCGGCGCGGGCGGCCGGTGGTCGAGCCAAACTCCGCACCCCGCTCCGCCAAGCCCTTGCCCACTTCGTCGTCGAGTTCAGTGGGGAATGGCCCGGAACCCACCCGGGTGGCATAGGCCTTGGTGATGCCAAGCACATAGTCGAGCCAAGCGGGGCCGAACCCGCTGCCGGCCGCGGCGCCGGCCGCCGTGGTGTTGGATGAGGTGACGAAGGGATAGGTGCCGAGATCCACGTCAAGCAGCGCGCCCTGAGCCCCCTCGAAGAGCAGGTTCTTGCCCTGCTCGCGCAGTTGATGGATGAGGGACACCGTATCGGCGACCAACGGGCGAATCTGGCCGCTGACTTCGGCGCACTGGTCCAAGGTGCGCTGGTAGTCTTCAGCAGGCGCTTGATAGTAGTTCTCCAGAACGAAGTTGTGGTAGGCCATGACCTCGCGCAGCTTGTCCGCAAACTCCGTCCAGTAGAACAAGTCGCCGATCCTTAAGCCCCGGCGCGCCGCCTTGTCTTCGTAGGCCGGGCCGATGCCGCGCCCGGTGGTGCCGATCTTCCCCACCCCGCGGGCAGCCTCCCGGGCATGGTCGAGCCGGACGTGGTGCGGCAGGATCAACTGACAGGCCGGGCTGAGGCGCAGCCGTTGGCGCACCGACACGCCGTGCGCCTCGAGGTGGCCGATTTCGTCGAGCAGCGCCACGGGGTCCAGAACCACGCCGTTGCCGATGACGCACAGCGCGTCGGGGTGCAGAATGCCCGACGGAATCAGGTGCAGCACCGTCTTCTGGTTGTCGATGACCAGCGTATGGCCAGCGTTGTGCCCCCCTTGGCAGCGCACGACGGCGTCGGCTTGATCGGTCAGCAAATCGACGATCTTGCCCTTGCCCTCATCGCCCCATTGGGTGCCGATGACGACGACGTTGCGTCCCATAGCGCAGTTTCGGCTCTGTGTTGGCGATCTGCCCAGCGAACTGCCGCGCCGGTCAGCCTTCGTCGCTCTTGAGGTACTTGAAGAATTCGCTGTTGGGGTCGAGCACCAGCATGTCGCTCTTGTCGCCAAACACCTTGGCGTAGGCGTTGAGGCTGCGGGTGAACTCGTAGAATTCCGGATCCTTGTTGAAGGCATCCGCGTAGATCGCCGCCGAACGGGCGTCTCCGTCGCCGCGAATCTGCTCCGCCTCCCGGTAGGCCTCGGCTTCGATGACGACGGTCTGCCGTTCCGCATCGGCACGAATGCCAAGGGCAAGCTCCTGGCCTTGCGCCCGATACTGCCGCGCCTCGATCTCCCGTTCGGAATTCATGCGGTCATAGACCGAGGTGGAGACCTCGGTCGGCAGGTCGATGCGCTTAACCCGCACATCGATGACCTCAATGCCCACGGCCTCCTTCATCACCCGGTTGAGGTCGGCGGTGAGCTCCTGCATAAGCTGGTCCCGCTCACCGGAAATGACCTCATGCATGTCGCGGCGGCTGATGGCGTTGCGCAGCCCCTCGTTGACCCGCTCCTGCAGCACTCGATTGGCGCGGTTCTCGTCGCCGGAACTGGCCGTGTAATAGTTCGGCACATCGACGATCCGCCACTTGGCAAAGGAATCGACGATCAAGGGCTTCTTCTCCAAGGTGTAGTAGGTTTCCGGCCTGGAGTCCAAGGTCAGCACCCGGGCATCGAACTTCTTGACCTCCTCGGCGATCGGCAGCTTGAAGTGCAGGCCCGGCGGCACGTCGGCATTGGCGACCGCGCCGAAGCGCAACAGCACCGCCCGCTCGGTCTGCTCAACGATGTAAAGGCTTTGCCCGAGCAGCAGCAAGGCCACCAGGGTGATGACGACTAGGATCAGGTTGCGAAGGTTCATCAGCAGTCTCCTCAGCGGGCGTCGCGGCCGCGGCCGTCGGCGACCCGGCTGTTGATTTCGCGGATCACCGCATCGGCCAAGTTGCGCACGGTGTCCTGGGTGACCGCGCCGCCTGCCCCGGCGCCGGACTGCACGAAGCGGTCAAGCGGCAGGTACATCAGGTTGTTGCCGCCCTCCACATCGACCATGATTTTCGAACTGGTCGAAAGCACGGATTCGATGGAGTCCAAGTAGAGCCGGTCTCTTGTGACTTCCTTGGCCAAGGAGTACTCGGCCAACAGCTTCTCGAAGCGCTGCGCCTCGCCTTCCGAGCGAGCCACCACCTGGTCCCGGTAGGCATTGGCCTGCTCGATGAGCTTCTGCGCCTCGCCGCGCGCCGTGGGAATGATGCTCTCGGCGTAGGCGTTGGCCTCGTTGATGACCCGCTGCTCGTCCTCCTTGGCCTTCTGCACGTCGTTGAATGCGTCGCGAACCTGGGACGGCGGGGCGCTCTCGTCGATGTTCACCTTGCTGACCAGGATGCCGGTCTCGTAGCGGTTGAGGTAGGACTGCAGGCGTTCCTGCACCTCGACGGCAATGGCGGCACGGCCATCGGTGATCACCTGGTCCATGATCGAGCCGCCCGCCACGTGGCGCAGGGCACTCTCCGTGGCGTGGTCCAGGCTCACTTCCGGGTTGCGCACCTTGACCAGGAAGGCGATGGGGTCATCGACCACGTACTGCACGGTCATGCTGACATCGACGATGTTCTCATCCTCGGTCAGCATCAGCGCCTGGTGGCTCTTGGAGCGCACTTGGGTGACATTGACCTTACGCACCCGGTCGATCAGCGGCGGGTTCCAATGCAGGCCGGGCATGACGATGTTCTGCTGCACGGCACCGAAGCGAAACACCACGCCGCGCTCGCCTTGGTCGATCTGGTACAGGCCGAAAAACCCGTAAATGGCGGCAAGTGCCACCAAGCCCGCGCCCAGCAGGCCGGTGCTCAACTTGCCGCTGCCGCCGTCGCCGCCGCTTCGGCCGCCGCCGAAAATGCCGGTCAATTGCGACTTCAGCTTTCTGAAGGCTTCATCAAGGTCCGGCGGCCCCTTGTCACCTTGGTTGCCCCAAGGATCCCGGCCGCCGCCACCTGGTTCATTCCACGCCATGCGGTGCTCCACTCATTTTTTCTTGATCGCGGGGCAAGGTTAACAAATGAGTCAACTTTTGCGCCCGCCGACCTCCCACCCACCTGCCGGAGGCATCGCCTCGTTTGTGGATGAGTCCTCAGTACCCCAAGTGTACTGCCTCAAGTGCATTAGGTCACTTCGAATTTCCGGCGACCGCAGGCCGCGAGGTCGCGGCGCAGACGCGCCATCAGGCGCTCATCGCCGCGCACCTTGAGGCGCATCCCGCCGTCGCTGGTGTGGCTCTCGCCAAGCACCGCGTCAGCGGCGTAGAGCCAAGCGCGAACGCCGCCGGCAGAGGCCGGCAAATCAACTTCGATGGGGTCCTGAACACCCAGCGCCGAGCCGATGCGGGAACGCAGCGCATCAAGCCCTTCACCGGTGGCGGCACTCACCGACAGGGCATCGGGCGGTGCCGGCTCAGCCTGGGGCAAATCGCACTTGTTGAGCACATTGATGCGCGCGCATGCCGAGGCGCCGATCTCCTCCAGCACCGCCTCCACGTCGGCGATGCGTTGGTCAAGACGCGGGGCGGCGCCATCCATGACATGAATCAGTAAATCCGCTTGGCTGACCTCCTCAAGAGTGGCCTTGAAGGCGTCGATCAGGGTGTGCGGCAGGTGGCTGATGAAACCGACCGTGTCGGCCAGGACCACCTGCGCCGCGCCGGGAACGTCGATTCGTCGCAGGGTTGGATCCAAGGTGGCGAACAGCTTGTCCTCGGCGGCCACCCCAGCCGTGGCCAGGGCGTTGAACAAGGTCGATTTGCCGGCGTTGGTGTAACCGACCAAGGTGACGGTTTGCGCACCCGATCGGCGCCGCTGCCGCTGGCCTTGGCCGCGGCGCTTGCGCACCCCCGCCAGCCGGGACTGCACCGACTTGATGCGCGTTGCAAGCATTCGTTGATCGAGCTCGAGCTGCGTCTCACCAGCGCCGCCGCGCAAGCCGATGCCCCCCCTCTGCCGTTCCAAGTGGCTCCAGCCGCCCACCAACTGGGTTTGGGCGTGGGTAAGCTGCGCGAGTTCCACCTGCAACTGCCCCTCAAAGGTGCGGGCCCGCTGGGCGAAGATGTGGATGATCAGTTCCGAGCGGCCCATCACCCGGCAGCCGAGCGCCTCCTCCAGGTTGCGCTGCTGGCGCGCCGAGAGGTCGTTGTTGACCACCAGCATGTCGGCGCCCTGGGCCTGGATGAGCTGGCCAATCTCATCGACCTTGCCGGAACCGACCAGCCAACGGGGGTGCTCCCGCCGACGCCGCGCGGTCACCTGGCCCGCCAGGGTCAGGCCGGCGGAAGCAGCCAACTCCGCAGTTTCAGCGATGTCTAGTATCGGGAGCGATAGTGCCTCGACATGCAGCAGGACGACCCGTCGGCCGGCGGCCAGACGGTCAATGAACAGGCTCTTGTTACGAGGGGCGGGCCCCTCAAGCTCCCCAAGCTGAAGCTCTTCCATAGTTCTCTTGGGACAACCCCAATCCGCGATCAGGAGGACTAGTTCCGATCTTGGTCGGCGGCATCCTCGCTGAGGGGCAGATGAATGTTGCGGGACGGCACGACGGTGGATATGGCGTGCTTGTAAACCATCTGGCTGACGGAATTGCGCAGCAAAACGACAAATTGGTCGAACGACTCAATTTTGCCCTGCAGCTTTATCCCGTTGACCAAGTAAACCGACACCGGAACGCGCTCCCTGCGCAGAGCGTTGAGGTAGGGGTCTTGCACCGAGATCCCTTTAGTCATTATCTGCCTCCTTCATTTGCGAGGGGCAAGCCCCTCGCGCTCCCCGGCTGAGGGCTCTTGCGGGCTCACCGTTACGGTTAAGCCAATGCCCACCTTCCCGATCTTCCATGTGAGCCCGCAATGCTTAAGGTTACTACGGCGGCGGCTCAAAGGCCATTCATTTAGGCTGCTTTAGGGGTCATTCATGCGAGGGCCGGACCCCTCGCGCTCCCCGGCTGAAGGCTCTCTTGTGCGAGGGGCGGGCCCCTCGCGCTCCCCGGCTGAGGGCTCTAACCGCCGCACGCGGGCGGTGGCGCTGCGCTCGGTGGCGAGGATGTGGCCGCCGCCGAGGCGCGCCGGCGCGATGATGACCCGCTCGCCCGCCTCCACGGCAATGAACCGCGCTGCCTGCTGCACCCAAGCTTGGCCATTGGCCAGCCGAAACACCAGTTCACCGCCAGGAAGGCGGTCGAGCAGAACGATGGACGAATGAACGATCTCCGCGCTGGCCTGCCTCTCGAAGCAAGCCGCCTGCGCCGCGGCGTCTTCGATGGCGGCGCAGTCCTCGACGGCCGCTGCGAAGGGAGCCTGCCCCGTCAGGGCGGCGGCCAGTGCGCACACTGCCGTGCGGCGCCAACCTATGCGATGCGTCCCCATACCGCTACAGTAGCAGCAAACCGCCGCAACCACAGGAGAATTGCCATGGCGTACACCTACGATCGGCTGGCCGTTGAGATTTCGGGGCGAATCGCCACCGTCACCATCAACAACCCGCCCATCAACCTGATGAACCAAGCCCTCTACGTCGAGCTGCTGAAGCTGTCCTCGGAACTGAAGGCGGATCCGGCCTTGTCCGTCGTGGTGCTCAAGAGCGCTGACCCCGACTTCTTCATCGCCCACTTCGACGTCGAGGCCATTCTCGGCTTCCCGGTCGAGGGCGCCGCGGAACGGGATTCGGAACTCAACCCCTTCCACCAGATGTGCGAGCGCTTTCGGACCATGGACAAGGTGGTCATCGCGCAAATCGAAGGCCGGGTGGGCGGCGGCGGCAGCGAGCTGGCGGCCAGTTGCGACCTGCGCTACGGCGTGCGCGGCAAGACCGTCATCAACCAGATGGAAGTGCCCATCGGCATCCTGCCCGGCGGCACCGGCACCCAGCGCCTGCCCCGCCTAGTGGGTCGCGGACGGGCCTTGGAGATCATCCTGGGCGGCAGCGACCTCGATGCGGAAACGGCCGAGCGCTGGGGCTATCTCAACCGCATCTTCACCGCCGAGGGCATCGGCCCCTTCGTTGAGGAGCTGGCGGCGCGAATCGCCTCCTTCCCAATCGAAGCCGTGCGCCTCGCCAAGGAGGCAGTCAACGCCGCCGAGCAGCCGTTGGCCGAGGGCCTGCTCGACGAAGCCTACCTGTTCCAACGGCTGCTGCGCACCGACAGCGCGCAAAGCGCCATGCGCCGGTTCCTGGAAATCGGCGGGCAAACCCGGGAGGGCGAACTGCAGGTCGCGGAGCTTAGCGCCAAGATTAATGCTGGCTAGCTCGGAACCCTGGCGCTTGGCTGCTTGCCGTCATACTCCGCGAGCCGCTCCCTCAACAGCTCGGAGCGTTGCTGGCGACCGGCCAACTCCCGAAGTTGCTCCAACCCTCCCCAGAAGTTGCCAGGCAAGTCCTCCCGGTCCAAATCGGACTGACGCCCGTAGAGCTGCAACAACTCCGTATGCCCATCCTGCCCCGACCAGCGGCCTAGGAGTTGGGCGGCGTCCGCGTCTGCGTGTGTGGCGACGTAGCGGACCACTTCGGCAAATAGCGGACTGTCTTGTCTATTGGCCAGCAGATCAACATCGGCTGGGTCGAGTTTGGCGGCAAAGCTCGGCGACTTCAGCAGCAGCGACAGTAACTGCTGGGGCAGCCTGTCGCGACTTCGACCTTGGCGCCGCTGCGACGGCGGCGCTGGGGCTGGGGTGGGCCGCGTATCCGCCCCGCCAACGCCGGTGAGTTCCCGCAGCCGGCTGCGCATCACCTGCTGCAGCGGGCTGCCGGACGGCGCCCGCTGCACATAAGGCGCGGCTAGGTCAGCAAGCCGGGCACGGTCATCCAGGGCGGTCAAGTCGAGCCCTCCGGTCAATTCGGCAAACAGATATTCGATGGCAGGGGTTGCCGTGCCAATTCGGCGGCGGAAGTCGTCAGCGCCATGACCGCGCACCAAGGTGTCCGGGTCTTCGCCATCTGGCAGGAACATGAACCTCAGCCGCCGTCCCCCACTCAGATAACCGAGCGCACTATCCAGAGCCTTCTCGGCGGCACGGCGCCCGGCGGCGTCACCGTCAAAGCAACAGATAACTTCATCGGCAAGGCTGTACAGTTTGCGGTAGTGCTCTTCCCCTGTGGCGGTCCCCAAAGCTGCGACCACATTGCGAATGCCCGCTTGAGCCAAGGCGATGACGTCCATATAGCCCTCGACCACGATCAGTGACTTCAATGCACGCACGGATTTGCGGGCCTCGAAGAGCCCATAGAGCTCCCGGCTCTTGTGGAAAATGGGCGTTTCCGGCGAGTTCATGTACTTGGGTCCGTCGCCATCGCCAATCAGGCGACCACCGAAGGCGACGATTCGGCCCCGGCTATCGCGCACCGGAAACATGATGCGCTCCCGGAAGCGGTCGTACTCGCGCCCGCTTTCGTCGTTCCGGCTAACCAGCCCAGCCTCGACCAGCACATTTGGTTGTATCGGATGGCTTCCCCCAACCAACGTCTCCCGCAAGCCACTCCAAGAATTCGGGGCAAAGCCCAAGTTGAAATCTCGGGCCATCAAACCTGTCAGGCCCCGTCCCTGAAGGTAGTCTTTGGCCTGCGATGACGCTCTAAGCTGCGACTTGAAGTAAGACTCCGCAGCACCCATGGCATCGAAAAGCGGCTTGAGGTCCCGCCCGGGAGTCCTCGATTGTTGGCGGGGCACCTCCATGCCCATGGACGCCGCCAGTGATTCCACCGCTTCTACGAACGACAGTCCTTCGAATTCCTGAAGGAACTTGATGGCACCACCGCCCGCCCCACAGCCGAAACAGTAGTACAAGTTCTTGGTGGGACTCACGCTGAATGAAGGGGTCTTCTCCTCATGGAAGGGACAGAGCCCCAAAAAGTCCTTGCCGCCCTTCTTAAGGGCTACCCGGCTACCGATCACTGCCACGATGTCAGCCCGTTCATGCAGTTCGTTAATGAATGATTCGGGAATCGAGTAGGCCATGGCTCGACAGATTAACACCGTTTCACATAGCCCGCTTGGCACCTGCCCGAGATCCGCAACGCGATAGGGCTTGAGCGCGGACAAGCGAACACTTTGCGCCAGATGTGGCGGAAAATGTATACATAATCCACCAGATACGGAGGATTTTGTATAAATTTTGGTCATGAGGAGTGGTGTGGATGCCTCAGGCCGCAACCCGAAGGCACTCGACCTATTCCTCGAAAGGCCAAACCTCAAGGCCGTGGATGGCGTTGCGGATGTCCATTGACAGGTTGATCGTCAGCTTGGTTTGCATCGCGTCGAGGTCGTGCAGGGTGATGGTGG
>JAPPIX010000078.1 GCA_028820495.1 Gammaproteobacteria bacterium
AATGGGCACACCATAGAACCGCCTCTCTATGAAGTCAAGGGGGGCGAGTAGTTACAGATCATCTTAAGTTGATCTTACACTGATGGTGCCTCGGCACGTTTTCCGAAGCTTGGGCCTTAGCAGTCCTTTTCGGCTTTCAGCGCCATCAGTTCCGCTTCACGGGCGGTAGCGGTTTTTTCCGCCGCGTTTTTCTCCATCGCGTTGCCGATGCCCAAGTCTGCTAGGAACGCTCCCACGGAGGCAACATTGATTTCGGAGCCTTCCGCAATCTGCTTGCGGAATTCAACCACTCTCGCCATTTCAATCTCGATGTCATCGCAAGTGTACTTTTGCTTTTCAACACCCGAAACCGCTTGCATGCGGCCATACCTTTTCGTGGCACAACCGCTGGCCACCAAGACCAAAGCCAAAATCGCGCTTGCTCCGGCCAACGCTACCTGTTTGGAACTCACGAACGTCTCCCTGTGAATGTGAATGAGCTGATTGGATGCCGAGTGGGCATTCCCCATTTGCCCTGAATCTAGCGGGCTGAGCGAAATTGTACCAACACAACTCAATCTTTGCAGAAGATGGGATGAGATGAAGATGGAATGAGACGTGAGCAGCATGTGCGCTAGCCGCTCGGGAAGGAAGTCGGTCGGCATCGACTTATCTCGGGAATATCTGGAAATTGCTGAACAACGAACGGACAGCCTCTTTTAGCGATGAGTGACGTTCTTGAGTTGTTCGGTCATCCCATTCATGCCTATCGGTTTGGGGAACGGAAGGGGAAGTACATCATTGAATTGGCATTGCGGCTGAGCACTGATGCGGAAGGAGTGGCGGCATGTCTTGGCTTGAAGGCCGAACCGAAGGTTGAATTCGACAGAATTGTCCGGCCCTCACCCGGCGCGCGCGACGGCTGAAGGGCTTGCCATGGCAGGAAGGAAAGGCCGTAACCGGGACTCAAGCGGGCACTGGAAGTGGAGCGTGTTCTACCACAACCCGGAGGATCCCAAACTATGGGTGGAGAAACTCTACGGTTGGGGCTGGACATTGAACACGGCCCGGCCCGCAGCATGGTTGATCCTCGTGGCCATGCTGTTTACGATCTTGGCCATGATTCGGCAGACCACCTAACCCATTCCGGCCAACGACACCGCTTTGGATGGGAGCATCCCCGCATCGGGAGGGAACCTCGCACCGTTCAGTGCAATTGCAGCACCAATCGCAGTCCGTCGTCCACTTGGTGCATGATCGCGTTCGACGCCCGACCGCTTCGTTCGGTAAGAAATCGGCGGTCCAGCGTGACGACCTGCGAGACATTGACGACCGACCGCCGGGTCAAGCCAGTGCCACGCAGTGGCAGGGGCACGTTGCCGGGCGCTGCCGCCAACCGTTGGTTCGAGGTGATGGCCACCGCGAGAACCGTTGCGATTTGGCTCCTGTTGAAGTCATCCGATTGCACCACCAGCACAGGACGCCTGTAGCCCGGTTCGGAACCGGCGGGAGCCGGGAGGTCGGCCCACCAGATTTCGCCGCGCCTCATTGGACCTGCTACCAAGTTTCTTCGGGAAGGGATAGCGACTGCATCGCACCGAGAGCTTGGTCGAGCCCGGAAGGGACATCTTCTGCGTACACGGCATCCAGCCGTTCCGTGACGCGCTGCTTTCGGAAACGCGCCACGAATTCCCTAACCGCAGTTGTATAGAGTTCGCTCCGGGAGATGCCCAGCTCCTTCGCCGTGCGCTCCGCAGCATCAAACACCTCGTCGCGTATCGAGATGGCTGTCTTCATAGCCCTAGTATAACCCCGGTTTTACCAAGAGCACAAAGAGAGGGTGGGTGGTTTCTAGGTTGGGGTGCGTGGTCGCGGCAGTTGCGGTCGAGATGGAAGCTCCTATCGCGCCAACGCAAAAAGTTCAGCCTGCTCGCCCGTGGAGCGCGTGGCAGGAAGCCCGGCCAGTTGCGCAAGACCCTCAACCGGAACATTGCCGAGCTCCTTGGGCTCGAGCTTGTGGAGGCCGCCACCGTAAACCCGCCCCTCGCCGAGCAGGTCGGCGGGGTGAATGGTATTGAGATACTCCCAGACTTGCCTCATCAGGGCTGGACGTTTGGCGGCGGCCTTGGCGAGCTGAGGCTTTGGATACAGCATGAGGTAAACGTTGGCGGCGGTCGCCCCCGAGTTGTTCAGGATGAACCTGAATGGTCGCCCGCGCTTGGTGTCGCTGCGGCCGAGGTAGGTGCAGACGAGCGGCGCGGCAGGACGGTTCTCCTGGCCGTACCAAGGCCTCCGGTGGCGGCAAATGTAGCGCTTGGCGACCTGTCTGGCCTTGCCTTCTTCTAGGTATTCCCAAAGCGATGGATGCCGGGTCTTGATGTCACTTTCCGTCAAGCGGCAGTCGAGCAGGTAGAGCCTGCGCTCCAGCAGCGGGTTGCCGTCGCCGTCTGCCGGTATCTCATCGTCGGAGACGTAGCGCGGGCTCGGCAGGATGGGCCGGAAGGCCTCGAATGGCAGTTTGCGGCGTTCGAGTTCCTCAGCGGACAGGATGAAGTAGCTGTTGTCGCCGGTGGCTAGGCCGCGCTTGATGGTGAAGTAGTCGGACAATACCGGCGCATCGGCGTTTGCTCCCGTGTCTGCCTTGGGGTAACGGGTCCACTTACGGTCGCGACGCAATGCAGCAGTGGGGACGGAGCGCTCAATCGCCGGACAGGCCAAGGAGCCTCCGTAAGTGAAGCGGACTTCATGGGAGGGGTTGGGGGACGCCTTGCGGAACCAGACCACGGCCGAGGAGACGAGGGCGTCGCCGAACTGCACGTCGTTGGGATCAAAGCGATGTATGTGCAGGAGGTCCACGGTGTCGATAAGGTACTGCTTGACCGCGAGCCCGTAGTTGACGTCCATGAATTCGCTGGGAATCAGCCAGCCAGCGAGGCCCCCATCAGCCATCCAGCGGTGGCTCAACCCGAGAAAGTAGCAGTACAGGCCGGCGAGTCCGCTCAACTCAAGGCCGCATGCCGACCGGGTGAGCTGGCGCAGACGGTGCTTGTCACCATTGACGATGTGGTGGTGGCGCACGTAGGGCGGGTTGCAGATGAGCAGATTGAAAGAGTCCGCGGGCGGCGGTGCCGGCGCATGGGTGAAGTCGGCCTGTCGGACATCGAGGCCCGTGGACTGCCATAGCGCTGCAGCTGGCGTCGCGTAGTGCGGATCGATTTCGTAGCCGACGGCGTCGTCGATGCGTTCCTCGGGGAACTCCTCGAGAAGCGCCGAGTAGAAAGACCCGGTGCCGATGGCGGGATCGAGGAAGCGCACTTTGGTGTCGGCGCCCAGCTCACGCTTCGCGTAGCTGAGGATGTCCCGGGCAAGCGCCGTTGGGGTCGCGAACTGCCCCATGCGGTTTCTTTCGGCTTGGGTCTTGGCGGCGTCGAGATTCCGCTGAAGCTCAAGCCGACGCGCTTCGATGGGGATTTTCCGGTGCATATTCTTCTACAGGCCGAACCCGGCTAGATCGTCGATGCGGTGTTCCCAAACCCAGTCGATGCCCTCCCCCGCCTCGTAGCCGAGGTAGCCGCAGTCGAAATAGCCGCAGAGGAAGAGGTTGAAGCGAACGTCGCTGCCGTGGGTGTGGCGCAACTGGCCCATCTTGGTCGCCTCCTCCTTGCGCCGCTTG
>JAPPIX010000360.1 GCA_028820495.1 Gammaproteobacteria bacterium
CACTTCTTCTTCGAGCATTTCCTTGCGCCACTCGCTCAAGTTCATGTCGATGGCCATGAATCCGCCGATCCAGAGGATCTCGTCCCATAGGTACAGCCAGTGGGAGAGCGTTGCCCAGTACACGCCGACCCCGAGAATGGAGAGGTACAGGAAGTTCTTCCCCCACTTGGCCGTTTGCATCAGCGCCCCGCCGGTCACGCCCCGATCCTGGAGGCGCACCACCACTTCGATGGCCAGCAGCGCCAGCAGCCAAGCGATTCCCTCATACACATCCGCCCAGGCCAGTTGCCGCTCCAGGCTTAGCCCGGCCATGTCGCTCACCACCGGGTCGTCGCCCATCCGGTAGAACCGGGTTGCGCTCGACAACCCGCCGCAGGTCTCCTGGGTGATGTCCGTGTACTCCAGGTTGTACACATAGGAAAGGTCTTGGTCGGCCAGGTCGCACAGGTGGGTTGCGTCCTCGACCGGCACGGTTGGCTGCAGGGTGATGACCGCGTTGCCGTAGGCGTAGATGGTGTGGGCGATCATCACGAAGCAGACCAGGCGCACGCCGTGCAGGAGCCGCGCCACCCAGCCTTTCAGCGCCTCGTCGCTGAGCGCGTAGGTTTCCAGCTCGAACATGAACAGCAGGATGAACCAGGCCGCTTCGTCCATGGTGACGGCAAAGTTGCTGGTCCACTGGAGGAAGGTCGATTCGGCCGTCAGGGTGTGGGCGCCCCTGATCACGTCTTCAGCGATGTAGTAGCCGAAGTTGACCAGCAGAAGCGTGTAGACCGTCCACTTGACGGCCTGCTGAATTCGGTGCAACCGCAGATCGGGTGCGGTAGCGGTTCCGTCGTCCATGGCCGCATGATACTGAGGTGCCATGCGCAGGGAAATCGGCGCTAAATCAGGATCCCAAGCGATAGCGCAGCTTGACCGTCAACTGGTCGCCGCTCGGGTTGTTCCACGCTTCCTTGAAGAGGTTTCCAAAGCCGCTCCTGTCCGGCGACTCATTGGCGTTGCGGGTATAGACGATGAACAGGTCGGAAAGCGGCGCGATCTGCCAGCGGTAGCGGGCCTGAAAGTTGAGGACCGAAACGTTGAAATCGTCTGCCGGGCCGGGCGGCTTGGTGGTGGGCAGCAGGTCGCCGGGCGCCTCGGGCACTAGGAAGAACGCTTTCTCTTCGGCCTTTATGGCCACCCACTGCAGGGCCACTCGGAACTGGTGCCGGGCGCTGGGGAAGAAGTCCATCGACAGGGTCGCATAGAGGTCCTTGGCGTTGAAGGTGGTGAAGTTGCGATCTTCCTGGTGCAGCAGCCAGCCGTTGCTGACGCCGTGCCAGACATCGGCCTCCAGGTTGAAGCGGCCGCCTGGACGCCAAGCCAACTGTGCCCAGCCGCCGATGTTGCGTCCGCCGGTCTCTTCGCCGTTGTATTCGAACCCCGCCTCTAGCGATAGCGGTTTCGACGGATCGGTTTCGTACTCCAAGGTGATCCGTTCCCGTTCCTCGATGCGGTAGGTGCCGTTGCCGAAGCTGTTGCGATCTTCGTACCGCTCCGGGAAGAAAGCCAGGCCAAACTCCAGTTCGTTCAGGTTGTGCAGCGTGAACGACTGGCGGACGCCGAACCCCGATTGGGTCAGCCGGCCGCCGCCATTGAGCTCCTGGCGCACGAAGGGGCTAAAGGAAAAATCGCGGACCCAGGGAATTCCCGTCCCGCGCCAGTCCATGGTCAGCTCTAGGCGGCTGGCGTCGTTGCGCTCGAGGAACCCCAGATCATTGATGTCCAGGGTGTCGTCGTAGCTGTGCAGCGCCAGCGTGTACCTCAGGCCTTGGCGGGGGGCGTACACGGTGTCGATGAGTGCGCCGTAGCCCCTGCCCTGCGCGGCGTCCGGGTCGTCGTCCTCAATGTCGGAGTGGAGCAGTTGCCCGTCCACCGTCCAGCGGCCCGCTGCGGACTGGTAGTGGAAATCCAAGCCGTGCACGTACGCCTCCCGGGCCGGGTGCACCGCGGCTGTCGAGATCCAACCGAGACCCCGGTAAACGCCGTCGTCCGCCGTACGGTCGTACAGCAGGCGCACGGCGCCGTAGTCGCTGCCGTCCTGGTGCAGGTTGAGGTGTCCGGCGTCGAACTTCACGTCGTTCTCGCTGGCGCCGAGCAGGCCGTAACGGAAGGGACCGATCTCGCCGGTCGCCTTGAGCGCGCCGTGCAGCTCCGTGGGCTGGCCGAGTTCCCTGTCCGGCACGTCGATGTCATCGCGCGCCGTGGGGGGACGGGGCCTGCCGCCGATGCGCCGGGTGTTGACCAACATGGTCGGCGCGGAGCCCCGGCCGAAATAGGACCGTAAATCGGCGCGCGGAGTGGTGGAGAAGATGTCCTGGCCTTCCTGGAAGAACAGGCGCTTTTCCGGGAAAAAGGTCTCGAAGGCGCTCAGGTTGACGATGACCTGGTCGGACTCCACGTTGCCGAAGTCGGGGTTCAGCGTGGCCGTCACTTGGAAGTTGGTCGAGGGCCGCCAGAAGAGGTCCACGCCGGCCTTGGTGGTGGTTTCGTTCTCCACCTCATCGACAGTGGCTGAGGCATAGGGGAACAGGCTCCACTGCTGGCGCAGGTCAACGCCATCGAGGCTTGCCATTGGCAACACGCTCAGGAACCGGGCTTGGGTCAGCGGAATGGGCGGGTTGGCCCAGCGCTCGCCTTCCGACGCAACCTGGCGGGAAACGTACACGCCGATTTGGCGCTCGCCGCTCGCGCGGGGCATGGCCATTTGCGACCAGGGGAAGAACAGCTCGGCCGACCACCCTTGGTCCGTTTCCGCAGTCGCGCCCAACAGGGCGCCGTCCCAATCGGTTCGGAACTGGCGTTCGCGCAGCACGGTGCCGTCGGTCAGGCTGCCGCCCAAGGCCAGATCACCCCAATAGCCGTACTCGCCGGTTCCCGATACGTCGAGCGTGAATCCCACGGAATCCCGGCTTACCCTCATGTTGTCCCGGGAGGAGAAACGGCGCAGCAAGGTATCAGGGGGTTGTTCCATGTCCCATCCGAGGTACAGGCCACGTTCCGTGTAGAACACCCGGAACAGGGTCCCGTAGCGGGGTTTGGCCAGGCTGTCGGGGATGACGACGCGGAAGTACTCGGTGCCCAGCACCTTTGCCCAGACGGTCTCATCGAGTCGGCCATCGACCCGCACGTTGGCCTCGGCGTGATCGAATCGCTGCATCGGTTCTGGCGCATCGTCCCTGTCCCCCAGCGCGGAACCAGTGGCCAGCATCGCGGCCAAGGGATACCATCGCAGCAAGCTCCTCGCGCGCAAAATTGGACTCAATTGACACCCTCTTCCCGCGATCAGGAAAACCAAGTGAGTTGGAGGCTCGTCGATTGCCAGCCTCGCTGGCCAGCAGACGCCAAATGAGCATGGTAACTCAATAGCCCGCGCCATCACCCTGATGCAGTTGTTCCCTTGCCCTCGGCTAACCGGCGCCTCCAAGCGCCCGCTGCGCTGACCCCTACCAAAGCCCTCGTTCAAGGAATGAGAGTGGGAGTGCGGGGGGGGGGGGGGGGGCCCCGGGTTGTGAGGTTGCCCGGGGGGGCCCCGCGCCAACACACACCCCACAACGGCAGCGACACACCCCCCCCACCCAA
>JAPPIX010000038.1 GCA_028820495.1 Gammaproteobacteria bacterium
TCGGCCATTGCCGCCCGTTGGCTCGACAAAAAACCCTACAGCGCAAGTCCCTCAGTATAGGCTGGCCCCTCATTGCCCTTCTTGTCATAATGAGACTCACCCAGCACCAGAACACGAACGTCGAATCGATTGTCGCCACTATAGCGCTCACCGATCCAAGGGTGAAATCCGACTCTATGGAATTTCTTGTCCTCCAAGATCCAATCTCCAGCATTCCGTGTGCAGGCCGATCTTAGCGGAGTGGGTAGCAGATTGCAAATGGCTATAGGCTACCTGTTTGACGGGGCCTAGAGGTCCCTAACGGGAGCGCCCCTCGCCGTCCAGATGCGCCCATCCCTGACGCCAGGATGTTTTGGGCCGCGTTCACGGGATTCGCTTACTTCGTTGGGTGCTTGTGCATTTTGCTACACAACTCCCAATCTTCGCCATGCCTTGCCATTGAAATGCGGTGCTCTGGACGCATTGTAGGGGGTGTTGGCTGGAGGCGGGAGCGACCGGTCAACGTGGAACGCAAGCCATTTGAGGATCAGTCACAATGCGCATGGACCGAATGACCACCCGCCTGCAAGGCGCTTTGGCCGACGCCCGCTCCTTGGCGGCGGGCAAGGACCATGCCGCCTTGGAGCCCATTCATCTGTTGGCGGCCTTGCTGGAGCCGGGCCCGGCCACCCTGATGCCGCTGCTGGTCCGCTCTGGCGGGCAAGCGGGCAAGATTGCGGATGGCGTGGCCGCCGCGCTTGACCAAGTGGCCACCTTGAAGGCTCCGACGGGCGACATTCAACCCTCCCAAGCCTTTATCCGCACCCTGACCTTGGCGGATGGCTTGGCCCAGAAGGCGGGCGACAGCTACCTGTCCAGTGAGCAGGCGCTGCGAGCCTTGGCCCAGGATCCCACAGTCAAGCGGGTGCTTGGCGGCGCAGGTGTCGATGCCAAGCAGCTTGAGGCCATGGTCGAAGCGGCGCGGGCCGGGGAGGTGGTTCAGGACGCCGATGCGGAGGAGCATCGGGAGGCGCTGGCCAAGTACTGCATCGATCTCACCGAGCGGGCCGAGCAGGGCAAGCTCGACCCGGTCATCGGGCGAGACGATGAGATTCGGCGCACCATCCAGGTGCTGCAGCGGCGCACCAAGAACAATCCGGTGCTGATCGGCGAACCCGGAGTCGGCAAGACCGCCATCGTCGAGGGCTTGGCGCAGCGCATTCTCAATGGCGAGGTTCCGGAGGGGTTGAAGAGCAAACGCATTCTGTCCCTCGACATGGGGGCGCTGATCGCCGGTGCCAAGTTCCGCGGCGAATTCGAGGAGCGGTTGAAGGCCGTGTTGAATGAGCTCTCCAAGCAGGAGGGCAGCATCATTCTCTTCGTCGATGAACTGCACACCATGGTCGGGGTCGGCAAGGCGGAGGGCTCCATGGACGCCGGCAACATGCTCAAGCCCGCCTTGGCCCGGGGCGAGCTGCACTGCGTTGGCGCCACCACCTTGGACGAGTATCGCCAGCATGTCGAAAAGGATGCCGCCTTGGAGCGCCGCTTCCAGAAGGTGTTGGTGGATGAGCCGGGGGTGGAGGACACCATCGCCATTCTCAGGGGCCTGAAGGAACGTTACGAACTGCATCACGCGGTGGACATCACCGACCCAGCCATCGTCGCCGCCGCGCGGCTGTCACATCGCTACATCACCGACCGGCAACTGCCGGACAAGGCCATCGACCTGATCGATGAGGCAGCCAGCCGCATTCGCATGGAGATCGATTCCAAGCCGGAGGCCATGGACCGGTTGGAGCGGCGTCTCATCCAGCAGAAGATGGAGGTGGAAGCGCTCAAGAAGGAGAGTGACGATGCGAGCAAGCGCCGCCTCGAAGATCTGCAGCGCAGCGTCGAGTCCTTGGAGGCCGAGTACGCCAGCCTGGAGGACGTGTGGAAGGCCGAGAAGGCCAGCCTGCGCGGCGCCCAGGACATCAAGGAAGAGCTGGAGGCGGCCCGCTCGGAGTTTGAAGCCGCCCGGCGCAGCAGTGATTTAACGCGCATGTCGGAGTTGCAGTACGGCCGCATTCCCGAGTTGGAGCAGCAGTTGGCTGGAGCCACCGAGCCGGTGCAGCACGAGCTGCTGCGCAACAACGTCACCGAGGAGGAGATCGGCGAGGTGGTCTCCAAGTGGACCGGCATCCCGGTGGCAAAACTGCTGGAGGGCGAAAAGGAGAAGCTGCTCCAGCTTGAGGCCGAGCTGCACAAGCGGGTGGTCGGCCAGGAGGAGGCGGTCACCATCGTCGCCGATGCGGTGCGCCGCTCTCGGGCCGGGCTGTCCGATCCCAAGCGACCCAACGGCTCGTTCATGTTCCTGGGCCCCACGGGCGTCGGCAAGACGGAGCTGTGCAAGGCGTTGGCGGCGGTGCTGTTCGACAGCGAGGACGCCCTGCTGCGGGTGGACATGTCGGAGTTCATGGAAAAGCACTCGGTGGCCCGATTGATCGGGGCGCCGCCGGGCTACGTGGGCTACGAGGAGGGCGGCTACCTCACCGAGCAGGTGCGCCGCCGCCCCTATTCGCTGATCCTGCTCGACGAGATCGAAAAGGCGCATCCGGACGTGTTCAACATCCTGCTGCAAGTGCTCGACGATGGCCGCCTCACCGATGGCCATGGGCGCACCGTGGACTTTCGCAACTGCGTTCTGGTGATGACCTCGAACCTAGGCTCCGAAGCCATTCAAGCCATGGCCGGGGAAGGTGACTTCGAGCGCTTGAAGGAAACCGTGCTCGGCATCGTCAGCCAGCACTTCCGACCGGAGTTCATCAATCGGGTCGATGACTTGGTGGTGTTCCACGCTTTGAATCGGGAGCAGGTGGCGCGCATCGCCGAGCTCCAGTTCGGCATCCTGCGCGACCGGCTGGAGGAGCAGGACATTGGCATTCGCTTGACCGATGCAGCCCGCGAGGCCTTGGTGGATGAGGGCTACGACCCGGTTTATGGCGCCCGTCCCTTGAAGCGGGCGATCCAAAAGCGCGTCGAGAACCCGTTGGCCGCCAAGCTGCTGGCGGGCGATGTGGTGCCGGGCAGCGAGGTGCGCGTGCAATTCCAGGACAGCGCCTTCCAATTTGAATCGAGCCACAGCCCGAAGCGTTAACTTGTCTGGGCTCCCAAGGGGAGGAAGCGTTTCACGCCAATGAGAAAACGCCGGTCGGTACGCCATGCCAGCGGTCTCGGGCTTGCCGGATGCCCCGGGGCCGCCCCGGCTCAGTCGACGGCGACCTCGTTGGACGGTTCGCTCCAGGGGCCAGGCTCGCCGTCGGCGTCCACCGACCGCACCCGGAGCCGGTAGGCGCCCGCTTCAAGGCCCGACCAGCGGAACGACGTGCGCGTCGTGCGCGCCAGCGAGGCGCCCTCGACCGGCGCCCCGCCGAGCAGCAGCTCCGTCCCGTAGCGCGCCCCGTCCACCGCGCTCCACTCGCCCCGCACCCGGCGCCCGCCCGCGTCCTCAAGCGCCACCGACGCGGGCGGCGGCAGCAGCGACGGCAGGGGAGGGATGCCCCGCGACCGGTCCGCGCCCGACAGGTTCGTCAGCCGCCCCATGGGGCTCGACAGCAGGCCCATGACGGCCAGGTCCCCGTCCGAGGCCACCCGCAGCC
>JAPPIX010000049.1 GCA_028820495.1 Gammaproteobacteria bacterium
ACATCCCCCCGGCGCTGGTGGCGCAGTTGAAGCCGGGCGGGCGCATGGTGCTGCCAGTGGGGACCCAGTACACGGCCCAGAACCTCACCGTGGTGACCCGCCGCCCCGACGGCGGCACCGACGAGGAGCAGGTGCTGCCAGTCGCCTTCGTGCCGCTGACTGGGGACCATTGAAGGGCGGGCGCACCGGCCGCTACCGCGCTTCGCGGAGTTTGGCGCAGCCAAACTCCAAACGAACCCGCGTAGCGGGTTCGCATTGACACCAAAACGCCAGCGGCTAAACTAGCCGCCCTTCCTGGCCAGCGGGTGTTTAGCTCAGTTGGGAGAGCGACGGCCTTACAAGCCGTAGGTCGCAGGTTCGAACCCTGCAACACCCACCAGCTGGCAAGGTCTGCGGAGCGGTAGTTCAGCTGGTTAGAATATCGGCCTGTCACGCCGGGGGTCGCGGGTTCGAATCCCGTCCGCTCCGCCAACAACTTATTGTTCTGCATAGCTTTTTCTGCCTTTGTGGCCTAATTTTCCAATCGGTCTTCCGCTCGATTCACGGTGGAGGAGGAACGTCGTCCGGCGTGTTTCATGAGGATGTGGCATCAGGTAGATGCGTGGAGCCGCTTTCGGGGGACGAGAGTGTGTGGTCTGTGATGTCGGCCGGGACTGGTGTCGCTAGCGGGTTGAAGCGGTCGCGAGAACGACGTGTCAATTGCTTCGGTTGAATCGGTTCGGCACGACGATGGGGCGAGGCAGAGAGCCTACCACGTGAATCAGGATGAAGACCTGATAGGTCTGTGTGAATGACTCGGCCACGCATTCGTGGCGGTTGCCATCGGAGTCCTTGAGAACAAGGTTACGCTTGCCTGACGACTTGCGTTTTCCGAGCGGTACTAGCACTCCGAATGGGTCGGCGGGCGTGTAGACGTTCGGCCAAGGGTATGCGCTGAACGTGCGGGCAAACGACGCAGAGGGCACGACCCGGCGGAGAGAGGCTTCGAATCCACCGTTAGTCGGCTCTGGGGGATTAAGGACTAGGACCACGCAGCAACGGTCGCTCTTGGCCACATACTGACGTATAGAGGCGTACAACGAGGCATTGAATTTCTTTGATAGGTTAACTGGTGTCCATATCTCGAAGTCGTGGTCTGCAGCCATTTCGGCAAACGTGTCGAGCTGGAACAGGACTTCGGAGGCGAATGTGTTCGCCTCGCGGTCGAAAAGCTCGGCGGCTTCGGGATCGAGTGCCTGCTCGCTGTCCTCGACGAGTTCGTACATGGTGCGTTGCCAGGGCAGAAAGCCATGCCCTGCTTCGTGCAGCAGGACGAACCGTCGCTTGACGGGCTGGAGCAAGCGGTCGACGAAAACTAGACCCGACTTCGCGTCAAAAACGCCGAGCACCTTTGACAGAGCGCGCTTGAGCGCATCGCCAGCTTTGGAACGCAACTTGCGGAGGAAGCCGGAGTCGAGGATCTCATCGTTGATGGGCTCAACGTTGGCCGCAACGAGGATGTCATCGATGGGTGTAGGGAGGACACCTAAAGCACCAGCCTCCTGCAATGCCTTTTGAGCGTAGCGGCGCACGTTGCTCCACTGGTGGGGTGTCAACGAACTGTCGTCGGGTTTAAGGGTCACTTTCGTCTACGCCATCTGAGATAGGCGAGGTGTTCACGGAGCGCCTCCTCCTCATCGGCAGAGAGGTTTTCGATAGAGTAGGTTGCCGTTCGGCCATGCTTGGCGACGTCCGTGCGCCGGTCCTGAGGGACGATGTAGCCGGCGCGCTGCATCAACTCGTCGTAGAGAACGGAGAGAGCTAAGGAAAGGGCATAGAGGACATGCGGCGACGGCTTCTTGACTTTGGCGGTCTCTAGCTGGCTCAAATAGGCGTTGCTAACTTCATGTCCGGTGGCTTCCTCAACGTCGCGCAACGAGAGGCCCAAGGCCATGCGGGCATCGCGGAGGTACTTCCCTAACTCGCCAGCTTGCTTCGCGGTAGTGCCTTGGGGTTGCTCTCCGATGATCTGGTCGTCCATGCGCGCTCCGCCGATTTTGGCACGATCAATCCCATTTCAATAGCTTAGGTGAGATGTGCTTGCCACGTCAAGCTGTCGCTTGAATAGTGCTTGACAAAGCAAGCAAATGCGTTGTCTACTTCGCATTATGGCTGACCGCAAGGTGGCTTAGTGTCCCTAAGGGCGCTTGAATGGTGAATTGGATTGCACATAAGGAGAATGGCCAATGAATGGACATACGCAAATTTACGTGAGTGGCCGAGAGGCGAAGGTGGACAGCCCCGTGTCCTACGAGGAGATCGTCAAGCTATGGAACCAGCTGCACGAGGCGGAGAACAAGCACATCATCGGTACGCCTGGGATTGACTACGAAAACGATCTCAAGGGCGAAGATGGTGTCCTGCTTCCCGGTAAGCTGGTCGAGGTTAAGGACGGCACCAGCTTCTCGGTGGACCCCGAGCATGTCTCGTAGCGACCGTCTGGCGGCGTTCGCCGCGCAGGCAGGGTTCGAAGTATGCGTGGACGATGGTGTCCTCGCGGCCTTAGGTGTTCCGTGTCTGGTCCAAGACGGGAGTGTGATTGCTTGCAGAGTTGAGACATCGTGCGACGGCGCCGGAAATCCGACCAAAGACGAAAACGTCGGCGGCAACGCGATACATGGTGTCCGGATAACACTCGATACAGCGACAAACGATGGCCGCGTGTACCACGCTGAGGGCCAAGCGATCGGGAACTATCTGGGCGGTGACAACCAGACTTGGTCAAACATCTCGATCAAGAAAGGTAGTCAAGACAGCCCGGAAGATGATGTATCGGCACGTGAGCTGGTTTACAGGTATACAAAGCAGCTAGTGGGTGCGGTGGCGGCGGCTGGTCATACAGAGACAGCGTTTCTCGCGAAGCGAGGTCCGTTCAAGATCCCGAACACGTTCGAGGCCCGGGCTGCCGTGGGGCCGATGCAGGACCGGATTCGTGGGCAGAGGATCGCGATTATCGGCCTCGGCGGCACCGGATCGTATTTGCTGGACCTCATGGCGAAGACTCCGGTGGCAGACATCCACCTGCTCGATAGTGACAAGATGGACTGGCATAACTATATGCGGGCGCCAGGGGCGCCCGTGTGCAGGGAGATCGAATCGCAGAAGAAGGAGCCTCCCTTAAAGGTGCATTACTACCAGGCCAAGTATGCATCCCTGCGGGATGGCGTGCATGCGCACGAGGTGCGTATAGATGACCCTGACGTGTTCGCCGAGTTCATTTCGGCGCATCCAGTGGACTTCGCCTTCGTGTGCATCGATCAGGACAGGGAAGGTGCGTTGCCGCGGCAGGATGTAGTGTACAACTCACTGTCGAAGGCAAACGTACCCTTCATCGATTCAGGTGCGAGCATCACGTTGTCGGACGACCAAGTGACGGGTGCTGTAACAACCAGTGCGTACGACGGCGGTTCGGCGGAGTGGAAGGAGCGCATACCGAATGCGAGGGTTAACGGCGATGCGCCCGGCTACCGCTGAGGAGGTCGGGCAAATTTGGACAGTCTGCTAAGGTAGTTTTCAGACCAAGGA
>JAPPIX010000131.1 GCA_028820495.1 Gammaproteobacteria bacterium
GGTCGTGGCGTCCAAATCGGTCATTGCCCAGCCCCCAAAGCGCGACACCATATCATGGGTGGGCTGCTTTGCCGTAAGGGTCTCGTGCACACCGGTTGGTGTAAGCTCCTTGGCCGCCCATGAGCCACTCCGTTCGCCAACACCTGCAGCTCGACATCGAAGCCTACGATGCGTCTATTCGCGCTTTCATTCCGGGCTACGAAGCCATGCTTCAGCGCGCTGCGGAGGAAGTCGCCGGGGTCAAGCCTGAAAGCGTGCTCGATCTAGGTGCCGGGACGGGCGCGTTGGCCGAGGCGATTTTGGAGAAGTCGGAAGCGGCTGTCGTTGAATTGGTGGATGTGGACGGCGAAATGCTGGGCCGGGCCGAGGCGCGGTTGCGGCGCTTCGGGGAGCGGGTCCGTTTGCGCCAGCAGTCGTTCAACGCGCCGCTGCCGAGCTGCGATGCGGTGGCCGCCTCCCTCGCCCTGCACCATGTTGCGAACATCGGTGCCAAGACTGCCCTTTTTGTCCGCATTGCGCAGGCGCTTCGTCCCGGGGGCATTTTCGTCAATGCCGACGTGACCATGCCGGAGGTGGATCCGCAACGCGCTGCGGACTACGCCACCTGGGCGGCGCACTTGGTCGCCTGCGGCATCACCGAGGCCCGGGCCTACCAGCACTTTGAGGAGTGGTCGGACGAGGACACCTACTTCCCCTTGGGCCGGGAGCTTCTGGCGATGCGTGAGGCGGGGTTTGACGCCGACTGCGTCTGGTGCCAAACCCCAAGCACGGTGCTTGTTGGCCGTAAGCTACATGATTCCCCTACATCGAGTAGCTGATCTTGGCGTAGATCAGGGCGCCGTTGTGGCCGGCGGGCGAGTATCGGGGATACTTGCGCCCGTTGCCGGTGTTGATGGCCTTGTCCGGATACTCGTTGAGCGCGTTCTCCGCGCCTACCGAAACCGACATCCCACTGGCGAAGTTGTACTGGGCGAGCAAGTCCACCAAGCCGTAGCCGTCGAATTCGGCGGCGCTGTGGTCGTCGTACCAGTCCCCGAAGTAGCTGTAGCGGCCCACGAGGTACCAGTTGTTGACGCTGTGGGTGAGCGTCAGGTTGAAGCGCGTCTCCGGCGCGCCGCGCTCCAGGTTGTCGATGGTGTCGCCGCTGGTGATCGTTGAGCCGGGCCGAAAGTTCCTCACCTTGGTGGTGGTGTGGTTGAAGGACACCAACGCCTCGGTGCTGCCGAGGTCGGTTTCCCAGCCGTAGGTCAGCACCACGTCCACGCCTTCGGTTTCGGTGTCGAAGTCGTTGGTGAAGTAGCGCACCGAGGTGAATTCGGCGGCTTCCGGCACGCCGTCGGCGATCAGCGCCTGCTTGATGGCGTCGGTGACGTCGAACAAGCCGGACAGTGCAATGCGGTCATCGACGTCGATGCGGAAGTAATCCACGGTCAAGCTCAGGCCGTTGTCGAGGGCCAGCACCGCACCCAAGGTGAAGTTCGCCGACTCCTCCGGCTCCAGCTCCCGGCCGCCGAGCGCCATGGCCACCGGATGGGTGGAGCCGATGGTGCCGCGCTCCTCGAAGGCGTTGGTGGCGGCGTTGACCACGGTGGAAACGTTGCGGGCGTTGGACTGGCCGGGCGTCGGGGCGCGGAAGCCGGTGCCGAAGGAGCCACGCAGGGCCAAGGCGTCGGTCAACTGCAGATGGGTGGCGAACTTGAAGTTGGTGGTGCTGCCGAAGCCGTCGAAATCCTCCCAGCGCAGGGCGCCGCCGATGCGCCAGTTGTCGGTGGCGTTCACCTCCATGTCGAGGTAGGTGGCGATGTTGGCCCGATCCCAAGTGCCCGAGGAGGCGGGGTTGAAGCCGCCGAACCCGTTGGAACCCGTGCCGAACCCGTACTGCTGGTAGGGCCCGATCTCCCAGGAGGCGCGCTCGCCGGTGGATATCTTGAACTCCTCCTCGCGCCACTCGAAGCCGCCTGCGATGTTCAGGTCTGAAGCCATGCCCACGTCCACCGGATAGGACGCCTCGATGTTGAAGTTGGTTTCCTGCTGGGTGTATTCGCCGATGTCGAAGTCCCGCGGCGAATCAGCGCCTAGGGACGGGTTCAGCGAGTTGTTGAGAAAGCCGTCCATGTTGTTTTCGCCGATGCTGGCGGAGACGTCGTAGAGCAGCCCGCTGGCCAAGCCGCCCTTGATGCCCGCGAAAAGCGAGTAATCGGTCATTTCCGCGCCGAAGCTGGGCGTGAAGCCTTCCGGGTACAGCTCGACGAACGAAAAGCAGCCCGGATCCCCCGCCACAGCGTCACGGTAGGCGAGCAGGTTGTCGGCGGTGGAGGGCACACCGTGCTTCTCCTGGCAGCCGTCGCCGGCGGTCAGGAAGATGTTGTCGCCGGTCTTGTAAACGCCGGTGCGGTTCATCGGGCTGCGGAAGAAGAAGGGCGTTTCTACCTCGCGGCTGGAGAAGTTGCCGAAGGCGTAGAACTCGGTGGCGTCGTTGATGTCGAGCCCGATGTTGGCCACTGCCTTGATGCTGTCGCTCACCTTGGGCGAACCCCAAGGCTTGGCGGGGTAGGCCACGTTGGGAATGCCAAGGCCGATCAGGGCCGCGGCATCACGGTGCTGGACGCTGCGCTCGGTGTCCGAGGACTGGCCGAGCTCCAAGCTTAGGTTGACGAAGCCGGAGTCGCCGAGCGGCATGCCGGCATTTCCGGCAAGGGTGGTCAAGTCTTCGCCGGTATCCTTGGTGTGGAAGCCGTGCTTGGCTTCAACGGAGAAGCCTTCGGCGGCATCCTTGAGCACGAAGTTGAGCACGCCGGCGATGGCGTCGGAGCCGTACTGGGCGGCGGCGCCGTCGCGCAGCACCTCCATGCGCTTGATGGCGATGGCGGGAATGGCGGAGATGTCCGGCCCTTGGGCGCCGTTGGATGCGCCATTGGAAATCCATTGAATGACCGAGCCGCGATGCCGGCGCTTGTTGTTCATCAGCACCAAGGTATGGTCCGGGGCCAACCCGCGCAGGTTGACGGGCCGCAGCAGGGCGGCCAAGTCGCGGGACGGATTGTCGCTGACGTGGAACGAGGGCACTAGGGCGCGGATCAGGTTGGACATGTCGCTGCCGCCTTGGTTTTCAAAGTCCTCGCTGCTGATGGTGTCCACCGGAACGGAGGAGTCCTCAACCGATCGCGGAGCCCCGCGTGTGCCGATCACCACCACTTCCTCGATGGCATCTATGGCTTCGCCGCCAGCCGTTGCTGCGGCCACGCCCCCCGGCGCGCCCCAAAGCGCCAAAAGCGAAGCGCAAGCGGCTAGTTGGCGCCGCCACGGGAGTTCAAATGGGGTTGTTTTCTTGCTCATGCGGGTCTCTTGTCAAGTGGTTGGAATGAGGTTCAGAGCCTTGACACTGCGTGGCTGGAGGAACTTGCAGGGCGTTCCCATCGAGGCTTGGCGGTTGTCTCGTCGGCGCTGCGACAGGGTAATGATAGTCGATGAAGTGTGGCTGCCAAAGACTGACTGATCGATTTGCGCTTTCTGGCTCCGTTCCCGCGGCCACTCTACGCAATGAACGGGAAAGTGCACCTAGCAAATGATAGGGGTAAGGGAATGGCCAGACGATGGGTTTCGCTGGCCCGTGCGAGCAACCACGTGGAAAACGTCAACGCAGGGCACCTAGAATGTCGTTTCTTGAGGAGGTGAATGATGCATCCCATTCCAAACGACATCCGCTTGACCGGCCCGTTGAAGCCAATGCGTTTCGAGGTCGATATCGAGGACTGCATTGTCCATGGCGAGATTCCCCGGTCACTCAACGGCGGGTTCTACCGCGTTGGCCCGACCCTGAAGCACATCCCGCGGGACGGGGCGCTCGGCTTTCCCGCCATGGATGGCATGGTGCAAGCCATGATCTTCGACAACGGCAAGGCGACCTTCCGCAACCGCTGGGTTCGCACGCCAAAATTCCTCGCTGAAGAAGCGGCCGGGGAGGCGATCTTCCAGTTCGAGGACAACTGGCCCGACTGGCGAGGCATGTGCATCGGCGAGGTGGTTCGCGACAAACGCACATCCGGCGTTCAACAGGGCAACGCCGGGGTCAATGTCGTGCCATTCGGCAACCGGGAGATCTTGGCCCTGTGCGAGCAGGGGCTTCCACCCATCGCGCTTGACCCAATCACCCTCGAGACGAAAGGCCTGGTTCCGTGGGCCCGCCAATGCGGGCGCGGATTGGTTGATCCGCCTTGCGCGGAAGGCGGGGCTTTCACGGCGCACCCCAAGTGGGATGCCGGCACCGGCGAGCTCTACGGCTGGTCATTCTGGGATCGCGAGCCATACCTTACCGTCCACTTCGTACAACCGGATGGAGCAGTTCGTTCCCGCGTCGTTGAGGATGCCCCCTACTATGCGAACCTGCACGACGCCTGGCTGACGGAAGAGTTCGTCGTGATGCCATTCCAGCCGTTTGTGAACACGCTCGACCGGATCAAGCAGGGATATGGCTTCCCCGTTCTTGGCTGGGAGCCCGACCGGCCGATCAAGCTCGCGATCATTCCGCGTGATCTCCAAGGCGACATCCGCTGGGTGAAGGCGGACTTCGGGCCGGAGTACGTCATGCACACCATGTCAGCGAACACGGTCGGAGATCAGCTCATCCTGGACGGTCCGATTTTCGATAAGGCGCCATTCCCGTTTGAGCAGGACCTAAGCCCCGGCGAGGATTTTGTTCCCTTCGGTGCGGGCGTTACCGGCCGTTGGACCGTTGACCTCGCATCTGGAACCTGCAAAAGCGAGCGCCTCGACGATCGACCCGTCGAGTTTCCGAAGGTCGACGAGCGCTTCTACGGAAAGGGCTACGAGACAGGTTTCATGACCGGCGGCAACGATCTCTGGTCACTGACGACGGTGATCAAGCGAAACGTGAGGACCGGCAGCGAGGAACGCTACCATGTCGAGCGGGATCTGCCCATTGCGATCTTCGAACCCACCTTTGCCGCCCGCCACGCGGACGCTCCGGAAGGCGACGGGTATCTGATCGTGCCCGTATCGCGATTCGCGGAGAACTGCTCGGAATACCTGATCTTCGACACGCAGGGGATCGACGCAGGGCCCATCGCTACGATTGAGCTGCCCGTCCAGATCGGCTGGACGCCGCACGGGCATTTCATGGATCTGGCTTAGCCTTCCCTACTGTGCTGTCCCGCAGGTCGCCAGTGATGGCCTTGAGGTCGACGGTCATCAGCACGCCGGTCAACGCCGTTAGGGTCAGTGATTGACTGACGAACAGCGTCTTGCTCCAGCGCTCGATGGTGGCGTGGCTGGACCAGTAGTGGCCGAGGAAGCCGCCGAGACCGTAGGCGGGCACGTCGAGGCAGTGCCAGACCTCGCAGCGGTCCGGTAGGGCGATGACGCCGACGCCCCACCAGACTTGCTGCAGGCCGCCCTTGATGCCGGGACGTTCCGGAACCGCCACCTGGGCGCGGGACCAGCCGTGCTTGCGCACCGCGCTGATGGCGGCTTCGATCAACTGGGGATGGGCGCGGGACCAGAGATAGGATTGCTCCGTCAGACCGGTCGGCTCCACCACGCCGTCAACCTCCCGGTAGTCCATCTCGCCCATGTGCTCCGCCTGCACCACGGCGGCAATCTTCTCCCGCGCTTCGGGGTGGCGGTTGAGCCAGGCCGGCTCGTTGTGCTCGCGCTCCATGCCGGGCATGTAGTGGCGGCAGTCCAAATAGATGGTCAGGGTTCTCGGCCGGTGCGCTTGGGGGATGTGGGAGAAGTACTTGACGATTGCGAGCAGGCCCAAGGCGCCGTTGTCCTGGGTGATGGAGGGGCCGTCGGTGTGGTTGACCAGCACGATCTGCTCATCGTTCGGGGTGCCGTAGTCCTTGCCTGGCAGGTAGGCGATGAGTTGGTAGGCCTCGGCGGGCTTCAAGGTGGCCTCCAGGCGCAGGGTGGCCGTCTTGCCAGCCTTGGCGTCGGCGATCACCCCGGCACCGTCCTCACGGCCGAGGGTAAGGGTCGGCGCATCGTACAGGGTGGGCACGGGGAACGTGTACAGGCCTTGGGTGCGATCAAAGGCCATGTCATAGACGATGACGGCGCCGGCGGCCTCGCCGGCTGCGGGAATCTCGTCCAGTCCTTGGGCGAGCTGCCACCAGATGTCGAAGGTGAAGGTCTCCGCCGGGTCAACAAACTCGTAGGGGGCTTGCAGGGTCTCGGCGTCGGTGGCGAATTCGTAGTCGTTGAAGGTGTAGTTGATGATGTAGTCGTCGTCGTAGGGCGGCTGCGGATGGGGCCGGGTGGGAATGACGACGATCTTGTCCTTGATGGAGGCGGGCGGGTCGTCGTGGTCGTAGTAAATCAACGGCGCGGTTACGCCGTCCGCGCCGGTTGAACCGGAATAGGCGCCGTAGTTGGCCACCCGCACCGCTCGGCCGTCGGAGGTCAGGGACCAGGCGGTGGGATCGTCCGTGGTGTCCCAGCGCTCGAATGTCCAGCTATTGCGGAACAAGTCCACCGCCCCGTACCCTTTGAGCTTGGCCTCCAGAAAGGCCATGTAGCGCTGCCACTCCGGGCTGCCGGTGAGGGTGGGGAGATTGGCGTTCTTGACGCTGGCCCAAGCGTAGGCCTCATCCTCGGTGACGGCCCAGTCTGGGTTCAGGTCGGTGAGCTGCGCTCGATGGGGCTCCGTTTGCGGAGCTTCGGCGCAAGCGCCGGCCAGCAGCCCAACCAGCGCCGCCGCGGAGCGGACCCTCATGGGCTGGCTTTGAACTCGATGTGCAGTTCCCTCAGAGCCCGCAGGGCGAAGTTTGGCGCGATGGTGAAGTCGTTTTCGCCGGGCGCGAACCAGAGTTCGTCAACGCGGTCCACCAGCGCCTTGAACGACCAGTACATCTCGCGCCGGGCCAAGGGCGCGCCCAGGCAGTGGTGGATGCCGGAGCCGAAGGCCAAGTGCCGCCCGGGCTTGTCCCGGTTCAGGTCCAGTTGTTCCGGGCACTCGAACTCCCGCTCGTCGCGGTTGGCGGCGGCGTAGCGGATGTTGAGCATGGCTCCGGCCGGTATGGTGATGCCGTGCAGTTCGATGTCCTTGGCGGCGGTGCGGAACAGGCCCTGCACCGGCCCCTCCAAGCGCAGCACTTCCTCGCAGAAGGTGCGCAGGTGCTTGTCGGGGTCCGCCTTGAGCAGGGCCCAAGCCTCTGGGTTCTCGACCAGCAGCTTGACGCCGTAGCCGATGGCGTTGGTGGAGGTTTCCGAGCCACCGACGAAGGTGTCCGCCATCATCTCCGCATGCAGTTCGTTGTCGTTGAGGGGACGGCCCCACTCCGGGACGACGCGGTTCACCAAGTCGGACAGCAGGGTGTCGTCGGGTTCCTTGCGCAGGCGCTCGAAGATGGGCTGGAAGTAGTGCTGGGCCTCGATTTCCATCTCCACCGACCACTTTTCCTCCGCTTCGGTCTGCATCATGCCGAGGCGCTGCACCCAAGCATCGGTCCAGGCCTTGATTTGCCAGATGTCCTCCTCCGGCACGCCCATTTGGCGGCCGATGATGATGAGCGGCAAGGGCACGGCGAACTGCTTGACCCAGTCGCAACGGCCATCGTCGATGAAGGCGTCGATCAGCTTGTAGGCGGTTTCCTCCACGAAGGGATCCATGGCGTTGATCTTCTTGGGGCGGAATGCCTCGTTGAACATGGCCCGCATCTGCTTGTGGTTGGGGTCGTCGCGCCCGGCCAAGGTGGGGGCTGGCACCCAGCCTTGGTCTTGGTAGAGCTTGAGCATGCGCTCGGCTCGCTCCGGGTCGATGCGCCCACGGCCCCCGCCCTGGCCGCCGCGCATGCCGTTAACGTAGGCCTCGGTGTCGAGCAGGATGTTGCGCAGATCCTCGAACCGGGTGATGACGTAGAAGCCGGTTAGCGGGTCCTGCCACACGGGCGCTTCGTCGCGCAGTTTTTCGTAGGCGTGGTAGGGGCAGTTCTGCAGTTCCGCATCGAGCAGGTTAATGTCGTCGACGGCTTCCGGGGTGACGGGTTGGTAGGGTTGCTTTTGTTCGGCTTCACTCATGATGGCCGCCCCTAGCCAGCTTCCCGGATCAAGTCCGTCACGCCGTCCCACTCCTCGTGGTCGCGCTTCCAGCCGTTGAACAGATCCACGATGATGGGCGCATCGCCGTGCAGCTCCACGTAGCAGCCCATGTCCTTGCGGCAGTCCATGTAGGCGACGTAGTCACCGCCCCAAAGGGTGCAGGCGGTCTCGTAGCCGGCCTCGTTGAAGCGCCTAATCTCGCCACTGACATCGTGAATCAGCAAGCCGATGTGGTGAAAGCCCTGCTCCCCTTCGGCGTACATCTCCCGGTAGATGGACGGCGTGTCATCGTGTTGGGCAATGAACTGGACGTGGGCCGGCCCGGCTTGCCCGAAGGCGTAGCTGACGTCGGCCTCCACGGGCTCCCCCCGGTAGCGAAAGCTCTCCGCAATGTGGTGGCGCACAACGTGAAACGGCCCGGCGCCGACCATTTTGTTCCACTTGCGGCACGCTTCGTCGATGTCGTTGACGAAATAGGCGTATTGCCAAATCGGGTGTCGAATGATGCTCATTAGGCCCCTCCAAAAGGTGTGTTCCCGCTGCGACAGGGGCGAAAAGATAGCAGAAATGGTTGGGCTTTTGGCGGCGGGGCCAGCGGATTCCCTCGCCGGAGCAGGACCGACGCGTAATTGAAAAAAATTAAGAAAAACTTGAAACAACCTGTAGTATTCCGCAAGTTGTTGTTACATTTCGCAACGAAGCCGACAATTGCTGAAGGAGTAGTTTTCTCATGTTCCAATCAAACCGTCCCACAGCGCCCGCAGGGCTGGTGGCCGCCGCCTTTCTGGCGATGGTGGGCCTGTCCCTGGGCGCCTATGCGCAAGAAGCGGACGAGGCCATGGAGCCGTCCGAGTCAGCCGCGCCGATCGAGGAGATCGTAGTCACCGGTTCGCGCATTCGCCGGACCAACTTGGTTAGCGCCAGCCCGGTTACCCAAGTGACCTCCGAGGAAGTGCTTTTTCAAGGCACGGTGCGGGCGGAGGACATGGTGCGCACCTTGCCGCAGGTCTATTCAGACCAGAACACGGGTCAGTCCAACGGCGCCACTGGCACCGCCACGCTGAACCTGCGCAACCTGGGCGCGGAGCGCACCTTGGTGTTGGTCAACGGCCGCCGGCTGCCGGCAGGCTCGCCCATCCAAGGCGGCATCGGTGCCGACATCAACCAGATTCCGAGCGCCCTCATCGACAGCGTGGAAGTGCTGACCGGCGGCGCGTCCGCCACCTACGGGTCGGACGCGGTGGCTGGCGTGGTCAACTTCCTGATGAAGGACGACTTCCAAGGCCTGCGGTTCGACTACCAGTTCAGCCAGTACCAGCACAACAACCGATCGGGCAAGTGGCAGGGCATCGTCGAGGATGCGGGCTATCCCGCCGCGGATGGCAGCAACGCCGATGGGGACATGTCCTACCTGTCGTTGATCGTCGGCGGCGACCTCGATGGCGGCCGCGGCAACGTCACGGCTTATGCCACCTATCGGGACATCGAAGCCGTCTGGCAGGGCGACCGGGACTACAGCTCCTGCGCACTGAGCGACGACACCTCCTTCTGCTTCGGCTCATCCACCATCCCCCAAGGCCGGTTCACCAACTTCGGCGTTGGCGGCCCGTTCGTGGACTACATCGTGTCGGGCAGCGAGTTCGCCGCGCGCCAAGGGGAGACCTTCAACTACGGCCCCCTGAACTACTATCAGCGCCCGGACGAGCAGTACACCTTTGGCGCCTTTGCCCACTACAACCTGAGCGACCGCGCGGAGGTGTACACCGAGTTGATGTTCATGGACGACCGCTCGGTATCGCAGATCGCACCCTCCGGCGCCTTCTTCGTGACCGAGTCGCTCAGCTGCGGCAACCCGCTGATGTCGCAGCAGCAATTCGATACCGTTTGCGGCTCCATCGGGCTGACTATGGACGACGTTCGCGCGCCCTTCTGGATTGGCCGGCGCAACATCGAAGGTGGCAATCGCCAGCAGGATCTGCGCCACACCAGCTTCCGGGGCGTGTTCGGCGTGCGCGGCGACATCAATGACAGCTGGACCTACGACGCCTCCATGCTCTACGCCGAGGTCAGCATGGAGAACACCTACCTGAACGATCTGGGTACCACCAAGATTCGGCGTGCCTTGGACGCGGTCCGGCATCCGGACACCGGCGAAGTCGTTTGCCGGTCCGTGGTTGACGGCTCCGACCCGGCTTGCGTGCCTTGGAACATCTTCCAAGAGGGCGGCGTCACCCAAGAGGCGTTGGACTACATCGTCCTGCCCCTGTTCGCCCGCGGTACCACCGATCAAATCATGGCCTCGGCCTTCGTCTCCGGCGACCTGGGGGAGCACGGCGTGCGGATGCCCAGCGCCAACAGCGGCGTCGCGGTGGTCCTTGGCGCGGAGTACCGGGAAGAGAACCTCGACTTCAATCCCGACGAAGGCTTCCGCAACGGCGAAGGCGCCGGCCAAGGGGGGGCAACCAATCCGGTGAGCGGTGGCTACGACCTCTGGGAGCTTTTCGTGGAAGCCAGCATTCCCCTGGTGGAGGGCGCGGCCTTTGCTGAGGAGTTGACCTTGGACCTCGCATTCCGTTACTCGGACTACAGCTACGGCGTATCCACGGAGACCTTCGGCATTCGCACCGGCTGGGCCATCAACCACGACGTCAAGCTCCGGGGCAGCTTCCAGCGGGCCATCCGCGCCGCCAACCTGCGCGAACTGTTTCAGCCCCAAGGCTTCAACCTGTTTGACATGACCGGCGACCCCTGCGGCGGTCCGGTCACCGGCGGGGTCACGGCAGCGGGCAGGAGCTTTGAGGAGTGTGCTCGCACTGGCGTGACGGCGGAGCAGTTCGGCAACATCGCCAACTCGCCGGCCGGACAGTACAACTTCCTGCAAGGCGGCAACCCCAACCTCGATCCGGAGGAAGCCGATACCTTCTCCTTTGGCGTTGTCCTCACGCCAGCAGCGATCGATGGCCTGACGCTCACCGTCGACTACTACAACATCAAGATCGAGCAAGGCATCAGCAATCTGGGGCCGGGGTTCATTCTGGACCAGTGCCTCGACGGCAATCAGTCTCAGTGCGATTCGGTCAAGCGGGGCCGCCCGGGCGACCTGTGGATCGGCTCCAACGTCCAGACCAGCGGCCACATCGTGGCTTTGCAGGACAACCTTGCCATCGAGAAGGTCACTGGCTTCGACTTGATTGCGGACTACGTCTTTGACGTGGGCGATATGGGCAGCGTGAACGTCAGCAACGTCATGTCCCTCATCGACAAGTGGGACCAACAGGAATTGGCGGGGGCGCCCACCGAGGCATGCGCCGGCAAGTGGGGCGCCTACTGCGGCTATCCCACGCCGGACCTGCGCAACAAGCTGCGGCTGGTCTGGACCACGCCTTGGAACGTGGCGGCCAGCATGATGTGGCGCTACACCAGCAAGGTGGATGACCTCAATGCGGCCGACATCGACCTCAAGAGCATCTCCTACATCGACCTGTCGGTGTTCTGGGACGTTCGGGAGAGCACCCAGATTCGTCTGGGCGTCAACAACGTCTTCGACGAGGCGCCGCCGATTGCCGGCAACGGCGCCGGGCCGTCCATCAACGGCAACGGCAACACCTTTCCGGGCATGTACGATGCCTTGGGCCGGTACTGGTTTATCGCGGCCAGCCTGTCCCTTTGACCGGCCTCTTGCGGGCTCGGGGGTCTCGCCCCCGAGCCCTTGCTTTTTTTGCCCGACCTTGCCCGTCTGATGTCGTGCCATCGGAGCGGGCTCCGGATTCACCGGAGGGGTGATAGACTTCGGCGGCATTGTGGGTTCGAACGAACGGAGGGACGATGTCCATCGAGAACGGCGAGCGGTTTATTCGAGCATTGAAGGCCGATCAGGGGTTGCGTGACAAGGTCAGGGCTGAAGGCCGCGACGATTTCACAGGCATCAGCGCCGAAGCAGGCGCGTCCTGCGATGCGTTTGATGTGGTGGTGGCGCTGCTCAGGCAGATCGAGGGGGCCGAAACCTTGCCGGGCTGGGAGAGGTAGCTACCCGGAATTGCGTCGTGGCCGGATGACGCCGACTTCCGACGCCTCCACCGAGGCGACGAAGCACTCGACCTCCGGGCAGTCGGCGTGTTCCGTTCGCAGGCGCTTGCAAGCTTCCTCCGCAGTGAGGCCGCAGCGGTACAGAATCTTGAAGGCGCCACGCAGGATGGCGATGAGTTCCGGCCCGTAGCCGCGACGGCGCATCCCCTCGACGTTCATGCCCACCGCTGCGGCCGGATTGCCCGCCACGGTGACGTAAGCCGGCACGTCCTTGAGCACCAGGCTCATGCCGGCGATGTGGGTGTGGGCCCCGATGTTGCGGAACTGCGGCACCCCGACGTAGCCGCCGAAATTGGCGTGGTCGCCCACCGTGCAGTGGCCGGACACTGAGGCGTTGTTGGCCATGATGACGTGGTCGCCCACCGTGCAGTCGTGGCCGATATGGACGTAGGCCATGAACAGCCCGTGGCTGCCAACGACGGTTGCGCCTTGTCCCTGTGCCATGCCCCGATGCACGGTGACGCCCTCGCGAAAGACGTTGCCGTCGCCGATTTCCAGACGGGTGGGCTCGCCGCGGTAGGCCAGCGCCGGGGTGTCTTCGCCGATGGTGGCGAACTGAAAGATGCGGTTGCCCGCACCTAGGCGCGTGGGTCCCTTGATGACGGCGTGCGGCCCGATGACGCAGCCCTCGCCGATCACGACGTCCGGCCCGATGAGGGTCCAGGGCCCGACTTCGACACCGTCGCCGAGTTCGGCGGAGGGGTCGATGATGGCGCGGGCATCAATCATCAGAGAACGTCATGGCTTGCGGCCGTTGCAGGTCACGGCTTGCGTCCGGCGCAAAGAATATCCGAGGTGCAGGCGAGTTCACCATCCACGTACGCCCGGCAGGCGAACTTCATCACGGTGCGCCGTTCGACCAGGATTTCGCTTTCCATGTCGAGCCGGTCGCCGGGCACCACCGGGCGCTTGAAGCGGGTGTTGTCGGTTCCCGCCAAGTAGAAGATGAGATCCTTCGCTTCCTGGTCCTTGGTTGCCATCGCCAGCACGCCGGACACTTGCGCCATGGCCTCGACGATGAGCACCCCGGGCATGATGGGGTAACTGGGGAAGTGGCCGCTGAAAAAAGGTTCGTTAATGCTGACGTTCTTGTAGCCCTTGATGCTTTCTCCGGGGTTGAGCGCCGTGATCCGGTCAACGAGCAGAAACGGGTAACGGTGCGGCAGATACTTGAACAGGTCGTTCATGCTCAGGATTGAATCGCTCATTGGGGGGATTTTTCCAGTTCGGTGACCCGCCGGTCCAGCTTGGCGGCGCGGCGGGCCAGCTCATCAAGGTTTTGAAAGCGCAGGGCATTGCGCTTCCAAGCGGTGGCGGCGTTGTGCAGGACGCCCCCGGAATAGGTGCCGGGCTCGGCGATGGAACGCGACACGTGGGTGCAACCACTGACGGTCACGCCGTCGCAGATGCGGATCGGCCGATCTCCGCCGACGCCGACCATGCCGGCCAGAACGCAGCCCCGGCCGATTTCAGTGCTGCCCACGATGCCCACGCAGCCGCAGATCACGCTGTGGGCGCCGATGCGGCAGTTGTGGCCGATTTGCACTTGATTGTCGATCTTGACGCCATCCTCGATGAGGGTGTCCTCGATGGCGCCCCGATCGACTGTGGTGGACGCCCCGATGCTGACGTCCCGGCCGAGCGTCACGCCGCCGATCTGGGCAATGGGCGCCAAGGCGCCGTCGCTGCTGCGGGCGAATCCGAAGCCATCGGCGCCGAGCACCGCGTTGGCGTGCACCACGGAGCGCGCGCCGATTTTGACATCGTCGTAGAGGGTGGCGTTGGCCATGATGCGCACGCCTTCGTCGAGTCGGCAACGGTCGCCGACGACAGCGTTGGCGTGGATGGCCACATTGCCAGCAACGGTGGTTTCCGATCCGATAGCCGCCCCGGGGCCGATGCGCGCCGTCGGGTCGATGACGGCGCTGGCGTCGATCCGGGCGCTCGGGTGAATGCCGGCGTGGAGCCTCGGCGGAAGCTCCCAAAGACGCGAGGCTAGAGCGAACGCGAAGTAGGGGTCGGCGACCACGATGGCGTTGGTGGGGCAGAGCGCCAAGTCGCGGTCCTGGAGAATGACGGCGGACGCCTTGGTGTTGGGCAACTCCTGCCGATAGGCTGGATTGGAAAGGTGGGTGAGTTGGCCCGGCACCGCGGAGGGCAGGGCGCCCACGCCGGAAATCACGACATCCGCATCGCCGACGACTTGGCCGCCAACTCGCTCGGCCAGTTCACCGAGGCGGTAGCTGTCGGTCACGAACTCGGCGCGTCGCGCTTCTGGTTCAGCTTTTCCGTCACCCGACGGGTGATGTCGTGCTTGGGATTGACGTAGCGAAGGTTGGCGCGCTCCATGATGAGGTCGTAGCCTTCCAACTCGATGAGATCCTTGAGCACCGCGTCCACCTTGGGCACCATCACCTGCAGCAGGTCCTGGCGGCGGTCCTGCAGGGCCTTTTGCAGCTTGTTGACCAGAAACTCGTAGTCGATGCGCTTGTCCTCAATGTCCTTCTGCGCCTTGCGCTGCTCGGTTGGGCTCATCACCTCCCCATCCGTTTGCAGCTTTTCCTGCAAGGCCTGGATTTCGGCGCCGAGCGCATTGACCTCCTCCTCCTCCTTCTTGAGCTCGCTTTGCGCTTGCTCCAGAAGGGCCTTGGCCTCCTCGCTGGACACTAGCGCCCGCTGGGTGTCCAAGACGGCGATCTTCAGTTCCGCAGCGGCCATGGCGGCTGCGCCCAAGCTCAAGGCCAGAAGGGACAGCTGGGCTAACCTCTTCATCCTGAAACGATTGATCACGGCAGGGTTGATCACGAGATGGCTCCTTGCTGGTGTTGCTCGCGGCGGCCAAGGCAGCATGGCCAAACCGCGATGCCAAAACTAAGACTCGCGCATTCTACATCAGACGCAAGGAAAGGCCATCGGCTGGCGGATGGGGCAGGACGCCCTCGCGCGGGGAGTTTACAGCTTTCCGCTAGGTCAGTAACATACTGCTTTTGCGGGGTTGCCCAAATGTTGCGAATCGCTCAGGATGCGCTTACTTTTGACGATGTACTGCTGCTCCCTGCCCATTCCCAGCTCCTGCCTTCCGACGTTGACTTGAAGACCCGCTTGACGCGGGAGATCGACCTCAACATTCCGCTCGTCTCCTCCGCCATGGACACCGTGACCGAGGCCCGGCTGGCCATCGCCATCGCCCAGGAGGGGGGTATTGGCGTGGTGCACAAGAACATGGGCATCGAGACTCAAGCGCATGAGGTGCGGGCGGTGAAGAAGTTCGAGACCGGCATCATTCGCGACCCGATCACCATCACGCCGGGCAGCACGGTGGCTGATCTCATCGCCCTGACCCAGGACAACCGCATCTCCGGCGTGCCGGTGGTGGAGGGCGACCGGCTGGTCGGCATCGTCACCGCCCGGGACGTGCGCTTTGAGAAGCGGCTGGATGCGAAGGTGCGGCAGGTGATGACCCCCAAGGAGCGGCTGGTCACCGCGCCGGAGAACGCCAGCTTCAACGAAATCACCAAGCTGCTGCACCGGCATCGCATCGAGAAGGTGCTGCTGGTCAACGACGCCTTTGAGTTGAAGGGCATGGTGACGGTCAAGGACATCCACAAGTCTCAAGCCTATCCCAACGCCTGCAAGGATGAAGCGGGCCAACTGCGGGTTGGGGCCGGGGTTGGCACCGCTGCGGACACTGATGATCGGGTCGATGCGCTCATCGAGGCGGGCGCCGACGTGATTGTGGTCGACACTGCCCACGGCCACGCGCAAACCGTTCTCGATCGGGTCAGCCTCATCAAGCAGCGCTATCCGAAGATGCAGGTGATCGGCGGCAACGTCGCCACGCGGGCTGGGGCCGCGGCTCTGCTGGCGGCGGGGGCGGACGCCATCAAGGTGGGAATTGGCCCCGGCTCCATCTGCACGACCCGAGTGGTGGCCGGCATCGGCGTGCCGCAGATCACGGCGGTTTCCGAAGCGGTGGCGGCGGCCAGCGAAGTGGACGTGCCGGTCATCGCGGACGGCGGCATACGCTATTCCGGGGACTTGGCCAAGGCGATTGCCGCGGGCGCCAGTTCGGTGATGGTGGGCAGCCTGCTCGCTGGCACGGATGAAGCGCCCGGCGAGGTGGAACTCTACCAGGGCCGGACCTACAAGTCCTACCGGGGCATGGGCTCCCTAGGCGCGATGGGCGAGCGCTATGGCTCCAGCGATCGCTACTTCCAGGAAGTGGAGGGCGATGGGCGCAAACTGGTGCCGGAGGGCATTGAGGGCCGAGTCCCCTACCGCGGTCCGGTGGGTCCGATCATCCACCAATTGATCGGCGGCCTGCAGGCTTCCATGGGCTATACGGGCTCCGCCGACATCGAAACCATGCGCGCCAGCCCGGAGTTCGTTCGCATCAGCGCCGCGAGCGTGGCCGAGAGCCATGTTCACGACGTGACGATCACCAAGGAAGCGCCGAATTACCCTCTCCGTTAACGGCTGATGCCAACGCCTCTGCAAGCCGCCCCTCTGGCGGCCGGGCGGCTCCGGGACGAACGGCTGCTCATTGTCGATTTCGGTTCGCAATACACCCAACTCATAGCCCGGCGGGTGCGTGAGGCGGGCGTCTATTCGGAAATCCTCTCCTACGACGCGGGCATCGAGGCCATCGCCGCCTTTGGCGCCCAAGGCATCATCCTGTCCGGCGGGCCGGAATCGGTTACCGAAGCCGCGGCGCCACCCATTCCGGAGGGCCTGTTTGAACTCGGCGTGCCGGTGCTCGGCATATGCTATGGCATGCAAGCGATGGCCAGGCACTTCGGCGGGCAGGTGGCGGCGTCCGCCAAGCGGGAGTTTGGTCCGGCGGAGATTGCGGTGCGCGGTCCGTCACGGCTGCTGGCGGCGCTTGAACTCAATGCCCAAGGCCGCTTGGCCGTCTGGATGAGCCATGGCGACAAGGTGGTGTCGGCGCCGCCGGGTTTTCGAGTCACCGCATCGACGGATAGCGCCCCGGTGGCCGCCATGGAGCATGAGCAGGCGCCTTGGTACGGCCTGCAGTTCCATCCCGAAGTCACCCACACCGATCAGGGCGAGGCCATATACCGCCACTTCGTGCACGCCATCTGCGGTTGCGAGAGCGCTTGGACGGCGGACAACATCATCGATGACGCCATGGAACGAGTGCGGCAGCAGGTGGGCGGCGATAGGGTGGTGCTTGGCCTGTCGGGCGGCGTGGATTCCAGCGTGGTGGCCGCGCTGTTGGCCCGGGCCATCGGCGATCAGCTCACTTGCGTATTCGTTGACAACGGCTTGCTGCGCAAAAACGAGCGGGCGGAAGTGGAGGCCGCGTTTGCGCCCCCTGAAGCACCTTCCAACGCACCCAACCTCAACCTGGTTACCGTGGATGCTCGCCAGGAGTTCTACGCCAGCTTGGATGGAATCGATGAACCCGAGGCCAAGCGGCGGGCCATTGGCGAGACTTTCATCGACGTCTTCGAGCGGGTGGCGAATGAGATCGATGGCGTCTCTTGGCTCGCGCAGGGCACCATCTACCCCGACGTGATCGAGTCCGCTGCCAGCGCTCACGGCAATGCCCACGTGATCAAGTCCCATCACAACGTCGGCGGGCTTCCCGAGCGCATGGCGCTGAAGCTGGTCGAACCCCTGCGCGAACTGTTCAAGGACGAAGTGCGCGCCGTGGGCGCCCGGCTCGGCTTGCCGGACAGCCTGATCAACCGCCACCCGTTTCCCGGGCCGGGGCTGGCGGTGCGCGTGCTCGGCGAAGTGAAGCCTCGCTATGCGGAAGTGCTGCGTGAGGCGGACGCCATCTTCCTTGAGGCGTTGCGGGCGGCGAACCTCTACAATCAGGTCAGCCAAGCGTTTGCCGTCTATTTGCCGGTGAAGTCCGTCGGCGTGGTCGGTGATGCCCGCCGCTATGAGCATGTCATCGCGCTGCGGGCGGTGGAGACGGTGGACTTCATGACTGCCCGCTGGGCGAGGCTGCCCTTCGACTTTCTTGAGCAGGTCTCCGCACGCATCATCAACGAGATTCCGCAAGTCTCCCGGGTGGTGTACGACATTTCCAGCAAACCGCCGGCGACCATCGAGTGGGAATAGCGGCAGCGGACTTGGCTTGGATGGGACAGGCGCTGTTGCTCGCCGAAGAAGCAGCTAGCTGCGGCGAAGTGCCGGTGGGGGCCGTGGTGGTGGATTTGGCGAACGGCGTTCTGCTCGGCCGCGGCCGCAATCGGGTCATCGAAGACTGCGACCCGAGCGCCCACGCCGAGATTGTGGCCCTGCGCGCCGCGGGCGCCGCACGGGGCAACTACCGCCTGCCCGGCGCGACCCTCTACGTCACCGTGGAGCCCTGTACCATGTGCGCGGGCGCACTCGTTCACGCCCGCATCGAGCGGCTGGTGTTTGGCACCCCTGAACCCCGCGCCGGAGCGGTTCAGAGTCGCGGCCGGGTGTTGGAAAACCCGGCCCACAACCACCGGGTCGCCGTCAAAGGCGGCGTGATGGCGACGGACTGCGCAGCCCTGATGCGCACGTTCTTCGAGGTCCGACGGCCGTGACCAACGTCCTTGCTCTGCCGGGTCCGCCTGCGCTGTCCGAATTCGCGCTGCGCAAGCTCCGGGAGCCCTTGCGGCTCGACGCTTTGTATGCGGAATACTTACACGTCCTGCACCTTGCTCAGCCGCTGGACGCCGCTGAAACGGAGCGGGCGCGGAGCCTGCTCCAGTATGGTCCGCAGCGGGATCTGCCTGTGCCCTTGGCGTCTCGTGCGGATGCGGCGCACGTTGCCACCGTCATGCCGAGGGCGGGGCTGATTTCGCCTTGGTCGAGCAAGGCCACGGACATCTTCCAGATTTGCGGGCTCGACAAGGTGGTTCGGGTGGAGCGGGGCGTACGCTGGTATGCCGCGCCGGGGATGGATAGGCCCTTGGTTGGGCGGCTCTACGACCGAATGACCGAGGCGCCCATGGACGAGGCGGCGTTCGAGCGGCTGTTTGAGACCCAGCCGCCAAGGCCTTTGGCGCGAATTCCAGTGCTGAACGAGGGGCAGGCGGCGCTCGAGGCGGCCAACCGGGATTTCGGCTTGGCATTGGCGCCGGTGGAAGTCCGCTACTTGGCCGATGCGTTCACCGACTTGGGACGCGACCCGACGGACGTCGAACTGATGATGTTCGCCCAAGCGAACTCCGAGCACTGCCGACACAAGATATTCAACGCCGGCTGGACCATCGACGGCCAGCTCGTGGATCAGTCCCTGTTCGCCATGATTCGCAACACCGCCCGCGCCACCAACGGCTTTGGCATCCTAAGCGCCTATGCCGACAACGCGGCAGTGATCGCCGGCCCGCGCAATCAGCGTTGGATGGCCGATCCCCGCTCTCATCAGTACCTCTACGTGGAAGAGGATGCGCCGGTGCTGATGAAGGTGGAGACCCACAACCATCCCACCGGCATCGCGCCCTATCCGGGGGCAGCCACCGGCAGCGGCGGCGAGATTCGGGATGAGGGCGCGGTGGGCCGAGGCTCCAAGCCCAAGGCAGGGCTGACCGGGTTCACCACCTCCCACCTGAACATCCCCGACTGCCCGGAACCCTGGGAAATCGGCACCAGCAAGCCGGAGACGATGGCCTCGGCGCTCGACATCATGCTGGAAGGCCCCATAGGCGCGGCGGCCTTCAACAATGAGTACGGTCGTCCGGGCCTCGGCGGCTACTTCCGCACCTTTGAGCAACTTGATCCTGGCAATCCCCAAGTGGTGCGCGGCTACCACAAGCCGGTGATGATCGCCGGGGGCCTCGGCACGGTTCGGCCCGACCATGTGCAGGCCGAGAACTTTGCGCCGGGCACACAGCTCGTGGTGCTCGGCGGGCCGGCCATGCTCATCGGCTTGGGCGGCGGCGCGGCCTCAAGCATGGCGTCGGGCGCGAGTTCGTCGGAGCTGGACTTCGCCTCGGTGCAGCGGGACAACGCGGAGATGCAGCGCCGCTGCCAGGAGGTCATCGACGCCTGCACGGCCTTGGGCGACGAGAACCCCATTTTGCTGATTCACGATGTGGGTGCGGGCGGGCTGTCGAACGCCTTGCCGGAACTGGTCAAGGACGCTGGCACCGGCGGGCGCTTCGAGTTGCGCAAGGTGCCCAATGCCGACCCCGGCATGTCGCCTGCGGAGATTTGGTGCAACGAGGCCCAGGAGCGATACGTCTTGGGCGTCGCTGCGGCGCGCTTGGACGAATTCGCGGCGCTTTGCGAGCGCGAGCGCTGTCCTTGGGCGGCGGTCGGCGAGGCCACCGAAGATCGGACGTTGCTGGTGCAGGACGATTCCTTCGGCAACCGCCCGGTTGAGATGCCGCTCTCCGTGCTGTTTGGCAGCCCGCCGGCGCTGCATCGGACCATCACTCGATCGGCGCCTGCGCTGACGCCGCTCAGCTTGACTGATGTGGCGCTGGAGGATGCCATTGATCGGGTGCTCGGCTTCCCGGCGGTGGCCAGCAAGCAATACCTGATCACCATTGGCGATCGCAGCATCACCGGCCTCGTGGCTCGTGAGCAGATGGTGGGCCCTTGGCAGACGCCGGTCAGCGATGTGGCGGTGACCTTGGCGGGCTACCGCACCTATCGCGGCGAGGCGATGGCGATGGGCGAGCGCTCGCCCATCGCCCTGATCGACCCGGCGGCTTCCGCCCGCTTGGCCGTTGGGGAGGCGCTGACCAATCTTTTTGCTGCCGACGTGGCCGAACTTGAACGGGTGGTTCTCTCTGCCAATTGGATGGCGGCGGCGGGCCGTGATGGAGAGGAGCAGGCGCTGTTCGACGCGGTGCAGGCGGTAGGCCTTGAGCTGTGCCCCGAACTCGGCATCGCCGTGCCGGTCGGCAAGGACAGCCTGTCCATGAGCACCCGCTGGCAGGAGAATGGCGATGAGCGCAGCGTCGTCTCGCCGATGACCCTGATCGTGTCGGCCTTCGCGCCGGTGATCGACGTGCGGCGGACGCTGACGCCGGTGCTCCAGCAGGTGCCTTCCAGGTTGCTGCTGGCGGACTTAGGCGATGGGAAAGCGCGTCTTGGCGGCAGCGCCTTGGCGCAGTGCTTCGGGCAACTCGGCGATCAGTGTCCCGACTTGGACGACGCACCGGCGCTGGCTGGCGCTTTGCGCGCCACGGCGGCGCTCAACCGGGAGGGGGCGCTGCTGGCCTACCACGACCGATCCGATGGCGGGCTGATCGCCACCTTGGCGGAAATGGCCTTTGCCGGACGGGTTGGTTGGGACATCGACATCGAGGATGAGAACCTGCTGGCCGCACTGTTTGCGGAGGAACTAGGGTGGGTGGTGCAGGTTGCCGACGCCCAAGTCGCCCAGGTGACAGCCGCCTACGAGGACGCGGGGGTGAGGGTGGTTGATCTTGGTGTCGCGCGCGCCGACGAATGGTTATGCATCCGTCATAGAGGCAGCTTAGCGGTGGACGCGGAGCGAGCCGCGTGGCAGCGCCGATGGGCCGAGCCGAGCCATCGGATGCAGCGCCTGCGCGACAATCCCCAAGCGGCTGATGAAGAGTATGCCGGCGTCAGCGCAGTTGATCCGGGGCTCTCGGCCAAGCTGACGTTTGATCCACAGTCGGTTGAGGCACCTGCCTTCACCGTCGGCCAGCCGCGTCCGCGCATTGCCGTGCTGCGGGAACAGGGCGTCAACGGGCAACTGGAAATGGCGGCAGCCTTCGACCGCGCCGGGTTTGCCGCCGTGGATGTCCACATGACGGATCTCATTTCCGGGGCGGTGTCCCTGCTCGACTTCCCCGCGCTGGCCGCATGCGGCGGTTTTTCCTACGGCGACGTGCTCGGTGGCGGCGGCGGCTGGGCGAAGAGCATCCTGTACCATGAAGCGGTGCGCGACGCCTTCGAGGCCTTCTTTACGGCCGACCGCTTGGCGCTTGGCGTCTGCAACGGCTGCCAGATGATGGCCCATCTCAAGGCGTTGATTCCGGGCGCGGATTCTTGGCCACGGTTCGTGCGCAACCGTTCGGAGCAGTTCGAGGGACGCAACGTGCTGGTGCGCATCAACCCCAGCGCATCGCCTTGGCTGGCCGACATGGCGGGCAGCGTCCTGCCGGTGCCGGTCGCCCACGGCGAAGGCCGTGCAGAATTCGACGAACCGGGCGACCTTGGGCAACTCACCTCATCAGGCTTGGTCGCGGCGCAATACGTGGACACCCACCATCAAGTGTCCGAAGCCTACCCGGCCAACCCCAACGGTTCGGAGGACGGCTTGGCGGGCGTCACGGCGGCGGATGGGCGGGTGCTGATCCTGATGCCGCATCCGGAACGCGTGTTCCGCACCGTTCAGAACGCTTGGTCGGACCCGTCTTGGGGCGAGGACGGCCCTTGGCTGCGATTGTTCCGCAACGCGAGGCGGGTGGTGAGCTAGACACCGCTAAAGTCCCGCCCAAATTCCCCCTTGACAACCCCGTCCTGCATCGGGATAGTGCGCCGCGTGAACAAGATCCTCTTCCAAGACCCTTCCTTGCGTCCGCAAGACCTGCGCCTGCAAGGCCTGCACTTGCGCCTCCTGCTGCCGGCGTAGCCGGCACACTCACCTCCAAAAAGGGCAACTGCCCGCCTTAACCCAAAGCCCCGATCCATCCGCAGGAGTCTTGGCCATGAGCGAGTCTGCCGCAGCCAGCGAGCCGCAATCATCTTCCCATCAACCGCGCAGCCGTGCCGGCGGCGCGATGCCGTTCCACAAGTACCGCCCGTTTGCGCCCATCGACCTGCCCGGCCGGCAATGGCCGGGCCGGACCCTTGAACGCGCGCCGCGCTGGTGCAGCGTGGATCTGCGGGACGGCAACCAGGCCTTGATCGATCCCATGAACGTGCAGGAAAAGCTGCGCATGTTCGACCTGTTGCTCGAGGTCGGCTTTGCGGAAATCGAGGTTGGCTTCCCGGCGGCGTCGCAGCCGGACTTCGACTTCATTCGCCGCATCATCGACGAAGGCCGCATTCCCGATGGCGTCGCCATTCAAGTGCTGTGTCAAGCGCGTGAGGAGCTCATTGAGCGAACCGTGGAAGCATTGGCCGGCGCGCCCGAGGTCATTTTCCATCTGTACAACTCCACTTCGGAGTTGCAGCGGCGGGTAGTGTTCGGGATGGACCGCCAAGGCATCATCGACCTCGCGGTGAAGGGCGTCTCCTTGGTCAAGGCGGGTCTTGCGGCCCTGGATTCCGACATCACCTTCGAATACTCGCCGGAGAGCTTCACGGGCACGGAACTCGACTTCGCCGTGGACATCTGCACCGCCGTGGCGGAACAGTGGGGCGCGACGGTCGAGAAGCCGATGATCGTCAATCTCCCGTCCACCGTGGAAATGGCCACGCCAAATGTCTATGCCGACCAGATCGAGTGGTTCGCCAGCCGCTTCCCGCACCGCGACAAGGCGGTGGTCAGCCTGCACACCCACAATGACCGGGGCACCGGCATCGCCGCCACCGAATTGGCGCTGCTGGCGGGCGCCGAGCGGGTTGAGGGCACCCTGTTCGGGAACGGCGAGCGCACCGGCAACTGCGACATCGTCACCATGGCGATGAACCTCTTCAGCCAAGGCGTGGACCCGGAATTGGACTTCCGCAACATGCCTCGCATCCGCCAAACCGTGGAGGCCATCAACAAGCTGCCCGTGCACGAACGCCACCCCTACGCAGGCGACTTGGTGTTCACGGCCTTCTCGGGCTCCCACCAGGACGCCATCAAGAAGGGCATGGCGCAGGTCGATCCGGACCATTGGGAAGTGCCCTACCTGCCCATCGACCCCGGCGACGTGGGTTCGTCCTACAAGGAAACCGTGCGCGTCAACAGCCAGTCGGGCAAGGGCGGCGTCGGCTTCCTGCTCGAGGAGTTCTACGGCATCATTCTGCCCCGGGAGATGCTCAAGGAGTTCAGCGGCGTCGTCCAAAAGCTGACCGAGACCCTCGACCGGGAAATCAAGGCCCAGGAAATCCACCAGGCACTGCTTGATGAGTACGCCGTGGAGGGCGGTCCCTACCGGCTGGTTGACTTTGACGTGCTGACTGGACACCGCGCCGAGCAACGGTGCGTCGCCCGCATCGAGGCGTCCGAGCAGTTGGTCACCATCGACGGCGAGGGCGGCGGCCCCATCGAAGCCTTCGTTCATGGCCTCGAGGAGACCTTCAACGAGCCCGTCAACATCGTCGAATACCACGAGCATGCGCTGACCACGGGCAGTGACGCCCAGGCCATCTGCCTGCTGGCCATCGAGGATGCCGATGGCGGGCGGTGCTATGGCGTGGGCGTCAGCCGCAACACCATCACGGCTTCCTTCAACGGGGTTATTGCCGCGTTGAACCGCCGTTGGCGCGCGACCTGGCCGGGGCGGCGGGCCTTCGGCCCGTTGGAGTTTCGCTGCGCGAAACTCCGCGCTGGCAAGTTGCGTTCGAGTTGCTTCGCAACTGCGCGAACAAGTTCGCGTTTGAGTTGCTGCGCAACTCAGTGGACGGTGGGTATGGGACGCTGCTCAAGCATCTGGGACCTCAACCCCGTTGCAGCAGCATCTCGAGCACGAACTTGCTGCCGAAGTAGCCGAGCAGCAGGAAGGTGAAGGCGATGATGGTCCAGCGCACCGCGGATGCGCCGCGCCAGCCGAGCCACATGCGGCCTGCCAACAGGCCCCCGTAGATGGCCCAGGACAGCGATGTCAGCACCGTGTGATGGACCACGTGCTGGGCGAACATGTCATCCAAGTAGAGGAAGCCGGTGCCGATGGCGCCGGTCAAGGCGGCGAAGCCGGCCCAGATCATGGCGAACAGCAATCGCTCCATGGTCTCCAAGGGTGGCAGGATGCGCAGCAGCAGGATGTGGCTGCGGGTTCGTATGCTGCGCTCGACAAAACCAAGCACAATCGACTGAATGGCCGCCATCATCAGGATGCTGTAGGCCAGGATGGAGACGAAGATGTGCGTTCCGAGCCCGGCATCCGACGCCTCGACCGCCTTGGAGGTGGGCTCGGCGACCAACGACGCCGTCAGGGCCAAGGCCGATAGCGGAAACAGCACGACCAGCAGGCTGCGGACCGGTTGCACGGTGCTTAGGATCGTCACCAAGGCGACCATGATCAAGGCCGTGAGGCTGGCCACGGGGAGCAGTCCGAGATTGACGCCGCCGGGGGCGTCAATCTGCGCATGAACGGCGAAGGCGTGCAGAACAATGGCCGGCACCGCCAACGCTGTCAGCAGGCGCATGGAAAGCTTGGCGTTGTGCGCCAGTGTTCTCGCCTGTAGCCCGGTGCCCGCCAGATAGAGAACGATGGCGATCAGCCCCGGCAATACGGGACTGGCGGCGACAGGATCGAGCGGCATGGCCTGATTGGTTGGGGTAAGGAAATTCGCTGGATGCCCAGTTTCGCACACCGTAAGCGCATCCGCTACACTCACTCATTTGCGCGTCCAAGCGCCAAAGGCCATGTTTGAAAAGCTCTCCGATCGATTGAGTGGTGCCCTGAAGGGTTTGTCCGGCAAGGCGCGGCTGACCGAGGACAACGTCGCCGGGGCCCTGCGCGAGGTGCGCGCCGCCCTGCTTGAGGCGGATGTCGCCTTGTCGGTGGTCCGGTCGTTTACCGACAACGTCAGGCGGCGGGCGCTCGGCCAGTCGGTCGCCGCGGCCCTCGATCCTGGCGAAGCCCTGGTCAAGATCGTCCATGAAGAGCTCGTGGAGGTCATGGGGCAGGCGAACGATGCGTTGAATCTGGCCACGGTGCCGCCGGCCGTCATCCTCATGGCAGGACTGCAGGGAGCTGGCAAGACCACGACCGCCGCCAAGCTCGCGCTGTTTGTGAAGGAGCGGCTCAAGAAGCGGGCGGCGCTGGTCAGCGCCGACGTTTATCGGCCGGCGGCCATTGAGCAACTCGAGGCCTTGGCCAGCCAAGTCGGTGCTCAGTTCGTTGCCTCCAGCGCTTCGGAAACGCCCATCGCCATCGTCGAGCGAGCGTTGGCGGAGGCGCAGAGCAAGGTTGCGGATGTGCTGATCGTCGATACCGCCGGCCGTTTGGCCGTGGATGCGGCCATGATGGATGAAATCGCGGCCTTGCAGAAGCGTCTCAATCCGATTGAAACCCTCTTCGTGGTCGATGCGATGACCGGTCAGGACGCGGCGGCGACTGCCAAGGCGTTCAATGACGCCTTGGACCTGACCGGCGTGATTCTCGCCAAGGCCGATGGCGACGCCCGGGGCGGAGCGGCGTTGTCGGTGCGCTTCCTGACCGGCAAGCCGATCAAGTTCCTCGGCATGGGCGAAAAGCCCGAGGCGCTGGAGCCCTTCCATCCGGATCGCCTCGCCTCGCGCATTCTGGGCATGGGTGACGTGCTTTCGCTGATCGAGGAGGCGGAGCGCAAGGTCGATCAGCGCAAGGCCGCGCGCTTGGCCAAGAAGGTCACCCGGCGGCAGAAGTTTGATCTGGCCGATTTTCGCGACCAGTTGGAGAGCATGGCCAGCATGGGCGGCGTCGGCAGCATGCTCGACAAGCTGCCGGGCATGAACCAAGTGCCGGCCTCGGCCCGAGCCCAGCTCGACGACGGCCAGTTTCGCCGCATGGCGGTGATCATCGACTCCATGACCCCCCATGAACGCCGCTTCCCGGATGTCGTCAACAGCTCCCGCAAGCAGCGCATCGCCCGAGGCAGCGGCACCACCGTCATCGACGTCAACCGCATGCTCAAGCAGCACCGGCAGATGCAGAAGATGATGAAGAAGTTCGGCCGCAAGGGCGGCATGCAGAACATGATGCGCGGCCTGCAAGGCATCAAGGGCACCGGGCGCCCGCCGGGGCTGCGGCGCTGACGCGCTGACGCGCTTTACCTGTTTCATTGGCGCACCCGCTCCATTAGAATGCGCCCCCTTTCCATCTAGGGGCTGCAAGGCATGGTGACGATTCGCTTGGCGCGGCATGGCGCCAAGAAAAATCCCTTCTATCACATCACGGTGGCGGACCGCCGTGCCAAGCGCGATGGGCGCTTCATTGAGCGGGTGGGTTTTTTCAATCCCTTGGCTCGGGGCCAGGAAGAGGCGTTGCGGGTTGATCTTGAGCGAGTCGATCACTGGCTGGCTGAAGGCGCCAAGCCGTCGGATCGGGTGCGACAGCTCATCAAGCAGGCGCGCAAGCAGGCGCTCGCGCCAGCCGAGGCACCGCCGGTCGCTGCGGAAGAGGCTTCCGGAGAAGAAGCCGCCGGGGAGGAAGCCGCGGTAGAGGAAGAGGTGGCTCAGGAAGCGGCCGCGGACCAACCCGCCGAGGCCAGCGAAGCCTGACCGAGCGGGATGGCGAACTAACGAGGCGATGCCTCAGACCGACGAGTGGGCGGTCGCCGGGCGCAAGAGTTGCGTCGTGTGACAACTTGATCCCGCGATCAAGAAAACTAGTGACCGTCGGCCAGGTCGGCGGTGCTTATGGCGTCCAGGGCTGGGTGCGCATCGTCTCCTTCACCGATCCACCGTCCAATTTGCTTGACTATCAGCCGTGGCACTTGCGCTTGAAGGGGGCGGATGTACGGGAACCCCGTTGGCAGCCCTGTCATGCGCAGGCCATTAGGCCCCATGGCGACGGCTTCGTGGCCCGTTTTCGGGAGGTCTCCGACCGCGATGCGGCATTGCGCCTCTCCGGGGCGGAAATCGCGGTTCCGGAATCCTGCCTGCCTGCGCCCGGCGACGGCGAATTCTATTGGCGCGATCTCATCGGGCTTCGGGTAGTGGACCAAAATGGCGTGGAACTGGGTGTGGTGGGCGAGCTGATGCCGACCGGCGTTCACGATGTCCTAGTCGTTCAAGGCGGCAAGCACGGCGGCGAAGCGGTGTTGATTCCCTTTGTGAGCGCCCACGTGGGGGCGGTGCGCATCCAGGATGGCGTCATTGAAGTCCATTGGGAGGCGCCGCAGTGAATCTATGGGTCGGCTTGGTCTCCCTGTTCCCGGAGATGGTTTCGGCGATCGCTTCGGCGGGCATCCTGGGCCGGGCGATTCGGCGCGGCGAGATGGGTCTCGAGGTGTTCAATCCCCGGGACCATGCCAGCGACCGACGCCGCACGGTGGATGACCGACCTTACGGCGGCGGCCCGGGCATGGTCATGATGGCGGAGCCCCTGTTGGGGGCGATCGGGGCAGCCCGCGAGCGAGCGCCGTCGCCGCCTCGGGTGGTCTATCTGTCACCCCAAGGCGCCAGGCTCGATCAGCCCGGGGTGGAGCGGCTCTCACGGCTGCGCAGCTTGGTGCTCATTGCCGGACGGTATGAGGGCATTGACGAGCGGGTCGTCGAATTGGCGGTGGAGGAGGAGCTGTCCATTGGCGACTACATCCTAAGCGGCGGCGAGCTGCCGGCCATGGTGCTGGCCGATGCCCTGTGCCGGCTGCTGCCCGGCGCTTTGAACAACGAGGAGTCGATCCAAACCGAATCTCTGCTTGATGGATTGCTCGAATACCCGCAATATACGCGCCCGGAGCAGGTGGGGCCGCTTAAGGTGCCGACGGTGCTGCTAGGCGGCGACCACGGCGCCGTTCGCCGCTGGCGGCGCACGCAGGCCCTGCTGCGCACTTGGCGGCGGCGTCCTGACTTGCTGACTTCAAGGGCGCTTTCGGATGCCGACTCGGCCCTGCTGAAAGCAGGCTTGCTGAAAGCAGGCCTGTCGGCCGAGGCGCCTGTGGCAGCACAAGGGTCGAACGGCGGTGGGACTGAAGGAGATTGAGAATGCGCAGGAACAAAGTGCTTGAAGGCGTGGAAAACGAGCAGTTGAAAACCGACCTGCCGGACTTCTCCCCGGGCGACACCGTGGTGGTGCAGGTCACGGTGCGCGAGGGTAGCCGGGAACGGCTGCAGGCCTTCGAGGGCGTGGTGATCGGCAAGCGCAACCGCGGCCTCAACTCCGCTTTCACCGTGCGCAAGATGTCCCACGGCGTGGGCGTGGAGCGCACCTTCCAGACCCACAGCCCGTTGATCGCCTCGGTCACCGTGAAGCGGCGCGGCGACGTGCGCAAGGCCAAGCTCTACTACCTGCGGCAACGTTCTGGCCGAGCGGCTCGCATCAAGGAAAAAGTCTAACGAGGCGGCGCACTAGGCTGGCGAGAGGACGGTCGCCGGGCGCATAAGTTGACTCATGCGAAAGCCTTGCCCCGCGATCAAGAGAACTAACGAGGCGATTCTTCAGGGGGTGCGCCTTGAGCGCCACCATTGATGAGTACCTTGAGGAAATTTGGCTGGCCAAGGGATTGAGCGAAAACACCTTGGCCGCCTACCGGCGCGATCTTGCCGCCTTGGAGTCGAACCTCGGCAAGGCGTTGCTGGACGCGACCGCTGCCGACCTGATGGCCGTCATGGCCAGCCGCTACGATCAGGGCTACCGGGCGACGAGTTCCGCCCGCTGGCTGTCCTGCATCAAGGGGTTCTACCGGCATAGCCTTGGGAAGGGTCGCATCGGCACAGACCCAGCCGTCCATTTGGAGTATCCGAAACTGGGACGGCCTTTGCCGTCATCGCTGTCCGAAGCCCAAGTGGAGGAGCTGTTGAGGGCTCCGGACGCCAGCACTGCCGTCGGCTTGCGGGACCGCGCCATGCTGGAGCTGCTGTACGCCACAGGTTTGCGGGTCTCCGAACTCGTACGCTTGGAAGTGGGGTCGCTCAACTTGCGCCAGGGCGTGATCCGGGTGATCGGCAAGGGCGGCAAGGAACGCTTGGTGCCGGTCGGCCAAGAGGCGCTTGCTTGGGTGGGGCGGTTCGTCGCCGAAGGACGCGGGAAGTTGGGCGGGGAGGGCACCAAGGCGCTGTTCCCCAGCAACCGGGGCCGTGCCATGGTCCGGCAGACCTTCTGGCACGCCATCAAGCGTTATGCGGCGGCGGCCGGCATTGAGCAAAACCTGTCGCCCCACGGCCTGCGCCATGCCTTCGCCACCCACCTGCTGAACCATGGCGCGGATTTACGGGCGGTGCAGATGATGCTTGGCCACGCCGACCTTTCCACGACTCAGATCTACACCCACGTAGCCCAGGCGCGGCTCAAGTCCCTTCACCAAGCGCACCACCCCCGTGGATAGTCGTATAGCGCATCGCTCGGGAACCGGGAGTGGGCGCACGGCGCGGGCCTCCGGTACAC
>JAPPIX010000283.1 GCA_028820495.1 Gammaproteobacteria bacterium
CGTGGCAGAACCCGGGGTCATGCGACATGTGGCCCTCGATGACCGACGCCAGCGTGGGATAGACCAAGGCACCAGCAAACCCGTGATCCCGCAGGAATTTGTAGCGCTGCTCGTTCTTGTAGGCGTACTCGTCCTTACGGCGCTCCACCACATTGAATTCGCGGAGGGTTTTGCCATCGGGGTTGTTGCCCCGGTAGTAGTCAACGTGGCATCCGGGGGCCGCCACCACCTCAAACGTCGGGTTCGGGATGTAGTTCGATATCTGCCCATTGATGGCCAACTTGGTGCGGCCTTTGATTTGAATGTACTGCAACACATGCTTGTACTTGTCGGGCAAGTGCCTGAGCAATGCATCCTCAGGCTCGTAGAAGTGGTTGTCACAGTCGAAACATGTGAATTTCTCGGTTGCGGACATCTGGCGTTCCTCCGTTGATTCAAGGGCGCTACCCAATCAGCCACGGCACCATAGCACCTCCGAGGTGCGTGAACAACTTTTGTGCGTGGTTGTGAGTGGGCACTCCGCGCCTGGGCTACGGGACCTCGGCCTGCCGGCGACGCGGCGCGAGAGGATCAAGTCACGTGAGAAGTTGAAAAATCAGGCTGGGGCCGTCTGCACCGCCGCTGGGCTCCGGTCCCTGCCGAAGGCCACGCCGACCAAGTGGATGGGCTCCCCCCGGTCCCGGTACTTTTCGGCGTAACCCTTTTGCCGGATCTGCTCGATGGCCAGCTGGGCCGCCGTGTCGCTGTCGTTCTCCCCGTCGGCCATCTTGAACTCGAACACGAACACTTGGCCGCCGTGGAGCACCGCCATGTCGGCCCGGCCCCTGCTCGATGCATCCTCCACCACTAGGTCCAAGCCGATGGTCCGGAAGCAGGCGTACAGCATCCCGGCGTACCATGCCTCGTAGCGGGCGGGGCTGTTGCTGCCCTGCCACTGGTACGGAATCCCGGCGAAGAATGACCGCAGGCGATCCGCGAACCCGTCGAAGTCGTTGGCGGCCAGCAGATTGCCGAGTTCCTTCCCGCGGTCCGACACCTCCTTGCCCGTTTTTCCCAAGTAGCCCAGCAGTCCGTCGTTCAGGCTCTGCCGCACCTCGAAGTTGGGATAGTCCAAGGCATAGAAGGTCTTGGGTCCGTCCCTTTCCTCCCCGGCGATCGTCAGGTAGCCCGTCTGGAACAGCAGGGCGTCCACCCCGATGTCGCCCACGTCGAACTTCGACACCAGTTTCTCGTCGGTCATCCGGCTTTCCAGTTCCATCGGGCTGACCTCCTTATCCATCAGCAGCCGGAACAGGAACTCCGGCGAACCGGTCTCGAACCACCAAGGCCTGAATTCCCGGTTCCGGAACAGCAGCAATACGTCGAAGGGGTTGTAAACCTTCTCCGCGCCCCGCCAGCGGTATCCGTTGTACCAGCGGCGGACCTCCTCCCGGTCCAGCCCCGGCAATTCCGGTGCAAAGATCGTGTCCAAGTCTATGCCTGGAAATGGGGTGTCATGGGCATCATAATCCATGTTCCCACATGATTGCAGCGATCCCACATGAACATTGAACAAGCCACAAGCTACGCCAACGAGTTCTTTGCCAGCCCGGAGGCGGCGCAGCGGATGCTCGACGACCAAGCCGTCTTCGAATTCCCCGGCGCCATGCATCTGGAGGGCAAAAGCAAGATTGAACACGTCTTTGCCAAGGCCCCGGAGCAAGGCATCGAATCCACCACGTACGCCCTCTCCAACATTTGCCTGGGCGGAGACGGCGGCGTTGACCTGATCGCGGTGGAGATGGAAGCGGCTTACCGCCTGGTGCGCAGCCCGACCGTGACGGTTCGAGGCCTGTCCATGCTCACGGTCAAGAACGGCAAAGTGGTCAACTGGCTGTATTGCATCAACAACACTGCCCTGACCGAGTTGATCGGCATGGCCGACCAATTGGGCAGCGCATCGGTGAGGATGAGATAGCGCCAGCGCGCACCGGCACTGGAAGGAGGCGCCGGCACAGCTAAGCGCGGCCCCAATGCAGGAAGCGGGCGTGAACGCCGGCCTTCCGGCAACCGGCCCGTCAGGCGCTGTTGAACATTCTCATCACGTCGCCGGAGGTGACCACCCCGTTGCCGCGATCGGGATTGAACCCCGGCGTGGACTTGGGCGTGGTGTCCACGTGCGTCGCCTGCGCCCGCAGCGCCTTCACCGTGCAGTTCTCCCGGCCAAGAATCGAGAACGGATCATAGCTGTACTCGCGCATCACGTTCTCGTGCGTAACCTTGTTGATGACCGGCGGAGGCAGTTCCTTCACCTCGGACCAAATCTGCTCCGGCGCATAGGGCCATGTGCAATCCGAGTGCGGATAGTCGCATTCGTAGGCGATCAAATCCTCGCCGATGCTCTGGTAGTTCTGCAAGCCAAATCGGTCGGAGATGAAACAGGTCAGGAAGTGCGCGCGAAAAACCTCGGAAGGCGTTTTTCCGCCAAAGTCCACATGGGTCCAGATGTGGTGATTGAAGGTGAATTCCGCCCGCTCCAGGAAATAGGGAATCCAGCCTATTCCGCCTTCGGAAAGCGCGATCTTCAGGTTGGGATGCCGCTGCAGCGCGGTCAGGTGCAGCCAATCGGCCGCGGCGTTGGCGATCGATATCGGCATCGCGGTGATCCAGGCGTTCATCGGGGACAGGTCCGAGGGGTGCGGCGGCTCCGACCCGGTGCCTATATGGCAGTTAATGACCACGCGCGCATCGTCGCAGACCTGCCACAACGGCTCCCAATGCTCATCGTGAACCGACGGGAACCCCCGAGCGGCGGGATTATCGAGGAAGCTGATTGCGTTGCAGCCCTTGTCCGCAACCCGGCGGACCTCCTTGGCGGCTTCCTCGCCATCCCAATAGGGGATGATTGCCATGGGAATGATGCGGCCCGGATAGGCCGCTGCCCACTCGTCAATGTGCCAGTCGTTGTACGCCTGGATCATCCGCAGCGACGTTTTCCGGTCGCCGAACTTGCTGAACATGTCCCCGCCGAAGCCCGCCAAGGTTCCGAAGCAAGTGCTGCCCAAGACGCCGTTGACGTTCATGTCATCGATTCTGGCATGAATGTCGTAATTGGCCTTGCGAATCTCGGCATAGCTTTGGGGCTCCATGCCGTACTCCTCCTTCGGCCTGCCGACAACCGCGTTGAGCCCCACGTTGGGCAGGGAATACTCCTCGTACACCCAACGGTCGGTTCCGTCCTCAAGCGTCACAAGCCTCGGCGCCTTGGACTTGAACTCCGGCGGCAGGTGGTTTTCGAACAAATTCGGCGGTTCGGACAGGTGGTCGTCAATGCTGACGAGGATCATGTCTTCCATATTCATGGTGCTTAGCCCCCTTTGCGGAACTGGTGAACCACGCTTTCGCGCAGGCATCCCTTAAGGCGCAAACATAGACCATATCCAGCACCGGTTCCAGTCTGAGCGCTGCCATGTACCGCCTTGCGGGCCCTTGCTAAACTACCGGCCCACGCCAAGCCATCCTCAAGTCCGGCTAGGCGCTTCAGC
>JAPPIX010000172.1 GCA_028820495.1 Gammaproteobacteria bacterium
TGGGAGGAGGAGATCGTCGATCCCGGTTGGTTCCGGCTGCCGGGACAGAGCCGCCTCTACCGCGACTGGAACTGGACCCCCACCAACCCGGGCGGCCAAGGCATCGTCAACCTCAACCGCGCCATCTACCGTTCATCGAACGTTTTCTTCTACACCTTGGGCCACCGCCTGGAGGCCGACCAACTCGCCGGCTTCATCCGCCAATTCGGCTACGGCGAAGTCACTTCGGTGGACATCGATGGCGCTGTCGCCGGGCTGGTGCCGGACCCGGCATGGAAACGGGGCGCCAAGGGCGAGCCCTGGTATCCCGGCGACAATGTCAACATCGGCATCGGCCAAGGCGACTTGCTGGTCACCCCGATGCAGGCTGCGGCGGCCGCTGCCATCCTCGCCAACCGGGGCAAGCGGGTGCGGCCGCGCCTGCTGCTTGCCAGCGACCAACCCTTGCAAGAGGACGACCTGCCGCCCTTGCCATCCGTGGCCGGGCCGTCCGCCGACGATTGGGAGCGAATGGTGGACTCGATGGAGGACGTCGTGCACCGCGGCGACTTCGGCTACCTGCAAAACGGCACGGCCTGGTTTCACATTGGGCAGGACATCGACTACCGGATGGCGGGCAAGTCCGGCACCGCCCAAGTGGTGGAGATCAAGCAGGGGCAGGCTTACGACGAGGACGAACTCGATGAATACAGCCAAAAGCACGCTTGGTTCATCGCCTTCGCCCCGGCGGACTCACCCGCCATAGCAGTCAGCGTACTGGTCGAAAACGGCGGTGGCGGCAGCTCGGTGGCCGCGCCGGTAGTCCGCCAAGTGCTCGATGCCTACCTCTCCGAGGCCCCGCCCGCACCCGCCGCTTCGGAGCAGGAGCTGGCAAGCCGATGAGCGAGCCGCAATTCGTCCGCAGCCTGCCACAGCATAGCGGCCTGGTCGTCCGGACCGGGCTGCGCCGGCTGCGTCTGGACCCCATCCTCTGGGTGTTGCTGATCATGGTCATCCTGTACGGCCTCATCATGCTGTACAGCGCCGTCGAGCGGAACACGGACATCGTCGGCGGGCAGATTGCGCGGGTGTGCTTGGCGCTGGTGTTGATGGCGATGGCGGCGCAGGTGCATCCGGCGCGATATCGGCGCTTGGCGCCCGGCCTGTATGCGGTGGGCGTGCTGCTGCTGGTCGCCGTGCTGCTGGCGGGCGTCACGGTGAAGGGCTCCCAGCGCTGGCTTGAACTGCCCGGCATCGGCCGCTTCCAACCCTCGGAGTTGATGAAGATCGCCCTGCCGCTGATGATCGCGTGGTACTTCCATGACCGGCCGCTGCCACCGACCTTCAAGGATCTGTTGACGGTGGCCGCGCTCATCGGGCTGCCGGTGGCGTTGATCGTCCTGGAACCGGATCTCGGCACCGGCATCCTGGCGTTGGCGGGCGGATTGACGGTGGTCTTTTTGGCGGGCCTATCCTGGCGCTGGATTCTCTATGGCCTGCTGGCCGTGGTGGCGATGGCGCCGGCGCTCTGGCTCGCACTGCAGCCCTACCAGCAGCAGCGCATCCTGACTTTGTTCGACCCGGGAAAAGACCCGCTGGGCGCTGGCTGGAACATCATCCAGTCCACCACCGCCCTGGGCTCGGGAGGGTTATTCGGCAAGGGGTTGCATGACGGCACCCAAAGCCAGTTGAAATTCCTGCCGGAAAGCCATACGGATTTCATCGTGGCGGTGATCGGGGAGGAATTGGGCTTTGCCGGGGTGGCCGCATTGCTGATACTGTACATGTTGATCGTGGCCCGTGGAATGATTATCGCCGCTCAGTCGAAGTACACCTTTGACCGATTGGCGGCGAGCTCCCTAACGATGGTGTTTTTTGTTTACCTGTTCGCCAACATTGCCATGGTGGCGGGCCTGTTGCCGGTGGTCGGCCTGCCCCTGCCGCTGGTGAGCTACGGCGGCACTTCGGCCATAACCCTGCTGTTGGGCTTTGGCATCATCATGTCCATTCACAGCCACCGGTCATGATGGGCCGGGCGCGAAACGCGTCCCGGCATCCGTCCCCACTGGCGGGGGCGTTGGTTTGAGGGAAATCATGCGAGTAGCGATCGTGCTCGGCGCCGCTGCCCTGCTGCTGTACGGGCCGGCCGGCGCCGACTACAGCCAGCGGGACGACGTGCGCACCTACATGGACGGGCTGGTGTCCGATCATGGGTTCGACAAGGCGGACCTGGAGGCCACCTTCCGGGACGCCCGCCATCAACCGCGCATCGTGGAAGCGATTTCGAGGCCCGCGGAACGGGCGCTCAAGTGGTACGAGTACCGGCGCATCTTCATCCAGGATGCCCGCATCGATCAGGGCGTTGCCTTCTGGACCGAAAACCAGGCGTCGCTGGACGCCGCCGAAGAGCGCTTTGCGGTGGCACCGGAATACGTCGTGGCCATCATCGGCGTCGAAACCCGCTTTGGGCGGATCATGGGCTCCCATCGGGTGCTCGACGCCCTCTCGACCTTGGCGTTTGACTACCCGCCCCGAGCCGACTTCTTCCGCAACGAACTGACCGAGTTCCTGCTCTTGGCACGCGAGGAGGGCCGCTCGGTGGGCGCGATGAAGGGCTCCTACGCCGGTGCCATGGGCTACGGCCAGTTCATACCCTCGAGCTACCGCAACTATGCGGTGGACTTCGACAACGACGGCCTGCGCGACATCTGGACCAACACCGCCGACGCCATCGGCAGCGTGGCCAACTATTTCGCCGAGCATGGTTGGCGGGCGGCGCAGGACGTAGCGCTCAAGGTGGACGTGGCCGATTCGGAGCAGGCGGATGCCGCGGTCCTGCGCGGCCTCGACCTCAACCGGACGGTTGGCGAACTGCGGGCGTTGGGCGTCGAGGCGCCCGGCCTGAACGGGGCTGAGGCGGCGGCGCTGCTGCGCATGGAGTTGGAGGACGGCGCCGAGTACTGGATGGCGCTGCACAACTTCCATGTCATCACCCGCTACAACCGCAGCCAGATGTACGCTTTGGCGGTCCATCAGCTCAGCCAAGCCATCAAGGCGCGCCGCCAGGCTCGGCTCGCCGCCACAGGCCGGAATCCGGCGTCCCCAGCGGCGAGATGAGCGTCGAAGCCTTTTGTTGCCGCTGGCGCCGGGCATTGGCCCTGTGCGCAGCGTGCCTCATTGGCGGCTGCGCGGTGTTCGGGCCAGATGCCGGCCCAACGCCGCCGGAAGTCGAGGACGGTCCGCCCGCCCCATCGGAAATTCCCTATGACCTAAGCCGCCTGCCCGACCCGGTTCCCAGTGTTGAGCCACCCAGCCGCTACGGCAATCCGCCGTCCTACGAGGTCGAAGGCACCACCTATTACCCGGTGAAGTCGGCAGCGGGCTACCGGGCGGAGGGCGTTGCCTCCTGGTACGGCACCAAGTTCCACGGCCGGCGCACCTCCAGCGGCGAGACCTACGACATGTTCAAGCTCACCGCCGCCCACCGCACCTTGCCGATTCCGACCTACGTGCGGGTAACGAATCTCGAAAACGGCCGTCG
>JAPPIX010000169.1 GCA_028820495.1 Gammaproteobacteria bacterium
CCTACGCGGACATGGGCGCCGACCATGCCGGCCCGCTGTTCAACCGCGTCATGGGTAACCAGGCCTCCGACGGCGCTTTCTTCACCCGGCCCGTCGCCGCCTCCCTCGCCGCCCGCCTGACGCTGGATGTTTGTGGAGACCAGGATTGGTCTGACACCGAAGTTTGGCGCAAACACAAGACAGTGGACTTGGCATGCGGCAGCGGCACCCTGCTGGCCGCCATGCTCACCGACATGAAGCGCCGGGCGCTGGACAAGGGTGCGGACGACGAGAAGCTGACCCAGCTGCAGAAACTGGCGGTCGAGGACATCATCAAAGGCTTGGACATTAATCCCGTTTCGCTGCAGCTCGCAGCGTCCCAGCTGACGGCGGGCAACCACCGGGTCAGCTACCGCAGAATGGGCCTGCACCTGATGCCTTACGGCCCTGACAAGCATGCCCCGGACCGGGTTCACGCCGGCACGCTGGAGCTGTTGGGCCAGCGGGCCGTCGTGCAAAGACCCGCCGAACTGGATCTGGGGGACGACGTCATCGGCTCCCGAGCCACTTGGGAGGCGACCGACGACACCGAACTCGAAGACGCCGTCGATGCGGCGAAGAACGCTCGAATCGTCATCATGAACCCGCCGTTCACCAACCGCGCCAACATGGGCGAGAAGTTCGCAAAGGAAACGCAGAAGGCGCTGCGCACCCGAGCCGACTCGCTGGAGCAAAAGCTCACCCAGGCCGATCCCGCCCTGATGGAATTCGCCGACAAGAACTCCATCAGGCCGCTGTTCGTGGGCCTTGCGGACCATTGCGTGGAGCGGTTCGACGGCATCCTGACGATGATCAATCCGACCATCGCGCTGACCACGCCCTCCGGTCAGCAGGAGAGGCTGGTGCTGGGGCAACGCTTCCACATCCACACGATCCTGACCTCGCACCAGCCCCGCAACATCAATCTCAGTCAGCACACGAACATCAACGAGAGCATCGTGGTGATGCGGCGCCATGACGGCGACAAGCCGCCAACCCGCTTCATCAATCTTGACAGGATGCCAGCGGACGACGATGAGGGTGCCGACTTCCACCGCTGCCTGCTGGACTGTGAGGAAGGCTTGATCGCGAACGGGTGGGGCGAGGTTTCCCATTGGCCCGCGGAGCGCATCGAGGCTGGCGACTGGACGCCGGCGATCTGGCGCTCGCCTGAACTCGCGCAAGCGGCCTACGAATACGCGAATTTTGGGGATATGCAGAGGATTGACCAGGACGACATTTACCAAGCGGGGAGGCGAGTCAGTGAATTCTGCACCGCAGCCAGCGAAGCCGACAAAGACGCATTTGCGCTACTGCGCTCAAAAGGGGCGGACGGTCAAACCGGGATAACCGCAACCCCAGATGACTATTGCAAGCCGCAAGACCGGGCGAGCAAGAGGTGCATGCAAGGTGTAAGGAACCTGAAGGACAGAGCGGGTTGTTTGCTCGTTACGGACGGGCAACGAAACGCTACCGCACGTTTAACGGCAGTGGCAAGCGATACCATGTATGTGGGCGTGGGCTGGATGCCCGTAACTGGTTACTCTGCCGAAGAATCAAAGGCAATCGCAGTATTCCTCAACTCAACACCCGGGCGCTTGCAACTCATGCGAAACGCCGGGCGGACAATCGAGTTTCCCATGTACCGCCCGGCAGGGTACGCCAACATCCGCATTCCCGACATCAAGGACGACCGTATCCGCCAGATGCTGGCCGACTGCTGGGAGCGCACCAAGGACATGGTCGTCCCCCAGTTCCGCGACGGCGAGTGCGAAGTGCGCCGCCTGTGGGACCAAGCCGTGGCCGAGGCGATGGGCTGGGATGCCGCCGAGCTCAAGCGGCTGCGCCTGTTGCTGCACCGGGAACCCCATGTGCGCGGCCTGGGCTACGGGCAACACGCCGACGAAGTGGAAGTCGATCCCGCTGTCCGTCAACGCTTCACGGAACTTGCCGACCGCTGGGAATTGGAGACCTGGCATATGTCAGTAACTAGTGATGCGTGCCAGCATCCCGCTTATCTGCAAATCGTCAGCATGGGCGAACCGACGGTGCCCTTGATATTGGAAAGAATGCAGCAAGAGGGGGGACACTGGGACTTTGCGTTAGGAAACATCACAGGGGCAAATCCCGTGAGACGGTCCGATTGGGGCAATATCGCCGCGATCCAAGCCTCTTGGCTGGAGTGGGGCGAAGCCAATGGATATATGTGAATGGAGGCAAACGCTTGCAGCACTATTCCCAAGGCTGGCCAGAGAGGGTTATAAAATAGTAGGAGAACCCACAAAGCAATATAACTGCATTGCATATGCCGCCGACGACACCAATGAATGGTGGGAATTTACGGAAGGGCGCTACTGGCCAAACTATGCCACGCGTGCGCAACGCATGGAAAGCCTCGTTGAAGTATTCACCGGACTGGACTACAAACCATGCGACAACAGTGGCCTTGAATCTGGCTATGACAAAGTCGCGCTATACGGACTACAAGGCAGATATACACACGCAGCATTACAGACGCCCACTGGGCGCTGGCGCAGCAAAATTGGGCGGGGGCCGCTAATCGAACACCTCAGCCCCGAATCGCTTGCCGGTGAAGAGTACGGCAACCCGACAATCTACATGCGCAGACTCCGCGGCTGAGCGTCCGAATCGAATGGAAGGAGTTCGGCAAGGGAGGGGACACTGGTTTTTGCGTTGGGCACCATCACGGGAGCCAATCCCGTCAATCCAGCCGACAGGGGCAAGGTTGCCGTCATGCAGGATGCCTGGCTGGAATGGGGCGAGGCCAATGGATACGGCTAGAGTAGTCCCGCCTCGCGGAAACTGAACACAGCGTCGCGAGCGACGATCAGATGGTCGAGGACGCTAATGCAGACCGTATCGGCGGCCAGAACGATGGCGCGGGTGACCAACTTGTCCTGTTCGCTCGGCTCCACTGCGCCGTTCGGATGGTTGTGCGCCAGCACGACGGCCGCAGCCCCACGGCGCAGCGCGGTCTCGACAACCCGCCGCGGATACACCGCTGCCCGGTCGATGGTGCCTTCCTGCAGTCGCTCGACGCCGTGCGGAAGCAGCCGATAGCCGGAGTCCAGATAGGCCACTTCGAACACCTCGTTCTGGTGGCCGCCGATGCGCATGCGCCAGAACTCGCTTAGGCTCTCCCGATCCTGCCGCACCTCCATGCCCTCGCTGGCCTGCCGCAGATAGAGCGCGGCGGCCTCGCGAATGATCCGCAAGGCGACCGGCGCGACCTCGCCCAGCCCCCTCACGGCGCGCACCTCGTCCATTGGCGCGTCCAGGATTGCTCGCAGGCTGCCGAATCGCTGCAGCAGCGCCTTGGCGGGCTGCTTCACATCGGCCCTGGGAATCGTCAAGGTGAGCAGGAGCTCGACAACCTCGTGGTCCGCGAACCCATCAAATCCCCCTTGCAGGAAGCGCTGGCGTAGGCGGCGACGATGGCCGTGGTAGTGCGGTTGGGTCA
>JAPPIX010000301.1 GCA_028820495.1 Gammaproteobacteria bacterium
GGCTGGCCCCCAATTTGGCCATTCCCAACCGAAGCCGTGCCGCAAACCCCCATACCGGGTCCTGTCAACCCAGACGCGCGGTGTTTGCCTAAGCGAAACTCCAGACGTGCCCGCGTTAGCGGGCGCGCAGCCAACTGAGCAGGGTGGCGGTGATGGCTGCCGTCACCGCCAAGGGCTCATCGAACATCAGGTGGTGATAGGCGCCGGGAATCCTGAACACTGGCACGTCACGGCCCTTCAGCCCTGCCGTGTAGTCGCCGTACAGCGCCGCCTCATCGGTGCTGTTTTCGCCGAGCACCACCGCCGCCGGGCAGGGCAGGCCGAGGAACTTATCACGCTGGTCGGCGCCCATTTCCAAGTAGTCGAACAGCGTCGGGTCGAACTTCCAGATCCAGCCGCCCTCCACCTGCCGGATGCCCCGGCTCACCATGTGCCGAAGCACGCCAGGATAGACGTTGGGCTGCTCCGGAATGAGGCGGAAGCGGCTCGCAATGGTTTCCCGGTCGGGGTAAACCCGGGGCTTGCGGCCCGCCTTGACGTCATCGCGCACGGCCCGCATGCCCCACTCCAAGTACGTTTCTGGTGGGCCGACCGTAAAGTCCAGAAAGATGATGCCGCCGAGCGCATCGCCGTGCCGGTGCCCGGTTTCGAGGGCCACGAAGCCGCCGAAACTGTGGCCGACGACGAATGGCTTCGAGCCCAAGTCGGCGGCTTGGCATACCGCCCAAACTTCATCGGCCAACAGCCGCCCGCTGTAGCGCGGCCGCCAACCGCTGTCGCCGTTGCCGGACGAATCTAGCGCCGCCACCCGAAAGTTGTCGGCCAAGTAGGGCGCGACAAAACGCCACCATTCGAGATGGGCGTTGCTGCCATGCACCAGCACCACCCCCGGCTTGCCGGCCTCCCCCCAGGTTTCAAAGTGGATGTTGGTGCCTTCAACGACAACGTCGCCGGGTTCGGAGGGCGTATCGAGGGCGCGTTGAAACCAGTGGGGTGCATCCATGTCAGGTTTCCGGTTGGGCAAAAGCGGTGGAACTTACCAGAAATCACCGCTTGGGATTTGGCGGTAATTGCCCCGCGCTTCGGCGTGGCGGTCACCCACGGCGGCTTCATGGCGCGGATGCGCGACCTGGCTCGCTTCGGGCTGCTGTTCACCGGGTACTTCAAGGACGACGATTCAAGCGAAGTGGCGCTGGAGCCGAAGCTGCTCGAAGTGCTGCGCGGGGTGTTCGGCACCCCACCGCCGGGGAGCCGGGTTAGCGCCTCCGTTGCGCCGCAGCGCCCCAATCACTTAGGCTTGATGCCTGCTGACATTGAGAGGGGAGGACTCCAGCATGGCCCATGATCTAGTGATTCGCAACGGCACCGTGATTGACGGCACCGGCGCACTGGGGCGGTTGGCCGATGTGGCCGTTGACGGCGAGCGCGTCACCGCGGTCGGTGAAGTAGCAGAGAAGGGGTGCCGGGAGGTGGACGCCGCGGGCAAGCTGGTGACGCCCGGCTTCGTCGATATCCACACCCACCTCGATGCGCAGATCGCTTGGGATCCGGCGGCCACGTCCTCCTGCTACCACGGCGTCACCTCGGTGGTGCTCGGCAACTGCGGGGTGACCTTCGCACCCTGCAAGCCGGAGGACCGGGAGTATCTGGCGGAGTTGATGGAGTCGGTGGAGGACATTCCAGCGGCCAGCATCCTCGCCGGCCTGCCTTGGAACTGGGAGACCTACGGGGAGTACCTGCAAGCCGTTGACCGGATGCCGAAAGGGGTGAATGTCGGCGGCATGGTCGGCCACTGCGCCGTGCGCTATCACGCCATGGGCGAGCGCAGCCTCGACGAGGTGCCGGCCACCGAGGCGGACATCGCCAACATCTGCGCCCTGGTCGATGAAGCCATCGGCGCCGGCGCGCTCGGCTTCTCCACTTCCCGAACCTTCATGCACCGCGTGCCGGACGGCCGCCCCGTGCCCGGCACCTATGCGGACCCGGAGGAGCTGCTGGCCATCGGCGGCGTGTTGGGGCGCCGGGGCAAGGGCGTCTTCGAAGCTGCCGCGCGGCTCGGCGAACGGGACGGCGAGAACTTGGAGAAGACCCGGGCGGAAGTCGGCTGGATGGGACGCCTGTCGCGGGAGAACAACGTCAAGATCACGTTCGGCCTGGTGCAGAGCGACCGCCGTCCGCTGCTCTACCGGCGGGTCATCGAGTTTGCCGAGGCGGAAAACGAGCGCGGCGCCCACTTGCGGCCCCAGACCACGTCCCGAGGCGTCGGCGTCTTGTTTGCGCTCGACCACATCACGCCTTGGCACGGCGCCCCGGCTTGGGCGGCGCTGGCCCAACGCCCGTTCCCGGAACGCTTGGCGGCGCTGGAGGATGAGAGCGTTCGCGCCGCGCTGGTGGCCGATGCAGAGGCCCATCCAGCGGCCTTGGATCTCGGCCAGATGTACGTGCTGCTGGATGACAAGGTCCACTACGGCCACGATGCCGCCAACTCGCTCAAGGCCCATGCCGAATCCTGGGGCATGCCGCCGGCAGCGGCTTTCATCGAGCTCAACCGCCGCCATCAGGGCCGCATGGTGCTCTACTTTCCCGGCCTCAACCAGAACATGGAGGCGGTCGGCGAGATGCTGCAAAACCCGACGGTGGCCATGGGCCTGGCTGACTCCGGCGCCCACGTCGGACAGATCATGGACGCCAGTTCGCCGAGCTGGCTGCTTTCCTATTGGGTGCGCGAGCGGGGCCTGCTCAGCGTCGAGGAGGCCATTCGCGGCTGGACCAGCGACACGGCCGACCTGTTCGGCGTCCGTGACCGCGGCCGGTTGCGCCCAGGGGCCTTCGCCGACATCAACGTCATCAACTTGGACGGCATCACCCTCAAGCTGCCGGAGTACCGCCACGACTTCCCCGAGGGTGCCGGGCGCTACGTGCAGGCCGCGTCCGGCTATGACCTGACCGTCGTCAACGGCCAGGTGTTCATGGAGGGTGGGGAGCCAACGGGAGCCTACGCCGGCAAGACCTTGCGTGCCTGAAACGGCCACAGCGGTTGCCGAACGGCTCCGCGCCAGCGTAGCCGGGGCGGCGGACGCCAACGACGCCAACCGGGCTTTGACCGATGCCTTGGTGCGGCAGCTTAAGGCGGCCGGTGCCTTTCGGCTGTTGATCCCAGGACGCTACGGCGGCTTGGAAGCGCCGTTCCCGGACTTTCTCAAAGCCCTGCAGGTCTATGCCGAAGCCGATGCCAGCACGGCTTGGTGCATCAGCCAGGGCGCGGTGATCGGCACCACCAGCGTTTGGCTGGCCGAAGCGCAAATCCGGGCCATCTGGTCGGACCCCGACGCCTGCATCGCCAACGGCCCGCCTGGCCCGTGCGAGGCCGAACGGCGCGGCGATAGCTGGATTCTGAACGGCCGCTGGGGATTCTCCAGCGGCTGCCGGCACGCCACTTGGATGACCGGCGCCTTGAAGGTGCGCGGCAGCAACCGTTGGGTCTGCGCGTTCGTGCCCAAACGGCGGTTCGCTTCCACGACACTTGGGATGTGCAAGGGTTGCGCGGCACCGGCAGCTTGGAGTTTTCCGTCGAAAACCTCGAAGTGGAGGATGCCTGGATGGCCGACTTGGGCGACCGGCCCAACCACGACGGCCTCTTCTATCGGCTGCCCACCGGCTTGGCGTTTGCCGCCAGCTTTTGCCGCGGTCGCCTTGGGCGTGGCCCGTGCGGCCTTGGATGCCGTCTTCGATCTAGCCAGTGAAAAGGTGCAGAAAATGGGCGCGGGCCTGGTCAAGGATGATCCGGACGCGCAGAAAATGCTCGGTGAAGCCGAAATCCGCTGGCGGGCGGGCCGGGCGTTCCTGCACGACACCGTGTCCGGCGTGTTGGCTGAACTCAAGCATCAGGAGTCCATCACGGATGACCAGCGCATTGCGCTGCGCATGGCGGGCACCCACGTCATTCGGGAGGCCGCTGCAGCGCTGAACCTCGCCTACACGGCGGCCGGCAGCACGGGCATTTACCGCCACCACCCGCTGCACCGGCGCTTCCAGGACATGAACGTGATCACCCAGCACATCCAAGCGCGGATGTCCTATTACGGCTTCGTCGGCCGCCACTTGCTCGGCCATCCCTTTGTTCCGGGCCCGATGAACTGATCGGGCCTTCAGTTTGCTGATGCGCATTCGCTCCGACTTCGACCAAATCGTGCACGTCACGCCGGACCAGCACGACTGGACCGCCTCACCGTTGCCCGGCGTGGAGCGGGTGATGCTCGACCGCATCGGCGGCGAGCGGGCCGTGGCCACATCCCTGGTTCGTTATACGGCTGGCGCAGGCTACAGCCCCCACGAACACGGCGCGGGCGAGGAGTTCATCGTCCTCGACGGCGAGTTCGCCGACGAGCAGGGCGGCTACCCGCCGCTGACCTACGTTCGCAATCCGCCCGGCTCGGCCCACCGCCCCTACAGCAGCCCCGGCTGCACTTTGTTCGTCAAGCTGCGCCAGTTCCACCCAGACGACCAGCGCCGCTGCGTGCTGCCCATCAGCGAGCACTGCCCGGAGGAAGGCTGGCAAGCCGAACGACTGCACGAGCACCGGGGCGAGGAAGCCGTGATCGTGCGGGCTGCGGCCGACGCCAATGTGCGCCTGCGGGCCAGCCACTACTGCCGCGAACTGCTGGTTCTGCACGGCCTCATCACCTGGCAAACCGAGCGCACCCGCACCTTGGCGCCGCAAAGCTGGTTCCGCTTGGCGCCAGGACATCCGCTGCGAGTGGTTTGCTTGGAGCCGAGCCTGCTGTTCGTAAAGACCCGCCCGCACTTCGGGCTGGATTCACGGCGGTAAGCCGTGCTTGGTGGGCACCCTTGCCGGTCGCTGCTTTGGGGTCTAAGTTGCAACGTGTTGATCGCCGAGTTTTGCTCTAACATGGAACATTAGATGTAGCCATCTGGCGAGGATTGGGATGCTGAGTAAGCTTGAACTGCGGGGATATCGCGGTTTTGAGAAATTCGAGTTGGCGGATTTGCGGCCAGTGAACCTGATCGTCGGCAACAACAACTGCGGGAAGACGTCCATTTTGGAGGCGGTTGAACTGTTGGCTTCGGGTGGCCGCCCTTCGGCGTTCAAGCGTTCCGCCATGCGACGAAGTGAAACCGTGTGGCACCATCATGATGATCCTCAGGAGCCACTGGTCGCGATGCGCTCAAGCCGCGGGGTGCGGCGGGCCGTGCTTTCACACTTCTTCCACGGCCATAGGTGCGAGCCTGGCGCGGAATTTGTTCTTTCCGCTGATGATTCGCGCTCCGATGGGCATCCGCGCAGGCTGTCCGCCAAGTTGTATTCGAGCGGGGATGTGGAGACATCTTCATTTTTCGATGTGGGCGGAGGGGATCGTCCATCCGCTCTCCGGTACCGGATGGACGAGCGCGGCCCTGATGCAGTTTTGTATCTGACCATTGAGAACGAAGGCGGGGAGCCGTTTTTGCTTCCCGTCGGAGAGTACGGAGCGCTGTTGGGTGACGTTTATCGGTTGCGAGTCTCAAACGGCCCTAACGCTTCGCTTCGATTCCTGACCTTGGACTCCTTCGATCCACTGTCCATGCGTGAGGAGTGGGACGGACTGCAGGCTGAAGGCCGAGAGGATGAAGTCGTTGAAAGCCTGAAGACACTGCTGCCGAATATCGCATCAATACACTTTCTGGCGGGCGGAGCCGGCATACTGATAGGCTCGGCGGATGGCGGGGGCCGGCTTCCGATCGGCACCTTTGGGGATGGCGTGAAGAGGTTGCTGGCGCTTGCGTTGTCTTTCATTGGCAGCCGCGATGGATTCCTGCTCATTGACGAAATCGACACTGGCTTGCATTGGACGGTGATGGAGGACATGTGGCGGCTAGTTGTAGAAGCGGCCAAACGGTCCAATGTCCAAGTGTTCGCGACGACCCATAGTTACGATTGCATTCGCGGGCTGGGCTCGTTGGCGAAGTCGTGCCCCGAGCTAGCGAAACAGGTCTCTATCCAGAAGGTGCACCATGCGCTGCAACGGGCTGTATCGCTCCATGATGAAGGGATTCAGGTGGCCGTGGAGCAGGGAATTGAGGTTCGCTAGCTAAATCGCTTCCCGCTGGGCCTCCCGCAGAAACCGCAGTCAATCACACTCAGTCAAGGAATTCGGGATAGTGCCCCAGACAGAAAAATCCGTGCTTCACGTTGAGGGAACGGACGACGGGCATGTCATAGCTCATCTGTTGAGCCGACATGGCGTGGATATCGACACTTCGGGAGTCGAAATCAAGGTAGCTCAAGGGAAGGACGCGCTGCTTCCAGCCATGGATACAGCCGTTCGCCTCAGCACTGGTCGGTCGGTGGGTTTCGTGCTGGATGCTGATGAGGTTCCCGAAGACCGGTGGCGCGCGGCTCGGGGCCGGCTTGAAGGAACGGGGGTGAACTTGCCCAAAGACATTCCGCAAGCCGGATTCATGGGCGAGACGGAGCTGTATCAGGCCCAAGTCGGCGTCTGGTTGATGCCGGACAATAGCCAAGCTGGTGCTCTGGAGCATTTCCTTCAGGGCCTTGTTGCCGATGGAGATGCCCTGTTTGCGCACGCCAAGACCTCAACTGCTCTCGCCAAGGACAAAGGCGCTGCCTTTTCCGAGGGCAAGCGCCTCAAATCCGAACTGCACGCTTGGTTGGCTTGGCAGGAGGAACCGGGCTTGCGCTACGGCTCTGCTCTCAAGGCCCACTACTTTGGCCACGACAGCGACGCCGCATTAGCCTTCGTGAACTGGTTTGGGCAGGTTTTCCTGACGCCTTAGGGAGTCGCCCTGGGTGATTGACGCTTTTTTGGTGTGGTGATCACGGGTAAACTGCTGTCCTATCGGAGAGGTGCCGGAGCTAGGCCGAACGGGCTTGACTCGAAATCAAGAGATCTCGCAAGGGATCCGTGGGTTCGAATCCCACCCTCTCCGCCATAGCCGTTCCGTTTTTTTGGTGCTTTTTTGACCAAACGAGACGGGCTTGGTCTAATGGGCTGCAAGTGGTTGATTTGATTGGATGCGTGGCCCCCAGCCGGGCTTTGAGGCTGGGGGCCGCGCTGCTGGAGGAAGGGGGTTCCCGTCGCAAGTGGGCGCTGACAACCCATACCTGCCGGTCTACCTGCCGGAGTTCGACGCGAGCGTCAGCTGGGCGATGTGCCGCAACTCGATGTGCGCCAACTTCGGCATCCGGTTCGAGGGCGAGGCTCCGGGCGGCCAGCGCACGATCTCGGATGGCCGTTGCGAGATCGACACGGAGGGCGGTCGATTCACCTGCCGGCAGTGCCGCCAGAGCTTCGGACTGGGATCGAACGCGGCCATCCGGGAGGTTGCCCGCCTGTACCTGAAGTGGTCGCTGCCGTTCGCCGACTGCCCCGATGCCGCCTGCGCCAACCACGGCCGCAACGTCTTCGAACAACACCCGGCGCACGCCCGGCCCTCCGAGCGCCCCTACATCCGGCAGGGGAAGGACCGGCCAAGTGCCGGGCATGCGGCCAGCGCTTCCCATTGGGAGCGCCGCTGCGGCTGCACGTCGCAAAGCGGGCGGGGCCGCGGGCGGCGAAGGCGCTGCACCGGGACGTGGTGCGCTACGTCGCCATGGGGACCAACATCTTTGAGGCCATCAATGCGGAGGACTTCGGGGTTGGCGCCAGCGCCGAGTCCTACCTGGCCCACCTGCACAGCGCCGGCGCGCGGCTGCGCGACTACGTGGCGTGGCGCAACGCGCGCCTCCTCGCGCCGGGGGCTGCGGGAATGCGGGGCGCGGTGCATGTGTACACTGACATCATGACGGCCTCCCTCCAGCGCCGGGGGGAGGCGAAGCGGTTCCAGCCGCTGCCGATCGCGGTGTCGGCCGTTCGCCTGGCCGAGCGGCGCACCGACTACATCATCGCGGCGCACCCCGGCTTCATGCCCATGAAGGAACGCCAAGTGAGGGCCATGATGGCTGACCTGAAGCGCCGCCGCCGGGCGGGCGAGCTGCGGCACGAGTCGCCTTGGGACTGCTTCCACCACCCCTTCCGCGTCGACGTCACGCAAAGCGTCGAGGAACGCTTCAGGAACCAGCCGGAGTTCAGCCGGCGCGGGCAGTACCTGGTTGAGCAGTACATGCTGCTTGCCCACTTCCTGGTGCTGCGCAAGATGTTGTCCCGCTTCCCCTTGGTGCTGCACTACCTCGACGGGTCCAAGGCGCAGATGGGCGCGGCGCTGACGGCGCTGGCGGACGAGACGCGCGCGGGGCGGTGGGAGATCGCCATCTGCCAAAGCAACGACTTCCGGCAGGACCGGGAGGAGCGCGAGCCGGATGCGGACGACTTCGGGCAGGCCGGGCTGGGCAAGTCCGTGGACCGGGAGTGGGAGAGGCGCAGGAGGCGCTGGTCCGAGCGGCGCGTCGACAAGGCCGGAGGGCTGTTCGAGGCCGGTTCGGAGATCGACGCGCAGCTGCACCTTGAGGCGCTTCGCGGAGGCCACTCCACCAAAGGCGGCTGGGCGTGGCTGAAGCATCCCCCGCCGGGGCGCAGGCACAACGGAGGGGTGTCCCTGTGGCTGACGCAGCGCCCGAACTCGTCCTTCGCCGAAGTCGGCCGCAGCCTCCTTATGGAATCCTCAACGCTGCCGGTGGACCGGGTGCATCGGCAGCTTCGCGCGCGGGTCGCCGCGCTGCGTCGGCCAGGCCACCGGGCCAAGCCGGGGCGCGGGTACGAGGGGGCCAGGAAGTCCCCGATCACTGTGCTTGGCGAGCTGTGGATCGGTCTCATGAGGCAGGGCTTCGTGCGGCGGACGTCCACGCGGGGGGACCGGGTGGTGCGGGCCGAGGCGATGGGCATCGCCCGCCACGGCGAGCGGCCGAACGACACCGCCGAAGTGGCGTGGGACTTCCAGCTCGACTTCGGCCATGCCGAACGCATCAGCGGCTGGATCAGGCAGTGAGCGCGCAGGACGGACTTGCGCTCGCCTTCGCGGACTTCGCAGCGCTTCCCAGCCTTCTCGACCTGGCCGGTGCCGACGGCACGCGGGCCGGCATCCGCCGGTGGGCGGAGTTCCTGCGCGAGGCTGGAGCCTCGCTGGACCACGTTGAGGACGGCCCTGCGGCCAAGGGCGGGGATCCCCACCAGGCCCTCGCCGAGGACGCCTGGAGCCTTTGCCAAACGATGGTCCTGCTCAGTGAGAAAGGCACCCTCACGAGGGAGGCGCGGGGCGCGCTGGCGTCGGACTCGCCGGAGGAGGCGCTTGCGGGCCACCTGGAGCGGCGCATCGACGAAGGCTGGCGCGTCGGCAAGGGCCGCGGCCGGGTCGCTCCCCTCCTGGTCGAGGGGGCCAAGCGGGTGAGGAACGCGGACCCCATCCTCGGCTCCGGGCTGCTGCTTTGCGAGATGGCCCTGCTGGTGGCGGCCGCGCGGCGCGGGGAGGCAAGCGGGATGGCCGCGCTCGACCGCATCATGGCGCACCGGCGCGCCGCCACCGGCGAGATGCGGAAGCGGCAGGCCGGCGCCGAGAAATCCAAAAAGCCAAAGCCCTCCCGGATCGGCCAGTCCATCGCCTTCGCGGAGATGATTCGGGAGCGGTGCCTTGCCGACGAGCGGAGCGTGTCCGCAGGGAGGCGTCCAATGGGCCTGACGGAGGCCAGGGCCACGGCGATGCTGCTGGTGTTCTCCGGCTTTTTCGACGAGGCGTTCCCGCTCGGCCCGACGAACTGCATGACGCCGCGCCTGGAGGAGGCGAGGCCAGGGCGGCGCAGGGAGGGGCGCGCCCCGGTGCTGGCCAATGGCGGCGCCCTTTGGGACGCGGACGTGGATATGGTGGAGGCCGCCGCCCTGACCTTCGCGCTGCTTGAGCACAACAAGGGGAAGGCAGTCGGCTTTGTCTATTCGGAACTCGGCCTGGACAGGGCGGCGCGGGCGGCCGCTGACGCCGTGCCGCCCCCCGCGAAAGCCAGGGCGACGCACGAGTGGGGCAAGTCCAACAAGGCGCTGGCCTTGGAACTGCTGGTCTCCGAGATGCTCGCCGGCTTCGGTCCCGCGCGCGTCGTCCACGCCCAGTTCGCCACGCGCAACGGGCACCCGTTCCGGCATGCGGGGCCGGGAGAGTCGGACATCGAGGTCGAATACCCCGACCGGGAGGTGGAGCCGCCATTCTCGATAGAGTTCTCCATCGTGGCGGAGGTGAGCGCCAGGCGGGGCATGGACGCCGCAAACCTTCGGGAGCAGATGCAGCAGGCGCTTGACGGCCGGGACCGCCTGAAGCGCGACCGCCCCGGCGACGTCTATGCGCTCGCCGTCAACGACGGCAGGATTGCCACTGACCTGCGCCTTCGGAAGGCATACCGCGACTGCGTTGAAGCGAACCGGGACAAGTTCGGCCCGGGCGATGGCCAGCCGCTCGTTCCGATCTGCGGCCTTGATCTGGCGAAGGCCCTTGAGGACATCGACCAGGCCGGCGGCTCCTTTGCAATCGGCACTCAGGCATTGTTCCATACGCTTGTCATACTCAGCGGCCTGCTGTTGGATGACGATGAGCGGGACGGCGATTGGATGCGGGACATGCTCGCGCAGGCGCACGACTTGGGGCTCCAGCCGCCCGGCGGCGACCTCGACTTGCCGTCCTGAAGGGCATCAGGGCCACGACTTGCGGCGAATCGGTCGCCGTCGAGTCGGTTGGGCCGGGATGTCGGCGGTCCGGCTGCCGAGGAGCGGGCGCAGCAGGCGCGTCAGCGGCCACCAGGCGGGACGCGGCGGAGAAGCCGCCCGCTAGCCCTCCGGCCCTCCTGCCGGGCACTCGGCCAAGTCCGGCGACCCCGACAGGTTGGTCAGGTGGCCAGTGGGCGTCTCAAGCAGGCTCATTGCCGTGACGGGCCCATCCGCCTCAACGCACAGCCGCCACTTGCCTTGCCCGTCGCCAAGCGCGCCCGACAGGCCGCCTGAGCCTTCCTCAAGCGCCTTTGCCGTGACTTCCGCTGCATGCCCGGCGGGCAGTTCAAGCGTGATGGGCGCGCCGCCCGCGCGGCCTGCGTCGTCAATGGCCGTGACGGTGATGAATGCGGCGTCGTCGTCGCCGTTGGCGAGCCGCAGGACGCTTTCCTGCCCGTTGTTGCTGCCGGGGTTGAGGAAGGCGATGCGCGCCGCGCCGCCGGCGTCGGGCGCGACCTCGTGCATGGCGGTGACGAACCCGTCGTCGGTGCGGACGTAGGCAAGCGCCTCGAAGTCGAGGCCGCCGCCATCAAGCTCCAGCCGCCAATTGCCGCTTCCCGCGCCGGTCGAGCCGTCGAGTCCCTTGGCGGGGCTGCCGGCCTCCAGCTCGCCGGAGTTGAAGTGCCGGGACTCGCGCGGGCCGAGGGAAAGGCTGACGGGGCCGTGCTCCGCGCCCATGTCGTCGAACGCGGTTATGGCCACTGCGCCCTCCCGGCCGGAGCGGTTGACCACCCGCATGAACCCCTCCCGCATGAACCCCTCCTTGGACGGCTCGGAGGCGGACAGGAAAAGCGGGATGCGAACGATGCCCTCGGCGTCGCGCGCCGGGGGCGGCGCCGAGAGGTTCGCCAGGTGCCCGGTGGGCGTCTCCAGCAGCCCCATGGCGGTGACGTCCTTCCCCGCCTCGATGCGCAGCCGCCATTTGCCCGTCCCGTCGCCGAGCTCGCCCGACAGGCCGGGCGCCGCCCCGTCCTCCAGTTCGGCGGCCGTGAAGCGCATGGCCTCCCCGGCGGGCAGGCTGGCCGTCACGACGCCCTTGGCCCCCCCCGCGTCGTCGATGCCGGTGATGCGGACCGTCTCCGCTTCATCGCCGTCGTTGATGAGCCGCAGGACGCTTTCCTGCAGGTGGTTGCTGCCGGGGTTGAAGAACAGCAACTCACGATCGTCGTCCTCCGCCTTCGGCGCAATGTCGTGCATGGCGGTGACGAACCCGTCCCGCGTGCGGACGTAGGCGAGCGCCTCCGCGTTCAGGCGGCCTTCCAGCGTGAGGCGCCAGTCGCCCTCGCGCACCAGCCCCTCGCGCACCAGCCCCTCGCGCAGCCCCTTGGCGGGGTTGCCGTTCTCAAGGTCGCGGGAGTTCAGGTGGACCGCTTGATGGCCCTCCAGCGATAGATGAACGGGGCCGAAGGCCGCGCCGGAGTCGTCCCTGGCCGTGATGCGCACGTCGCCCGCCCGGCCGGAGTGGTTGACCACGCGCAGGAAGCCGTGGGGACCGGAGGAGTCGCCGTCCGCAAGGAACAGGGGCAGTGACTTGGGCGAGACGACGTGGAAGTCCAGCGCCACGTCGTGATCCGCCCCCTCGGCCTTCGCCGTCACGGTGACGGTGGCCGGGCCTGCGAGGCGGGCGGGCGCAATACTGAGCACGCCGTCGGCGCTGACGCTCGGACTGAGCGCCGCCCTGTCCGTCTCGGCGCTGAACGACATCCGGCCCGCGTCGGCCACGTCGAGCTTGGCCGCGAAGTAGCCGCCGGTCCTGAACCGGGCCTGGCCGCCGCGTTCGGCGATGGGCGTCCACGACACCGCGTTGAGGGTGACCGTGCCGCACGCGGCTGAATCATGCGACCCGCACCGCGCCGACCCCACCTGGGCCAGCAGTTCGGGCACCTGCTCGTTCAGCGCGGCCTCGGAGAGCGGGTTGCCGTCCAGGCCCACGCCCTTGAGGCTATTCAATTTGAGCAGGGGGGTCAGGTCGGAGATGCGGTTCGACGCCAAGTGGGCAAACTCAAGCCCGGTCGCATGCTCAATTCCGGAAAGGTCGGAGATGCCGCGTCCCGGCGCATGGAGCTCGCGCAGGCTCTTAAGGCGCGACTCCGCAAGGGGACCGTCCACGATCTCGCCGGAGGGGGGCTCGCCGGGGGGGGGGAAGCCGCCTGCGCCGCAACCGTCATTGCCAACGCGCCATCCGCAAACGCCCTGGCCCGGTCGGGCTCTGGCTCGGTCTCCTTCGGCCACAAGTTGGCAACGTCCACGCCCCAGCCCTCAAGCCTCGCAATGTGTCCGCCAGTGTCAAACGCGCCATCGTCAAGCCCCACCCTGTGAAGGGAGAGGTATCCGCCGTTGAGCCAGAGACCTTCCTTGGCAATGGGCTCCAAGTCGTGAAGGGGGTTTTCGTCCAGCGTAATCTTCCACTTCACGTCCTCCCCCAGTCCGGCCATGAAGTCCGCCAACGCAGTCAAGTCGGAAACGCCGAGCGACGATAGACCGAGCCGCCGATTATTGCAGGTGTCCGGCGTCACCCAATCCTTGCAGGAGACCCGCGTGGGCGAGAAAAAGCCCTCCCTCAGGCCGTCCAGGAACCCGCCAAGGGAAATCGGGTTGCCGCCAATGGCAAGGCCCCTCAACCCCCTCATCGCATTCACGGCGTCAAGCAGCGAGGCCGTCCCGATGTCGTTGAAGGAGACGTCAAGCTGCCCAAGCCGCGCGAAGCACTTTAGCGGGCGGGCGTTCCGAATGGCGTTGCGGGCCAAGCCAAGGTGGTCGAAGGAGGCGTGGTTGAGACCGCAAAGCGGCTTCACGTTCGAAACGGCGTTCGCCTGAAGGTCCAACTGGGAAAGCCCCTTGATGCCGCGAAGCGCCTGCACAAGGCCGGGCAGGCGCGCATCGTCGACTCCGGCCCGCGACATCTCCAGGTCGCGGAGTAGCGCAAGCCCGGACAGGGCGACGTAGTCGTCAACCTCGTCAACCCTGACGTTCCGAATGTGGAGGGTTGTCAACAACGGCAGGTCCTCGATGGGGGACAGGCCGGAAAGCCTCATCCCGGCCCCCTCGCCCCTCAACGTGAGTTTCTCCAGTTTCACCGCCCGCTCAAGGCCAGCAAGATCCACTTCAGTCCCATCGCCGGAATTGGCCAAGGTGACGTCCAGTTCTGTGATGCCCTGCATGTCGCCCTCGGTGATGTCGCCGGCGGGCTTGCCCAGCTTGGCCTCAAATGCGGCTTGGACGTCAGCGTTGCGGAACCCGCCCCGAAGGACAGGGCCGCCCGCGCCGCCATTGCCCGCGCTCGGCTTCGGGTCGCGCACCGCCGCGATCTGGAAGCGCAGGATGTTGAGCGATGAGACCGCGTCCGCGCCCTGCGGATGGTCGGCAGGGAGGCCGCATGGGCCGAGCGGCTTGCACAACTCGGAGTTCGGGCTGGAGAAGACCGGCGTCAGCTCGGACTCGCCATGCGACATGATCGTGCCGTGCGTGTAATCGGCACGCTGCCGACCGCCCGGCTTGTTCAGGTAGTGCCCCCGTGAGTGGCGGAACGTGCCATGCGCCTCCCCCTGCGCCGCCGAGTGCGCCAGCCCGAACAGGTGGCCCAGCTCGTGGGCAATCGTGACGGCGCCCCCATCCGGCGACGAGAAGGAGGTCGCCGACACACGGTCACTCGGTCTGTCAAAGGGGCTAAAGTAACCGGACGCACTGCCGTAGATGCCTGCGTAGCCGCCACGGCCGTCGCCGCTCGTGCCGAACGCAACGTGCATGACGTCAGCGCCGTGTTCATCAGCCTTGGCGGACAGCCAATCCCGATCCACATCGGGCGTGAGGCCCTCCCAGGAGTCGACCTTGTCGTCGGGAACGGGAACGAACGCGGCCGCCCGCAGGAGGATATCCGCCCCGCTGTCCGAAAAGAGGTGCCCAGCCACCGCCGTTGCGTGGCGGTACTCGGCGACGGACTCCGCCCCCCAGGACTCCGGGTGCAGCCAGAGCACGTCGACCTCGCTCGGCCCGGCGGGGGTGGCGCTGGGGTCCTGCGCCGGATCCGGGGCCGGCGCATCCCCGCCTGGCCTCCACCCGGCCGCAATCCACTCGTTCACGTCGCCCACCCCGTCGCCGTCCGAGTCCGTCAGGATGTCCACGTAGCGGATGCTCCCGTTAGGCTGAACTCCCGGCACCGGCCACAGCGCGAGCTTGTCGAGCCATGCCCATGCTCCCCCGCCTTCCGCAGGCTGGCCGCTCTGGAGTTCCAGCAAGACGGCGAACAGCAGGCCATCGCGGAACCAACGCGGCGGAAGCGCCGGCCGAAGCGTCCCGCCGCCCGGCGGGAACAGCTTCGACAAGGCCGGCACGCCGCCGGGGGCAACGAGAGGGGGGGCTTTGTGCTCATCTTCGTCTTTGGTCCTGGTCCCGAACTCCCCATGCTGTACCCGAAGGCCGACATCCATCGAGCGGGCGTTCCGAAAGCTCCTGACGCCGAGCGTGACCTCAAGCGTCCCGTCCCCACGCTCCCCCACCCTGCCACTCTGCGGGTGCTCCGAGGGGTTGTTAGGCGTGAAGACCGCGCTGCACGGGCACTCGAACACGATGTCGCGCTCAACCACCCTAGGAAAGCCAAGCGCCGGATGCGGAGCCAGCGCGAGCGCGGCGAGCGCCAAGCATAAAGCGAAGAGCGTTCTCATGGCGTTTCTCCTGCGTTGTTCCGTCCTGGGCCGCGGCGGGCGTCGCCGGGAAGGACGTAGTCCGGCTTGCTGAAGTCCATCCCCGCGAGCTTGCTGGCCATCGGCACCATCCAGCCCTCCCGGCCGCCATCCCTGACCGCAAGTTCGTAGACCCCCTGCGGGGTGTCGAGCCAAGCGAACAAGCTCTCCTTCCCGACCGTGACCACCCAGCGCCGGTCGCGCCCGCCGCCGAGCTTCGCGAACCCGGTGAGCGTGCGCGCCTCGGTCGGCCCGTCAACCCCCTCGACGAGCGACCGCTCGGCGGCGCCGATCTGGGGCACCAGAAGCGAGACCGGATCGCCCACGCCCAGGGCGCGGGCCTCGGCGAGGTCGCCCGCAAGCCTGACGAGCGCGCGGCCCTCCTTGGACCAGGAGTCGGGATACGGCGGCGGGTTGGGCACGGCGGACAGGTCGGCCACCCCCCACAGCGGCGCGGCGCGGCCGGGCCGTTGCCGGGCCATGGGGGTCGAGGCGGACACTTGGGAAGCGGTCTGCGGCAGGGCTTGACGTTCGGGCGCCTCCCCGCCTGTCATGCCCGCAAGCCCGTCGGAAGCGGCCCACTGCCGCTCCGGGGGCCAGGCGAGCCAGGCCAGAGTCAGGCCCGCCGCCACGGCAAGAGCGGCCACAAGGCCGTTGCGTAGCGCCCTTGGCCCGCCTTGGCCGGGGGCGCCGTGCTTCCGCACTACGCCCCCGGAGCCAATGGAGCGCCGTCAAGCGGGGCCGCCGGCCCAAGCCCCAAGGGACAGCGCCCGCAGGCTGGAGTTCTCCTTTGCTGCAGACCGCCGCAGCCCGTCTCCCGGAGATGGGTGTACATGCTCGATTCCCGCTTTACCGATGTCCGCCCGCGGACCGTCCCGGCCGCTGGTGCCGGGCTGTCGGTAAAGCTCAATCGAGTGATTGAATTTCCCGCCTATTCGCCGGGCATGGGTAGCTACTCCCGCGCCGGATTGAGGCTGTTGTATTCAGCGGGCAACCCGACTTGGCGGATTGACCCGATGAGCTTTACCTAGCGCGAAAGTACCATGCCGCTGCGCGCATGGCAATTTCGCCGGCGCCGCGAACGGGCGGTCGAGAAGCTCCCCCGCTTGCGCGGGGGAGCCTCACTCGATTGAGCTTTACCGACAGCCCTTCGCGGCCCACCCCCGCATGGCGGGGGAGCCTTGCATCGGGTTGCGAACCGCCCCTTCCAGCACAGGCCGGCCCTCCCGAAAACCAATCGCCCGGCTTGCGTCAGGGACAGCACTGCCGCTGCCCGCGCATCCCAACCCGGGACTGAAGAAATGATGCGGCGCCGCACCGCCTCCGGGCCAGGCGAGGCCGGTTTCGGCCAACCGGCCCGAACCGGACCGCCGCCACCGGGCTACTCACCCGACGCCTTCCTCGGCTCCGCTGCGCCCCGCCGCCCGGCGCGGCCCCCCTTGGGAGCGCGGATCGTCGGCCCCAGCCCCAGGGCGGAGCGCCAACGGGCGGCAAGCGGCCTCTTGGGGGACGGCGCGGGCCGCTGCTCCGCAGGCGGTTCCGGCGGCGCCTCAGCCACGTCCCTGCCGCCGTCAGCGGCCTTCTCCGCGCCGCCGGGCAGCATGTCGAGCTGCCTGCGCTCGAACCTGCCGTCGGCGAGGGCGGCGTAGCACTCGCCGGGCGCCATCTCCGCGGGCGGCCGCATCCGGCTCAGGCCCATGCCGTTGGCGGCGAGCGGCGAGAGCCTGTCGATCCGGTCGAGGGAGGCGCCCTCGGAGGTGCGGAAGAACAGCTTGGTGGCCGTGTTGGTCAGCAGCACCTCCACCGCGTGCCAGCCGGCATCCCCGGCGCCGGACTCGGAGAGCGCGTGGCGGATCGAGGAGACGCCCTGGCAGGCCAGGACGCAGAAGCACCCGAACGACCGGCAGGCGTCGAGGAACGACTGCTCCCCGTGCCTGGCCGAGGCGGTGGCGAAGCGGTGGAACTCGTCGGCGACGTAGGCGGCGAGCGGCATGTCCGGGCCGCCCCCGCGCCGCGCCGGGCTGTCGAGCACCGCCTCGAAGAACGCCGCCTTGAGCGCCCTGGCGGCGAGCGCGCCCTGGCCGTCCGGCTGGTGGACGAGCACGGTCGGGCCGCCCTTTCCGTCGACCAGGCGGGGCAGGTCGAGGGGGTCCGCCCCCGCGCCGGGCTCCACGCCGAAGCGCAGGCTCCGGGCCACGGCCGGGGCGGCGAAGTCGGCCAGTCCCGCCGCCGCGTAGCCGGCCAGGCCCATGTACTGGGGGGAGGAGCTTTCGGTCGCCAGGCTGCACGCCTCCGACGCCCGGCGCACCGCGTCGCGCTCCTCGTCGGTGAGTCCCGGCTGGCGCCCGACGTCCTTCGCCAGTTGGGTGCCGGGGACGCTGAACAACTCGCGGTCGGCCGCCTCGATGCCGTCCGGCAGGAACGCCTCCCCCAGCAGCCAGCCAGCGGCGGCGACCGCGTTCAGGCCGGGCGAGCCGTCCGCGCCGGGCGCGCACGCCTCGTGGAAACGGCTCTCGATTTTCTTGCTGTGCCAGGGCAGCCGCCACTCCTTCGGTTCGGGGGGATTCGGCGCATGGTCGTTCCCGAGCACGTCCGCCAGGTCCTGGCGGTCCTCCTCCAGGGCGTCGAACCACTCAAGCACGGCCATGTCCTCCGCGTCCTCGGCCTCCAGCTCCGGACGGCGGCGCATGAACGTGAGGGCCAGCGCCAGCACGGTCGCCGCCAGGCGGCCGCCCTCGCGCGGCCAGTAGGAGTCGCTGCCCGTCGCCGGCCGCCCGGCGAGGATGGCCAGCGCCTCGTTGGGGGCCAGCTCCGAGCAGCGGACGAGCATCTTGGTGGCGGCGGTCACCACCCGGCCCGCCGCCATGTCCTCGCGCAATCCGGCCTCCTGGGCGCCCATCAAGCGGAACCCCCGCATGGCGTCGCCGTCGAGCGCGCGCACCGCCACGCCCGGCGCCGCCGCCTGCCGCAGGCGGCCGAGCAGCTCCCGCTTCGGGTCGATGACCAGTGCGCAGGCAAGCCGCTCCGGCGTTCGGGCGAGGGCGGCGGCGAGGGGCAGGACGCCCGAGGCCGTCTTGCCGGAGCCGCTCTCCCCAAGGATCAGGACGTGGCGCCGAAGCTGCGCCTCCTCGACCAGGCCGCCCGGATAGAGGGACCGCCACTCCGGCACGTTGAGACCCGGGCCGGCTGCCGGCGCGTCGTCCCGCGCCGCCCCGCCGGGCGGCAGCACACGATCGATCAGGCCCATCTCAAGCGCCAGGGCGGGCGAGATCGCCGTGTCGAAATCGAGCAGCATCCGAAGGACGCCGGCGAACGGCTCCGGATCCCCCGACTCCCGGCAGCCGGCGAGCAGGGCGCGGAGCCGCCGGACGTGCTCCGCCTCGTCGCCGGCTTCGCCCGCCCCGGCCAGGCGGGCCAGCACATGCCGGTCCATGCCCATCAGGCGCGCGGCGGCGTCCTCGGGCGCGTCCTCCGGCGGGGCCGCGCGAAGCGACCGCTCCGCAAGCTCCTGGACCAGGAGGCGGTCCATCTCGGCAAGCGCCCCGCCCATCGCCTCCGCCGCGCGCGCAGTCACTTGGGGCAGCCTGCCGCCCTCGACGCGAGCCCCGTGGTAGACCAGCGTGGCGTGCGCCGACGCCTCCCGGACCGCGCCGAGCGAGGCCAGCGCGGCCGCCGCGCTCCCAGCCCGGATCGGCACCCGCGTGACCACGCGGACGCCGTCGCGGGCAAGCCGGATGAAGGCGTCGGCAAGGTGCCGCATCGCGGCGACCGAGCCGCCGTCCGAGGTGATCTCCACGGCCACCTCCCGGTAGAACGCCTGGCCCGCCAGACGGCCCAGCTCGGCGGCCGCCAGAACGGCCCCCTCGTCAGTGATGTCCCCGCAGATTGACAGCGTCGCGGACCGGCGGCCCTGCTGCGTCCTGATGTCCATTGTGGTGCCCCCTTTTGGCAAAGGAGGGCGCCGGCTCGGCGCCGCCCGGCCGGGGGCGGAGGGCTTGGCATTGCAGGCGCGGACGGTTGACCAGCAACGCCCGTTGCGCCCATAATGGCGGTCTGACACCGGGGGCCCAACCCCCTGGTTCTGGCGGTGCCGGTCGCCGCTCCAACGGCGGCCGGCGCCCATTTCCTAATTTTCCCGATCACGCCCCCTCGTCAGGGGACGCTCCCTGCCCGACGCCCGGCAAGCGCAGTCCAAAAGCGGACAGGCTCAACTTGGCGGCGGGATTTCCATTATAACACGTCCGCCGCCTTGGCCGTTAGGGGGGGCAGCCCCATAACCGCCATGGTGAACATAGTGCGGGTGTCCCTGCCATGCAACGCAATGCCCGCGGAAGTGCGGTTGCGCCGTTGCGCCAGCTTCCGAATCCGGGCCGAAGCCCTGGCGCGGCCCCGCCTTTTGTCTCCAAGCGGTGCCGCCTTCGGCCCAAAGCCTTGAATCGGCATGGCGCCGGGAATTGTATCCATGTACAGTATCCGGCCATGGTCGATCTCGTCCTCAGCCGCCGCCTCAACTACCGCAACATCCTGCTCGCCCAGGAAACCCGCGGCGAGGACGTGGGCTACCTTCTGGCGGACGGCGGCCGCCGGTTCGTGCCCTGGCTTGGGTTCATCGAGCGCGCCGAGGCGCGCGCCATGAAGGGGGCGCGGCCGGTGCGCCTGGCGGACATCACGCGGATCGGCAGGGCGAACGGCCTCACGCCGGAATGGCGGGACCTGCCGGCGGACTCGTTCGTCCACGGGTGCCTCACGCCAAGGGGGGCGTATGCGGTGTACGAGGAGAACGTGTGCGTGGTGGGGGCCAGGCGGACGGCACGGTAGCCTCAGCAAGCCGCGTCCAACACTCTCCGAAGCGTCCCTGCCGCCAGCTGGGCGACCCTCCCGAACAAGCCGGCCGCGAACCGGAGGAGGAACCGTCCCGCTCCTGCATTTGCCGGCCAGCGGGCCGCCCGTGCCGCTGCCCCACTGCGGACGCTCCCTCCCTTCGCGGGGCGGCGGAAAGGGCCGGAACCCGGATTGGGAAACCGGACAGCTTGCTTGTCCTGCAGCCGGGCAACTCCGATTGTTGTCGGCGCACAACCGGCGGGGCGTGTTGTAATCGGCATGGAAGGGTGCTACTTTCAATTTAGGTAAAGCTCATCGGGCCAATCCGCCAAGTCGGGTTGTCCGCTGAAATGAAACGGCCTCAGCCGGCAACGGAGTAGCTGCCCAAGCCCGGCCAACAGGCGAACAAAAGCAATCGCTCGATTGGGCTTTGCCGCCAGCCCGGCGCCTGTGGCCGGGTCAATCCCGGAGGGGAAATCGGCAAGGCAGGAATCGAGTCATGGACAGCCGTGTTCAGGCGGCGGGCTGCGGGCTGCGGCCCGTCAACGCAGCCACCCAATCGAAGGGCCGTCCGCCCTGCCCGCCGGGGCGGCCCGCTCCGTCGGCGCAGGCGGCCCTGAAGCGCTGCCCCGCGCCTCCATGCCGACCGCCGAAGGAAGGGCGCCGCATCGCTGCGGCTCGCCGGAGGGGCCGTCGGCCCGTTCCCGAAGATTCAATTCGCCCCGTGGCCAACCCTGGCCCGGGGCAACCACCTAAGCCAATTGGGAGAAGAACAATGCGCAGAGCTTTTTTGGTTGCGGCCATAACCGCCTCCTTGGCCGCCTGCGGGCCGCCGACCGTGGAGGAGTTCATCGAGGATCCCGAGATGCTCGCTGAAGTCATGGAGGAGTGCCAACTGGAAGTCGCCCAAGGGAAGCCGAAGTCCGAGGAGTGCCGCAACGCCCAGGAGGCCGCCGAAACCATGGCGGCCAACCTGATGAAGGAGACCATGGGCCAGATCGGCGGGGCGCTCAAGGGGCTTTTTGAGTGAGCCGCCATCGTCCCCCGCCCTCGACCGCCGCCCGGCAACGTCCATCTCCGCCAATCCCGTCCCGTCGCCTGGCTGGGGCATCCTGCTGCGCCCTCCTGCTCGCCATGCTCGCGGGCTGCGGCCCGTCCTTCGAGGTGGGCGACGAGGCTTGGGTGGAGCTTCCGGGCGCTTCGCCCCTATGGGACGAGTACGCGATCGTCGAGGTCAGGTCGTTCTCCGACGGGCAGGCCCGCGTCGAGCTGGTTGAGCGGATTCGCGTCCTGGACCATCTCGAAGGGCGGGTGCCCTGGTTCAAGCGCCGCAACGCAAGGGAGCTTCTGAGCCGGCTGGAGGGCGGGGAGCCCGCCTGGGTTGCCGAGGACGACCTCATGGCGCCGGAGGACGGCGAGCTTGATGCCGAGGCCAAGCGGGAGATATTCAGGCAGGGCCTCTCGTGGGTGTGGTTGGGAGCCGAGGGGCTTGGCAAGGACTTCTCCACGCTCCCCAGCCCCGAGGGTGTCGAGGAGGCCTTGGCGCTGGCTGGGCGGCGCGGCCTGGATGACGAGGCGCGGGCGCTGGAACTCACAATCGAGTTGCTGGACATCGCCGCGGAGGCATTTGCGGGATATGAGGCACCGGACGCGGCCATTGAAGGCGCGGACGCGGTGCGTGAGTTCGCGGACGCGGTGCGGGAGGGCGCGGGCGTGGTGCGGGAGCGGATCGCTGACGACCCGTTGGCGGGCAGAAGGCTTCTGAACGCCATGGCGAACGACCAAGCCAAGCTGTGGAGGGACATCATAGGGAGCCGGAGGTCCCAGGCCCGAACCTCTCGGGAGGCCGCCGTCATGGGGGCCATCTTTGGGAGTTCGTCCCGGAGCGGCTCGGAAGCCGAGCTTCCGCGCGAGCTGGAGGCCATCGTGGGCTCCTGGGAGTGGCATGCGGCCTCGACGGCCATCGACCTTCTTGTCCTGCTGAAAGGTGAGCTCGCCTCCGCGCTTGAACGGCAAATGAACCTCGCCGAGTCAGCGGACGAGGCGGTCGACGCCGCTGCCGCCGTCTTGGAGGCCGCCGAGGGCGTTGCGGACCTCGTGACCATGGACGGCGGGCGGCGGTTCCGGGACGAGTCGCGGCGCGAGATTGTCGAGCGCAGCGAGCGTTCGCTTGCGCTCGCCGCCGCCAGGAGCGCGTTTCAGGCCGCGGACGGGGAGGCAGCCGAAGGGGACTCGACCGACCCTGCGGAAGCGGCTGAGGCGCTTCTTGGCCGGGCGCGCGGGTTCGCAAGCGGTTTCGACGGGACGCTGGACCTTGAGCCGGTTTGGGGCGAGGTCGAGACGGAGCACCATAAGGGGGCCGCGGGGGCCTTGGAGTCGGAGGTCCGCGCCGCGCTCAACGAACCGGACCTGCGCCGGGCCTCGATAGCGATGGCCCGCTACCTCAGCGCGTCTCGAACGCTGGGCTCCCTCCACGCGCGCCACGACAGGAAGAGGCTCAACGGCGCAAGTGCGGGAAAGTTCGCCGAAAGCCAGGGGCGCAGGTTGGCCGGGTCGGTCCAGTACCGGCTCCGCCCGGCCGCCGAGGCGTTTCTGGGGACAGGCTCCCACGACTTCGACTCCGCGGCCCATGGGGAGCGGCTCCCCCGCCTGCGCGCCCTCATGGAGCCGTTCGACGCGGCGCTGGGCGAGGAGGCGCTTGACGAGCGCTTCTTTCGCGAAACGGGCGAGGTCGCCAAGGCCAACGACAACAGAAGGCTCCTTGGCGTGGGCCAGGTCTGGACGGGAGCCCTTCTTTGCGGCGAGGCCACGCGCTACCAGCGCTACAGGCAGGGGGCCAGCAGGTACGGCTCCCGCTACCACGGCCCCGAACGGCTGGCCCTGACGCTGGAGTTGACCGAGGAGGCGGAGGGCCAAGGCCAGTCGACCCTGTACCAGGGCCTCCTGACCGCGCAGAACCTGCCCGACTCCGGGACTTGGCGCGAGCGCAACCCCCAGACGGGCGAGTGGGCGAGGACCGCGCGCCCGGAGTCCACGCAGTTCGTCGTTGTGACCTACGACCCCCGCGACCTTGCCGTGTCGCTGCGCTTCGGCGCGGTGGACCGCGCCGCGCACGTCGAGCGCCACGGCGACGAAAGCTACGTCCGGGGCACGGAAGGCGATTGGCAGCGGTTCAACGGATCGGGGAGGCTGGACCCGTCGAAGCCCGCGATCAGCGGCAGGATCGACCGGCGGTGGGAGTACATCGACCGCACCTGCTCGGAGTTCGCGCTTTCGCCCAGCGGGCCTGCGCGCTCCGAACCGAGGGCCGCCGTTGATGACGGCCAGGGGCCGTCGGAAGGTTCAGGCGCCGGGGGCGGCTCCGCAGGCGACGGGCAGCCGCAGCTTTCGGGCCTGGCCGAGCAGACCTACCTCGGGGGCATGAAGAAGCGGGGGATGAAGGTGTTCGCCCTGTCGGCCGACGGGGAATGGTGCGGCCCGAGCGTCACCCTCAAGATCGAGGCCGAGTCGGGCGACGTGTTCTCCGACGGCACCGCCGACTTCTACATGAGGCGGTTCGGCGAAAGGATAAACGACGCGGACTTCTGCCCGCCCGCCAAGGTCGCCGAAATCGTCGGCTTCGCGGGCGCAGGCCCGGATCCCTGCTTCAGCGGCAGGGCGGAGGCGGATGAGTGGCGGATCGTGAGCGGCGGCGGAGGCGCCCAGTGCGACTGACCGCCGACAAAACCCAAGCAACAAACGACCAGGAGAACGGAATGAACCGATTCAAGCGAACGACGGGGGCCATCGCGGCCTGCGCGCTGCTCTCAAGCTGCGCGACCATGGAACTGAGCGAGGAGGACAGGGCGGCGCTTGGCGGCGCGCTCGGCGCGGTCGCCGGCGCCCTCATCGCCAACGAGGCCGGGGCGGACGGCTGGCAGGTGGCGCTGGCCGGAATCGCGGCGGGCTACGCGGGCTACCAGATCGGCAAGCGCCTCGGCGGCAGCGACCAGGCCGCGCTGCGGGAGCGCACCGCAGCGGCCCTGTCCACCGCCGGGGACGGCGAGGTGGTCGAGTGGGCGAGCGACGAAAGCGACGCGACCGCCAGGATCACCACGGCAAACTCAAGGCGCGAGACCAAGGGCATGGACATGCTGCGCGACCAGCGGGTCGATTCGCCTGCGCAGCTCACGATCATCGGCAAGCCCTACGCCTCCACGGGCAGCAGCGTCAACCTGCGGGCGGGGCCGTCGACCGCGACCCAAGTGGTCGGGTCGCTCGACAGGGGGGAGATCGTGCATGCCTTCGGCAAGGTGCCGGGCGCCCCTTGGGTGATGGTCGGCAGGAACAACGTCGCCCTGGGCTACGTCCACGACTCCCTCGTCGCCGAGCACGGCGCCGCAGCGGCGGAGCAGAAGCCCGCGCTGACCGGGACATTCGAGCTGGACGACGTCGACATGGACGAGGTGAACCGCGAGGCGCGGGCCACCTTCGAGATCGACGACCTGGTGACCGTGGGCGACACAGTGGAGGTGGCCACCGACTGCCGGACCGTGACGTTGGAGATCGTGGTCGACGGCGTGGCGGAGACGGAGGAGACGGATGCCTGTCGGGGTGCCAACGGCGCGTGGGAGGCTGCGTGAGGGCCAAGGGAGGCCGAGCTGGACAGGGAACTGCCGCGGCAGCATCAACGAGGAGAATTCGCCAATGAAAATCGAGATCAAGGGAGCGTGGCTGTCAAACGTGTTTCTGTTCAAGGGCATGCTCACGCCCAAGATCATAACCTTCGTCTATTGGCTGGCCCTGGCCACCTCCCTCATCGCAGGCATTGCCGCGATGGGGGAGCGCAGCATGGGCGTGTGGGTCGGCATCGGAATCATGGTCGCCGGGCCGATCACGGCGAGGATCTGGTGCGAGCTTCTCATCGTGCTGTTCAAGGTCGAGGAGCATCTCAGGGAACTGCCGGACGCCCTGCGGGATCGCGATGCCTGAACCTGCACCCCCGGACTGAACCGCGCCATCCACGGCGGCCGCCTTGGCTGCCATTGCCCATGGATGGACCTGGGCTGGGCTTCATGCACCATCAGTGGTGAATGGGGCCGCGCAGCACCTCCGGCCCGTCGTTGCGGACGTTGTTGACCAATCGGCTCACCGGCCGGACTACGTAGGGGCCGGCGTGCGGCGGCCGAACGATGCCGAGCAGCGCCTCCTTGGGCGCATCGGGGTCCAGCCACTCATCGAATCGGGTCGGATCGACGATCACGGGCTGGCGCGAGTGGACGTGCGCGAGTTCCGGGGCTGCCTCCGTGGTGATGATGGTGAACGACTCAACGGCCTCCCCTCCGCCGTCCCAGCGCTCCCAGAGCGCGGCGAAGGAGGCAATGGAGCCGTCGGCCATCGAGAGGAAGCGGGGGGACTTGGCGCCGCCCTCCCGGACCCACTCAAACCATCCGTCCGCAGGGACCAGGCAACGTCGGGCCTTGAACGCGCTGCGGAAGGCTGGCTTTGAGTCCACGGTCTCGGCGCGGGCGTTGATGAGCCTCGACCCGATCTTCATGTCCTTGGCCCAGAACGGGATCAGGCCCCAGCGAAGGCGGGAGACGGTGCGGACGACCTCGGCATCAAGGCGGCAAGCCGCGAAGTCCTGGGTCGGCGCGCCGTTCCAGCGCGGGCGCATGTTGTCCGGCGGGACGTCGGTGAGCAGGCCGTAGAGGTCGTGGACTTCCCGCCAAGTCAGCTTTTGGGTGAATCTGCCGCACATGCCCGAATCCTACTGGTTTTCCTTCAGGTTCGCTTTGCTGGCCTTGCAGCGGCTGCCGGAGTCCATGAACTGAGTGAATGCGCGCCTCAGCCCTCCGGATGCACCCGAAACGACACAGATCCCTTTTGCGGGGCATAATGCGCGCCCCAAGAAGGCCGAACCAGGGTCGGACCACACAACGAAACCAACTTCGCGGCCTAGGGCCAGCGCAGGGGCCCAGAGGAGGCGGGTGTTGCCTGCACACGGATATCCTGAACCCCAACGGCAAATGACGACGGCATCATCCGCCGCAGAGAAGGGAGAGGTATGGAAGGCGCGACGGCTATAGTTGACAACACCGAACGCAAGGTCGGGGAGTTCCTACGGGAACGCATTGAGGCGGGGTCGGACCTCTCCATTGTCTCCGCTTACTTCACCATCTACGCCTATGACGCCTTGCGTAGCGTTCTGGAGGGCGCGGGCACAACTCGCTTTCTCTATGGTGAGCCGAGCGCGGTTGGCGCAGTGGATCCCAAGGGGGACAACACAAAAGCCTTCCAGCTGAACAAAGACGGCGGCATGGAGCTGAGGCACGCTTTGGCGCAGAAGCCTTTGGCCAAGGCCTGTGCCAACTGGATTCGCAAGCAAGTGGAGATCAGGACCATCGCGCGCGCCAACTTCCTGCACGGCAAGCTCTACCACATCGAGCACGAAGGGCGCACTGCGGCGTTGGTGGGCAGTTCCAATTTCACGCGACGCGGCCTTGGATTCGGCGTTGCGCCCAACGTCGAGATCAACTTGGAAGTTCACAGCAACCATGACCGGGCGGACATACTCCGTTGGTTCGACCGCCTGTGGGATGACGACAGCCTCACACGCGACGCCAAGGCGGACGTTCTCGCCGCATTGGAGCGGCTGAGCCGGCCCTACCCGCCAGAATTTGTCTACTACAAGACCCTCTTCCACGTCTTTGAAAGTTGGTTGGAGCGGCATGCGGAACGCGACGAACTGCTGGGCGCGGTCCACCTGCACGATACTGAAATCTGGAAGGCGCTGTATTCCTTCCAGCGGGACGGGGCCACCAGCGCCATCAACCGCCTTATGCGCCACAACGGCTGCATCGTTGCCGACAGCGTGGGGCTTGGAAAGACCTGGACGGCGCTGGCCGTCATCAAATTCTTCGAGCTTCGGAATGAGAAAGTGCTCGTCTTGTGTCCCGCGCGCCTGAAGGACAACTGGATTCGCTACACGGCTCGGGTGGCGTCACGCCATAACCCATTCGACCGCGACCGTCTGAACTACACGGTGCTCGCCCACACAGACCTTAGTCGATATGAGGGGAGGTCTGGGGACATAGACCTCGCCCAATTCAATTGGGGGTCGTTCGATCTGATTGTCATTGACGAGTCCCACAATTTCCGTAACGAGGGCCGAGACCGAACCGACGAGGATGGAAACCTCGTCAGGCGCAGCCGCTACAACCGCTTGCTGGAAGATGTCATGAAGAGCGGCGCTCGCTCCAAGGTGCTGATGCTCTCGGCGACTCCGGTCAACACCAGTCTGCGAGACTTGAGAAACCAGATCTACTTGATGACGGAAAAGCGCCAAGATGCGTTCCGGGATGCGCTTGGCATTGGCAACATCCAGTCCATGTTCGGCGTGGCCCAGCGCGAGTTTCAACAGTGGGAAGCGAATCGGCGTTCCGGGCAGCGCCCGGACAAGGGCGCCTTGCTGGAGCGGCTCGGCGCCGATTTCCTGTCGTTGTTGGACGCGGTTTCGATTGCACGCTCGCGCGATCATGTCCGCCGCTACTACAGCGACGTGATGGATGTCATCGGCGGCTTCCCCGAGCGGTCGAAGCCGAGGAACCTCCATCCGGCAACGGACAGCGAGGGGGGGCTTTCCTACGACGAACTGCACAGCCGGATCGGGGACTTCCGCCTCGCGCTCTACATGCCGTCGGAGTACCTAGAGGACGCTTCTCGCCTAGACGAGGAGAAGGAGGAGCAACCATTCGACCAGCGAGATCGTGAGCGCTGGCTGATTGGCATGATGCGGGTGAACTTGCTGAAGAGACTGGAAAGCTCGGTTCATTCATTCACGCTGACCATGCGGCGCATTCTCGAAAAAATGGACGACCTTGATGGCCTGATCGAGAAATGGCGGGCGCGCGGGCCGGTTGAAAAAATAGACGCCCCGTTGCCGGACGCCGACGAGGAGGACGAGGAGTTTTCCATCGGGAAGCGCCGCCGTTACCGGCTGGACGAGATTGATGTCGACCGTTGGCAGGCGGACCTGCGCGAGGATCGGCGGATTTTTCAGGAACTCTATGGACGGGCGCAGCAGATCACCGCCAGACGGGACAACAAGCTGACCACCTTGAAACAAGTACTGCAGGAGAAAGTGCGCGCAGCACCCAAGGACAAGGAGGGTCGAGCGAACCGAAAGGCGCTCGTTTTCACAACGTTCGCCGATACAGCGCAGTACCTCTACGATCACATTTCCGGTTGGGCCCACGAGGAGTTTGGCGTTCACACCGCTCTGGTGACTGGCGGAAGCGGCAATCGCAGCAGTTCAGGCGAAACCGTTTTCATGGACATTCTTTCGCGGTTCGCGCCGAGAGCGCAGCAAGCCGAGCATAGTGGCGACGAGATTGACATCGTGATCGCAACCGACTGCCTTTCGGAGGGACAGAACCTTCAGGACTGCGACTTGGTGGTCAACTATGACATCCACTGGAACCCGGTGCGCCTAATGCAGCGTTTCGGACGGATCGACAGGCTCGGCAGCCTCAACGAGCGCGTCTCCATGACCAATTTCTGGCCAACTGAGGACTTGGACCGCTATCTGGACCTAAAGAACCGCGTCGAAGCGCGCATGGTGCTGGCGGATGCAACGGGGACCGGCCTCGACGACCCTCTCAATCAAGGTGCTCAAACGGAAGACGAGCACAAGGATGCCATTCAATTGGAACTCGCCTTTCGCGACCGGCAGTTGACCCGCATGCGGGAGGAGATTCTCGATGTTGAGGAAGCCGAGGGCGGCATCAACCTGAACGACCTTACGCTGGACGACTTCATTGCCGACCTGATGAACTTCCTCCAGCAGCACCGGGCTGCCCTTGAAGCCGCGCCGCTCGGCATCCATGCGGTCGTGGACACTGGGGGGGCACTGGACAAAGGCCTGCGAACTGATCGGATGCAACCCGGCACAATCTTCTGCTTGAAGCGGAGCGAAGATGTGGCGGAGCGCACACCCAACCGTCTCTGGCCCTACTTTCTCGTCTATGTTCGGGACGATGGGAGCGTGATTCACACCTTCCAGCAGGCGCAACAGTGCCTTGCACTGTTTCGGGCGCTTGCCGTAGGCCACGGGGATGCCCTGCAAGCGTTGGAGGACGTCTTTGACCGGGAAACGCAGCAAGGCAGGTCCATGGAGAAGTACGACTCCCAGCTCGACGCGGCGTTGCGTAGCGTCGCCAGCACTTTCAGGAAAGCGGAGCTTGCCGGACTCGGCCGTGACCGTGGAGCGGCATTGACGGAAAAGCCGAAAGAGCCGAACCCTACGGGAGCCTTCGCATTGGTGACGTGGCTGGTAATCAAAAAAGAAGAGGCGAGCTAACGCAATGGCTGACAATTTGACACTGGGTAACTACTCGCCCCCCTGCTCCTGATCAGGCGGGGTTTCCTTCGGCGGGGGTTC
>JAPPIX010000401.1 GCA_028820495.1 Gammaproteobacteria bacterium
GTGTCGGACTTCCTCATCATCGCCATCCTGGCCGCCGCCATGTCATCCATGGACAGCGTGCTGCTGGTGGCGGCGTCGGTGCTCTACAACGACATCATCAAGACCATCAAGCCGAGCAAGCGGCCGCTCGCCTGGACGCGCATGGGCATCGTTGGCTTCGCCGCCGTGGCCGCCGCCCTGGCCTTGGACCCCCCGGCGGGCATCATCGAACTGACGATCTTCTCGGGCAGCCTGTACGCCGTGTGCTTCTTCCCGGCCATCGTCTTCGGCCTGCACTGGCGGCGCGGCTCGGCCCGCGCGGCGCTCGGCGCCATGGCTACCGGAGTGCCGGTGCTGCTGGCTTGGCTCGCAAGCGGCCTGTCGGCCCACCTGCACGAAGTGTTCCCCGCCTTGGCCACCTCCTGCGCCACCTACGCCCTGCTGGCGCGCATGTCCAAATTTGCGTTGGATTGATCGAGTAGAATGCCTCCGCTGCTGCACCTAGTGCCCTGTCCTGTTGTCTGAACCCCATGCCGAAACGAGTCAAGCAAATCCTATTTTCCCTAAATGGGGGATCCCCCTTGAGCGGCGGCGGCCGCAAAATGCTCGACTACATTGGTCATGCGCTGAGCTTCGCCGACTATCAGACTCTTGTTCACTTTCCGCCCCATCGCCTAAAGCGCGGCGTGGAGAACGTTTACTTATCCCATCTGGATTCCTCCATACTGGTTAACGACATTTCGATGTTGCGTCCGGACTTGGTGTTTTCCTTCATCAGCCACAAGCCATACCTTCGCTCCCAAGGTGTTTGGCGCGACGAGGTGCCAATCATGCGGTTGCTACAAGGCTTCCGCGCCATGGAGCGAGACTGGCCGCTTTACGACAGGCAGTGCGACCGCATCATCACCATCAGCGTCAGCCAAGGACTGGGAGAGGCATTGCGTGCCTTGTGCCCGAATTCGCTCAACCGGGTCATACCCAACGCGCAAACGACAGTAGCAGCTCACACCCCAGAAATTGAACGCGCCCAGTTCAGGCGCTTGATCGATGAATGCGGTTCACTTTGGCGCCAACCCTATTAACGGGTGCGGACCGCACGAACCGGGATACGACCGTAGGACCCTATGAGCCCAAGCTGGAATGCATGAGTCAATCCAAGTCGATGCTGGGAAACTCCGTCGTTGGGTGATTTTGGAGCGGACAACTTTCTACAACAGATCAATAAGTGAACCCGCTTCGCGGAAGGAGGCCAGATTCGTGCAGACAATAGAGGCGGCGAAGTTCCAGGAGCAGTGCTTGACGCTGCTGGACCACCTAGGTCCAGATGGTCTCGTGGTGACCAAGCACGGCAAGCCCGTCGCCCGCGTCCTGCCCTACGACCGCCGCTTCGAATCGCTGATCGGCAGTCTGCGGCACAAGATCGAGATCCGGGAAGATATCGCCTCAACCGGTCTGCGCTGGGAAGCCGACGCCGAACTTTGACAGCCGTATCCTGATCTACTTCCGGCCTCAGTTCGGATAGTAAATGTACTCGTCGTCCGGCGACTCGGGCTGGTTCAGGTGCTTGTCAATCGACACCGGGTTCGAGGCCCGATGGGGCCAGCGCGGCGGCGCCTGCTCGGCGAGATGGGCCGCGAGCAGGGCATCGAGCTCCTCCACCTTGTCGGGCCGGGTGTGGGCTAGGTTGTTGCGCTCGGTCGGGTCGGCGTTCAAGTCGAATAGCCATATAAATTCGTCGTTCGGCCCGCTGCGCTGCAGCTTCCAGCCCTGGTGCAGAACCACCCGGTAGTGGTCCTGGGTCCAGAACAGCGTCTCGTGGGGGACGTCCTCCGCCTCGCCGCGCACGTAGGGCAGCAGATCAACGCCATCCATGACCCGGTCATTGGGCATCGGCGCCCCGGCTGCGGCGGCGGCGGTGGCGTAGATGTCAAAGTGGTGCACCGGCTCGGCAAAGGTCCGTTCCGGGGTGATCTGCGCGGGCCAGCGCATCATGAACGGCACGTGGATGCCGCCCTCGAAGAAGGTGATCTTCCAGCCGCGGAACGGGCGGTTCACGTCGGGCAGGCCCAAGTAGCCCGCGCCGCCGTTGTCGGACGTGAAGATCACCAGCGTGTTGTCCTCGAGGCCGTGCTCCCGTAGGGCGTCCAACACCCGCCCGACGCTCCGGTCCAGCCCCCGAATCATGCCGGCATAGGTGCGCTCGGTGTGGCTTTCGATGTGCGGATAGGCATCGTAGTCCGCGCGGGTGGATTGCAGCGGCGTATGAATGGCCCAATGGGCGAGGTAGAGGAAGAACGGGCGGTTGCGGTTCGCTTCGATGACCTGCACGGCTTGGTCGGTGTAGTAGTCCGTCACATGGCCTTGAGGCGCAAACGCCTCGCCGCCGTTGTACCGCACGCCGTACCCGCCCATCGTCCACAAAAACCGGTCGATCGGATCGAACCCCTGCTTGGCGTTCACGGCGTCGGGATGGTCCTCCGGCAGAAAGAGCACGCCCTCCATCAGCAGGCTCTCGTCAAAGCCTTGGTCGTAAGCCGCCATGCCGTTGCTTTCGCCAACGTGCCACTTGCCGATGTGGACCGTGTGGTAGCCCGCCGTCTTGAGGGTCTCGGCCAGCGTAACCTCTCCCGCCGGCATGCCCATGTCCTCCCACTCGACGAGCTCGAAATCCGGGTTGGGGATGGAGTCGCGGCGCGGCGTATCGTCCCCAGCGCGGGCCAGCCGGAGGAGGGGCGCCATCTGCGAAGGTGTCGGCGTGAACTCAAAGCCAAAGCGCGTCCCGTAGCGGCCGGAGAGGACGGCCGCCCGCGACGGCGCGCAGGTTCCATTGGCCGAGTAGCCAGCGGTGAAGTTCACGCCCCCTTGCGCGATGGCATCGATGTGCGGCGTCTTGACCGAGCCGCCGCCAGCCCCGCCGCCGTTGGTCGATACGTCGTTCCAACCCATGTCGTCGGCGAGGATCAGCACGATGTTCGGCGGCCGCTCGGACGGCGGCTGCGCCGGTTGCTCTGGGCCCCGCTGCCAAGCGACTTCCCGATTCGGCCCGATGTCGCGGCGCCATTCCACCAACGCGCCAATTCCCCAGATGGCGATCTCGGCCCGATAGGCCCAGGCAACGCCGATCAGCAGCGCCAATCCCAGCAAGACTCCGATGCCCTTGCGACCCATTCCCGGATCCTCCCGATCAATTCTCCGACAGCAGCGCGATCTTCTGAATCAGCGGCAGGCGCACGGCGTTCACGTCGCTCAACGGCGCTGCCCGGTACTGGCCAACCTCCGCCGCCGTATAGGGCTCGAAGTCTTCGGGCAGTTGCGCGGCGCTGATTTCGAGGAGCATCCAGTTGAGCAGCTCGGCGAGGGCCGCATCGTCCAGGGCGGCGTTGGCCGAACCCGGCACCTGCACTAGAAACGCCCGGCCGCCCGGCACTTTGAGGAAGTTGCCGACAAAGTTCTTCATCTGCGGAATGTCGCCCACGCCCCCGCCGTCCGGCA
>JAPPIX010000074.1 GCA_028820495.1 Gammaproteobacteria bacterium
GCACGGCGGGTAGTCCCGGAGAGGTGGCCGAGCGGCTGAAGGCGCTCCCCTGCTAAGGGAGTATGGGTTGATAGCTCATCGAGGGTTCGAATCCCTCCCTCTCCGCCAAAATTCAGAGGATCGTGGACGGCACCATTGCGAGTTACACTTACGACGCCCATGCGGCGGCTCTGGTGAGGCAGTGATGGCCAGTGGGGCGATGGCACTTTTCAAGTCGCGGCCTTGGGGCGTCCGGCGGCTGCGTTCGCCGTCCAACTTGGAGAACAGAGATGAGCGATTGGCTGATCGAAAGGAATCCGGAAATCCTCGGGGGCACTCCCGTGTTCACTGGAACCCGGGTGCCGGTGCGCATCCTGATGGAGCACCTGGAGGCGGGCGACCGGCTCGACGACTTCCTGACGGATTTCCCCACCGTGGCCCGAAGCCAAGCGGTGGCGGTGCTGGAGCGGGCGACTGCGATTCTAACGTCCGCCAGCGATGAAGCTGCTGCTTGACGAGTCAATCCCGAGACGTCTCGCCCGCTCCTTTCCTGAGTCGTTCGCGGTGCAAACCGTGCGGCAGATGGGATGGGCGGGCACCGGAAACGGTCGCCTGCTGTCGCTGGCAGCGGACCAAGGGTTCGACGCGTTGGTCACGGTTGACCGCGGCATAGAGTACCAGCAGAACTTGCGTGAGCTGCCGATCCCGGTGATCGTGATCCTGGCCCACCGCAACCGCCTGCCGGACTTGCAGCCGCTCGTGCCCCACGTGATGGAAGTGCTCGGGGAAACGCTTGAGAAGGCGATATACCGAATCACGCCGTAGCGACTGCTCCTGATTACGCCGCTAGCGGCGATGGAGTCGAGGTTCCGATTCGGAACGCATCAGCTCTGACACGACGTTCGTGCCCACCAAGATCACGTCGCGCTCGGATTCGGTCGAAGGAGTGGGGCTAGCGCGAGCCGCCCCTCGGGGGCAGCTCCAAGCTCGGAAGCACTCTGCCTTCCGAGTGCTTCCGAGTAATCTTCCGAGCTATGGACCTCACCGAAACTCTACGCCACCCTGAAGGCAATACCCTTGCTTGTTGACCGGGGACTGGTCATGGACATTGGCAAGGCGTCATCTTCTGTTGGTTTGCAGGCCGTCTAGCGGACAAAATGCGATTTATTGTTGGTTAAGGCACCCATGTCATCAAGATTTTGTTGCATAAGAGAAAGGCGCATTGGTTCAAATGCCGCGCCACATTGTGCCCGATGTGGCGCATTCCAACCCAACCCCAATGTGCTTGGAATTTTGATGGCGTGATATCCTGCCGCAATCAATTCATCGGCTACTACGCAGCCGGAGGTGCGTGGCGTGGCAGAGCTGAAGCCAAGCTCGGAGTTTGCTGAGGATGGGGCGCGTTGGACGTCCACGGGGTGCGGGGAGTTGGGCCTCGCGCTCGAAAAGCACCTTGCCGGATGGCCCTTGAAGATCAGCGAGGCGGATTTCTTCGCATGGGCCAAAACGGAGGACATGCCGACCGGGGACCATAGGGAGGCGCTTCGGGAGGCGTTGCTCATCATGGACGCGGACGAGACCAGGCGGGCGCTGTTCGACGGGCGCGCTTCCAAGGGTCAGATCGCCAAGCTGGTGGTTCGTTGCGGAGGCGATGAGAACCGGCTGTGGAACAACCTGCTGCGGTTGACGAACCCTGAACTTGAGGTTCGGGAACTGCCCTACGACCTCCTGTGGGACAAGGAGATGATGTGGGGGTCAGGGTGGCGGTGACGGCCCGCCCCGCTCTGCTGCCACTGCGCTTGGCTAGGGCGCCCAAGCAAACGTTGACCCGCCATCGACTTCGCCATGACCTCGTGTCCTGCAAGGCCCTGTATGAACGCGAAACCTGACCCAGCACACTCTCAACCATCGGGCAAGAGGGATTGGGACGTCTCGTACATCCCTCCCGAGGGCATTCAACTGGAGTGCCTGCTCCCCGACGGCTGCGAGTCCTGCGATGACCCGGCCATGTCGAAGGACCTGCTTCCCCTGGACAGATTCGATCGCCCACAACTGCGCCGCACACCCGGTGGCAGTGATGACTCCAAAGGTGATGCGGGCTGGAACCTAGGGCTGTTCATTGCCAAGGAGTGCGCCGGGATGTCCCATGAATGCCGCCCCGACACCCAAATGCTCCGCGAGGCATTCCGAACGGGGCGGTTCACGCAGCAGCACCGCATCGCCTTGGGATGGGCCTTTTCGGGCATGCGGAGGAAGTATGTGTTCCCCGGCCTGATAGCTGGAGCGAGGCTGCCAATATTCGAAGTGGCCCGCTGCTTCTGGACGGCGTTTGATGGGGCAGCATCGGCTGTGGCCCGTGGTTGAACCAATGGGCGGAGGACCTCGACAGGCCGCACCCGCACGCCGTGGCCACGGAGCGGATTCGCCGCGACTATCCTTGGCTGCTTGAAGGGGACGTCAAGGCGTCCTAGGCGGATGGGACCGAGGACAATGCGGAGTGAGCAGGGACGGTCGGAAACCTAAGTTTCCGTTTGTGGTTCCACAGGGGTTCACCCCTTATAATTCAATGCCTTACACAATTGAGCAAACCCACAGAGGCGCAGCGTGAAGACGCATTCCCAACTCGACATGTGCCGCGAGCGAATGCAGGAGATAGTCGGTCGTTTAGATGTGGTCGAAGTCTTGTTGCGCGGGGAGGAGAACTTTTTCATCTCCCGCACAAGGTAGAGCGTATCTACCCCAGTTTTGGCATGTGTTAGAACTGATTGCAACGGCCTCTCTGTCAGCAAATCAAAGTACCAATGCGAATCTCAGCAAAGAAGGCAGCGCGTCCGCTTGACGCGACCCTGGACGCGTGGCGGAAAGCGCAGAGATGAGACGACAGCGGAACGGTGGTTGGAGGCAGCGTCGTGGGTAGAGAATGGCTACCGGAATGGGCGGCATTGGATGACGCTACCATGCGGAGGATGGCATCCCTAGCCGAGAGTTCGCCCAGGCACCTCGAGAAGCTGTTGGCAAGCAGCGGTGAGTCGTTGGAAGCGGCTACGACTGAGCTGCGGTCGGAAATGGAACAACTTGGGGAACGCGCATGCGAGCTAATCGCCAGTCAGCCACCAAGATTGTTGCTGGGTTACTTGTGGTCGACGCACTTCCTGGGAGTTGTTCTTGAGGAGCGGCAGAAAGGAGACGCGTACCGCCCGGACAGGATCATGAGCGAGAATCTTCAATTCGTGTTGGAGTACGTCCATGCAGCTTGGAGCTGCAGCCCTGATCTTGCCGACGATGGGGCTCCGCTCGATGAAGCCAAGGCGGCAGCGGTTGTTGAGACATTGGAAGAGTTGCGGATAAAGGCACTACTTTTCGGACAGCTATATGCAATTGCGGGTGTGGGATCGTCCAAGAACGTTCGGCGCGGCGACCTGATCATCCTAGCCCGGATGTTGCACGAGTTGCCCAACTTTCGAGAGCCTGAGCCGCTTCGTCATGT
>JAPPIX010000382.1 GCA_028820495.1 Gammaproteobacteria bacterium
TCGTCGCGGGCAGCGGCTTGTACCTGCGGGCGCTGCTTTACGGCCTGATGCCCGTGCCTCCCGCGAACCCTTCGCTGCGCGCCGAATTGCGCCGCTACTCGGAGCGCCACGGAGACGCCGCGCTGAATGCCTTGCTGCGGAAGGCCGACCCAACCTACGCCGCCTCCTGCCACGTGCGGGACCGCGTGCGCGTGGTGCGGGCCCTGGAGGTGACATTTCTCACCGGCGTACCGTTTTCCGAACACTGCTCCAGACATCGCGCCTGCGAGCCTTCCTTCCCATTCGTTGGGATCGCCCTTACGCGCCGCCGCGCCGATCTTTATGACCGGATTGGAAGCCGCACCGACGCCATGCTTGGCGCCGGCTGGCTTGCGGAAGTCCGGACGCTGCGGGCGCATGGCTACACGGAGAGCTGCGCGGCGATGAATGGCCTGGGCTATCGGGAGCTGTTGAGCTATCTGGCCGGTGGAAAGATGTGGCAGGAAACGGTCGATGCCATCAAGCGGGCAACGCGGCGCCTGGCTAAACGACAATTGACCTGGTTTGGCAGGATGCAAGACCTGGCCTGGTACAATCTCAGTGAGAAGGGGGAGGACGCGGTGGTCGCTGAAATCCTCAGCCGGCTGCGCGGCGGGCCTTGCGTCCGGGAAGGGACCCCGTAGCCATGACGCGGGGGAGGCCCGGCACGCGTTAACGTAACTTCGACATCTGGAGAGTGGTGTGTACCCGGAGCTGTTTCGCCTGGGACCCTTTGTGGTGCGTTATTACGGCCTCATGTATGTGATTGCGTTGCTGCTGGGCATCCTGCTGCTGCGCCTGGAGGCCAGACGGCGCGGCTTGCCGCCGGAACGCGTGGTAGACGCCGCCTTCTGCGCGTTTGTCGCGGGCTTCGTGGGCGGCCGCCTGTACTACGTCGTCTTCAAATGGGGCTACTACAGCGCCAACCCGCTGAAGATTCTTGCCATCTGGGAAGGCGGCATGGCCATCCACGGCGGCATTGTGGGCGGCATGCTGGGCCTGTGGCTCTACGCCCGCTCGCAGGGCCTTTCGGTGCGAATGCTGTGGGACATGGCGGCTCCAGCGCTGGTTCTGGGCCACGCCCTTGGCCGCTTCGGCAACTTCATGAATGGCGACGCCCACGGCTACCCGTTACGGTCGCCGCAATTGCCGGAGTGGCTGCGGGGCTTCCCGGAATGGATGGGAGTCGTGTTTCCGGCGTCCAGTATCGCCGGACGCGAGTTCGGCCAGGTGCCCCTTCACCCGGTCATGCTTTATGAACTGGTCCTGAACCTGGCCGGCTTCGTACTGCTGTGGAATCTGCGTAAATCCGACCGCCTGCCGGAGGGTGGGTTGGCGGGGGCGTACCTCATCTTTTACGCCTGCGTGAGGTCGTTCACGTCGTTGTTCAGGGCCGATGACCTCTATCTTGGCCCTCTGCGCACGCCGCACGTGGTGAGCATCGTCATGCTGGCGGCGGGGTTGTACCTGCTGGGGCGGAAACCAGGCCGCCGCGCCGCCGCTTCATAGCCCACGTCAGGAAACGCTGCGCCTCGCCTGCGCACGCAGCATGCTTTCCTTCAGGGTGGCGGCGGCCCGCCGCACGTCGTCGGCAGCCACGATGGCGGAGCACACGGCGACGTGGTTGGCGCCGGCCTCGATGACCTCTGCGACGTTGTGACCGGAAATGCCTCCCAACGCCACAAGCGGAATATCGATGGCCTGCAAAACGTCCTGCATCATGGCGGCGCCCCGCGGCGAAGCTGCGGTCTCCTTGGTGGCGGTCCGAAAGATCGGACCAAATCCTACATAATCTGCCCGTTGCTGCTGAGCGCTCCGCGCCATATCGACCGAGGAGGTCGATACACCCAGCAAAGCCGGCGGCGGCAGCAGCTTTCTGGCCATGGGCGCCGAGAGGTCCGTCTGGCCTACGTGAGCGCCTTCCGCCTCGATCGCCAAAGCTACGTCCAGTCGATCGTTGACGATCAGCGGCACACCATGGCGCGCCGTGATTTCATGCACCCGCAACCCTTCAAGCACAACGTCGGCCGTTTCGACCTCCTTGTCGCGGAGCTGGACGACGTCCACCCCTCCCGCCAGAGCCTCCCGCACCACGTCGGTCGTTGACCGGCCGCGCGACAGCGACCGATCGGTAATCAGGTAGAGCGCGCACTCGCCAAAAGGGTCCACGCAAAGACCTCTCACTCGACAGAAGACAGCAACAGCTTCAGCTCTACGGGCCGCTGGTCCCGCGTGACATTCAGAACGACTTCCTCTCCTGCCGCCTTGGTGCCGCAAAGGTCCTGAAAATCCTGAACGGTTCTGATAACCGTTCCGTCCGCCCCGGTGATGACGTCTCCCCGCCGCACGTCACGCGCCGCGCCGCTGCTCCCCGGTTGGGCGGAGGCCACCAGGACCCCGTCGGTGCTGGCGAGGTTGAACACGCTGGCAAGCTGGGGGGTAAGGTTCTGTACGGCGATTCCGCACATCCTGGCGGAATCCTTCTGCGCCCCGGGCTCCGTGAGGATGACCGTGCGGGTGGCGTCCAGTACCTTGCGGGCGACGAAAATCGGCGCCTTGGCCCGGATGGCGAGCGCGATGGCATCGCTGGGTCGAGCGTCGATGGTCAGCGTTTCGGGGCCGCGCAAAAGGTCTATCTTGGCAAAGTAGGTATTGTCGCGCAGGTCATTGATAAAGATTCGCCCTATACCAATTTCCAAATCGGTTAGTATATTATTCAGAAGATCGTGGGTCAGGGGCCGGGGGGTGACCACCCCCTCCAGCTCAAGGGCAATAGCCCGAGCCTCGGATATGCCAATCCAGATAGGAAAAGCCTCATGCCCCTGGCGGCCCTCAAGAACAACAATAGGGGAATGCCTTTCCGGGTCCATCGTGACGCCTCGCACCTTCATTTCCACAGCGTCGCCGGCGTAACCGAAGCTCCCAGAGCAGACCATCAACAAGCCCGCCAGCAGACCGAGGCTTCGCACTTTCATAGGTTTCCTCCGCATAGACCTAAGGGCACTCAAGACCGCGCAACTTGGGGACTGAAAGCGCACAACAATCCATGCTTCACACTCTCTGCTTCCAGGTTCCGCATGCTAGCACTGGTGGAAAAATCAAGTCAAAGCGAGAGTTGGCTTGTTGAAAACGGTCTGCGGGCAATAAAGACGGCAACTTTAGCGGAGCCCCTGAAACAAGGAGCTATGGGCGTATGCTTGTTATGACCAGGCGAATGATCCAGTTGGTGGGTTTTCTCATTCTTGGAGGCACGATTTTTGCGCTGTTGAGTCTCGGCTCCTATTCCACTGAGGATCCGAACTGGAATTACTACACGAGCCATGCGGCGCCCAGCTTTGCAAACTACGGTGGGCGAGTGGGCGCCTTTGTCGCCGACTGGGGAGTGCAATTGTTCGGAACCACCGTGTTCCTCCTTGTCGG
>JAPPIX010000306.1:0-7020 GCA_028820495.1 Gammaproteobacteria bacterium
TGGGCATCGGCCCGCAGGTGCAGATCGATTTGGAAGCCATCCAGCGGGTGGAGGCGGCTGGCTTTGACTCGCTTTGGGCGGGGGAGGCTTGGGGCTCGGACGCCATCACGCCCTTGGCTTACGTTGCTGGCCACACCAGCCGCATAAAGCTCGGCACCTCGATCATGCAGATGTCCGCCCGCACCCCGGCCATGGCGGCCATGCAGGCGATGACCGTGGACAAGCTTTCCGGGGGCCGGATGATCGTGGGCTTGGGGCCTTCCGGCCCGCAGGTGATCGAGGGTTGGCATGGCCAGCCCTACGGCAAGCCGCTCACCCGCACCCGGGAGTACATCAACATCATGCGCCAAATCTTTGCCCGTCAGGATCGGGTGCAGTTTGAGGGCGAGTGCTACCAGATTCCGTACACTGGCGAGGGCGCGTCCGGCTTAGGCAAGCCGCTGCGCAGCATCCTCCACGGACGCCCGGACATTCCCATCTACACGGCGGCGATTTCGCCGAAGGGCGTGGCCACGGCTGCGCAGGTGGCCGACGGGGTGATTCCGCTGTGGGTTACGCCGGAGGGCTTGGACGGCTTCGCGGCAGACATCGAGTCCGGCTTCGCCAAGGCGGAAGGGGAGAAGGGTTGGGATGATTTCGATGTTCAGCCCAGCGTCAACGTAATTGTCGGCGATGACTTGCAAGCCTGCCGGGACAAGCTGCGGCCCCAACTGGCCCTTTACGTCGGCGGCATGGGCGCCCGTTCCAAGAACTTCTACAACAACCTGGTCAGCCGCCAAGGCTGGCCGGATGCCGCCAAGGAGATTCAGGATCTCTACTTGGGCGGTCAGCGCAACGAGGCCATGGCCGCCGTGCCCGACGACCTGATCGACGCCGTCGCCTTGGTCGGCCCCAAGGAGCGCGTCCGGGACCGCCTCGATGCTTGGCGTGACAGCCGGGCGACCGGACTGGTGTTTTCCGGCAGTCCGGATTCCATTGAAGCCGTGGCGGAGATTGCGCTTTAGCCTGTAGGGGAGCCTGTAGGGGCGAACCCCTCGCGTGAAGTTACGGCGCTAGACCCTCGCTCCGGAGCGGGATTCCTCGGAGCGAGGGCGTCTCGCCCTCGATTGGGCTAGGGGAATGGACTTGCCGAACTGAGTTAGCCGAATCCCCCGGAGCGAGGGCATAACGAACCGAAGGTTCGCGTCCTCGATTGGGCTAAGGGAATGGGCTTGCCAAACTGCTACCCGGAACGGCCCTCCGACAGCGCGACCGCCGCGTCGTTGAATTCGGCGACATCGGCATAGCGCACCCCGCCATGAATCACCGCAGTAGCGCCGATGCCCGCCCAGTCGGCTAGGCGTTGCGCAAGTTCGTTGGGGTTCTCGAAGGGCAGCCGCGTGAAGACGGCGATTTCCGGCTCGTCCTTGCCCGCATCGGCGAAGCGCTGGCGCAGTTCCTGGGCCGGTGCGGCGAACTTTTCCGGACGCCGTCCGCCCATGGGAAGCCAGCCGTCGCCATGGGCCACCGCTCGGTTGAACGCGTATGGGGGCGTGCCGCCAATGAGCAGGGGCGGACGCATTGGGCGCGGTAGGAACATGAAGTCCTGGCCGTTTTCGGTGATCCGGTCGCTGGCGAAGGCACGATTCAGGAATTCAAGCCCCTCGTCGAACAACCGCCCCCTCTGGTTGCGCGGGACGCCCAAGGCGTTGAATTCGGCTGGCATCCAACCGACTCCGACGCCGAGGCGAAGACGGCACCCGGACAACTCCTGCAGCGTCGCGACCACCTTGGCGGTGGGCAGAATCGGCCGGTAGGGCAGCACCAGCACGCCGGTGCCAAGGCCAATGCGGCCGGTTTTGGCGGCGAGGAACAGCAGTGCGCCCAAGGGGTCTAGGTAGCGGCCGCCGGAACCTTCGATGTCATCCGGCGGGATGGCGATGTGGTCCACCACCACGATGTCGTCCAGCCCGGCCCGCTCCGCGGCTTCGGCGCAAGCCACCATGATGGCGGCATCCGATTGCGGACCCTGGGTCCGAATCTGTATGCCGAGCCTGATTTTGCCGTCAGACATGCGTATCTCCTACCACCACGCTCATGGTTGCCTGTTTGTGATTTGGGTGCAAGTGCGGGTGTTGGCAACATACAGTGGGCAAGACTATTGACAACCTGTCGATGACGGGTGTAGGTTCGAGTCATTCTGGAAAACCGCGAGGTGGGTCATGGAAGATTGTAAGGCGCGCAAGCTCAGGGAGAAGTTGGGAATCTCCACGGAGGATCAACAGCAAGCAGCAGGCAAGGTAATCAGTCCCAATCTTCAAAGGAAGATTTCGGGGTTTGCAGGGGCGGGCGGCAACTTCGTTTCGGCACCGCCTCGAGCCGGTGGCAACTTTGTTTCGGCGCCGCCCCGAATAGGCGGCAACTTTGTTTCCTCACCGCCTGTGGTTGATCGCACAGCGGTGGGAAGCTGATTGCCTTAGGGCTCTGATGACTTGTCCTGGAGCTTCAAGGGCTTCAGGGCATTGCACGCCTCTCATGGGCGACCGTGGCCGTGACAATTTCGCCTGATGGCCGTGCGTGTCGCCAGTGACCGAAACAGGGTGAGCTTCGAGCAGCTCCAGACGCTGGAGGTCATACTCAAGATCACCGAGCGCTGCAACCTGAACTGCGACTATTGCTACTTCTTCAACGCTGGCGACGACAGCTACCAGCAGCATGCGGCGTTTATTGCCGACGACACGGTCGCGCTGGTGGTGCGGCGGCTGAGAGAGTTTTCCGAGGCGTGCAAGCTTGAGCGAATCGCCGTTCACCTGCACGGCGGCGAGCCACTATTGATGCCGAAAGCTCGTTTCGACCGGGTATGCCAAGAGATCAAATCCAATCTGGTGGACGTGCTTGATCTGTCCTTGACGGTCCAGACCAACGGCATGCTGATCGATCGCGAGTGGATAGAGATCTTCAACAGACATGACGTGCGGGTGGGCATCAGCCTTGACGGAGCAAAGGCGCACAACTACGCCCATCGGCTCGATCATCGCGGCCGGTCTTCCTACCATGCGACCGTTCAAGGATTGGCCTTGTGCCAGGAACACCTGCATCAGCCCCCAACGGTCTTGGCCGTGATCGGTGAGGAGTTCGACGCCAAGGAAATCTACCCACACTTTCGAAACGACCTCAAGGTGGAACACCTCGACTTTTTGCTCCCTGACCTCAATCACGACAACTTTTCCGGTGACGCGCAAGCCTATGGAGCGTTTCTGATCAAGGTGTTCGACATGATGGTGGATGACGACGAATCCGTCAGCGTTAGGTTTATCGATCATTTCCTAGCGCGAATTTACGGGCAGGCGAACTTCCTCTTTGCTGACCGCGGAAGCGGCCCGGACTACATGCTAATCACCGTGTCGTCTGATGGCGGAGTGGGGCCGGACGACACCTTGAGGTCCACGAAGTACTGGAATGGATATCAGTACAGGGACCTGAAGCGTTCAAGCCTCGGGGAGATCCTTCAGGACCCCTTGTTTCATGACTTCGAGAAGTTCAAGGGAACACCCGCTTCTTCATGTTCGGATTGCTGCTGGCGAGACGTCTGTGGCAGTGGGCAACCGGTACACCGCTATGCCAGCAGCAACGGCTTCGACAATCCGACGGTCTATTGTCAAGGCCTGGACAACTTCTACACCCATGTGTTGAAGTATCTGGCACTGCACGGCGAGTCGTTGGAAAAGATCGGAGCGGACTTGATCTGAGAATGAGAGTCTTCTTTGACGGTAGGCTCGGTGATGTTCAGGACCTGATATCGTTTAGCGACACGCTCGTTTGCGCACAGGAGCATTACCCGGACGCCGTTGACTATCGACCCGGCGCCAAACTGCCCATCGACTTCCGAAAGCTGAGTGATTCCGAAGTTACTGAATACACCGGCTCGCTCGATGATCTGTCGATCGAAGACGAACTGAACTTTGCCGCATTCTTTCATTGCGACCTGAAGTCGGAGAGGGCATTGGAGTTCAAGCCTTTTCTCAGCCTGTCGCCGGTGGTTGCTCTCGACCCGTCCATCGACGACGCGAATCATCCTTCGATCACGGTGGATCATGAATCGAACTTGCGCTTGGGGCTGCACGTCGATTCGTGGGACGGGCTCGATATGGCCGCTCGCTGGAAGAGCCGAAACCGCATTGTTGTGAACGGAGGTCCTGGAGAGCGGTACCTCTATCTGGTCCCTGTGCCGATCGAGGCAATGGCGGCGCGCATCGAGTCACCCAAAAGCCGCCACCCCAGCGAAGTGACGGACCTTTACCTCCAGAGTGCCCGGCGCATCCCGTGCTTGCGCATCCTTCAGGCGGCGAACGTCGCCTACCTCTGCAGCACCGAGTGTCTTGTCCACGACGCCTGCGTACCTCCAACCAGCGAACGGTCCGAAAGCCGCCACTACCTAGGTCATTTTGTGAAGAGTTAGCGACGCGTTGCGCCGATCCGATCGGTCCCCCCGGGTCGTGCAGTAGTTTCGCGCAGCAAAACTACAACGCGAACCGAAGGTTCGCGCTTGCGCGGGCCAAGGTCGGTGCGGCAAACTCGCGTTGTTTATCTTGACAGGGAAGTGATCCATGAAGGCAGCGGTTTTTCGTGAAGTGAATGTGCCGATGGAGGTGGAGGAAATCGAGGTCTCCAAGCCCGGTCCCCGCGAGGTTTTGGTGCGCACGGCTGCGGCTGGCGTCTGCCACAGCGACATGCACTTCTTCAACGGCACCTATCCGGGCGTCACGCCCATGGTGCTCGGCCACGAAAGCGCTGGGGTGGTGGAGGCGGTGGGCGCCGACGTCCACTACGTTGCGCCTGGGGATCACGTCATCACCTGCCTATCGGTGTTTTGCGGCCATTGCGAACACTGCCTCACCGGGCGCATGAATCTCTGCGAGGAGCCGGAGACCCGGCGCCGCAAGGAGGAGGAGCCGCGCATCAGCCAGGGTGGCACGGCGCTCGGGCAGTTCGCCAATCTGGGTTCCTTTGCTGAATACATGCTGGTCCACGAGCACGCGGTGGCCAAGATTCGCAATGACATGCCGTTGGACCGGGCTGCCTTGATCGGCTGCGGGGTGACCACGGGCGTAGGCGCAGTGATTCACACCGCCAAGGTGCAGCCCGGTGAGACGGTGGCAGTGATCGGCTGCGGCGGCATTGGGCTGTCGTGCATCAACGGCGCAGCCATAGCCGGGGCGAGCCGCATCATCGCGGTCGACACCGTGCCCTCAAAGCTGGAGCTGGCCCGCAAGTTCGGAGCCACCGACGTGGTCAATGCCAAGGATGACGACGCGGTTGGAACGATCATGGCCATGACCTCCGGCGGCGTTCATCACGCCTTTGAGGCCATCGGCCTGAAGGTGACCGCCGAGCAAGCCTTCCAGATGCTTAAGCGTGGCGGCACCGCTACGGTGATTGGCATGATTCCCCCGGGTGACATGGTGGCCCTGCACGGGGTGGACTTCCTGGCCGAGAAGAAGATCCAAGGCTCGTTCATGGGGTCAAACCGCTTCCGGGTGGACATGCCGCGCTTCGTTGACTTTTACCTGCAGGGCAAGCTGCATCTGGACGACATGGTGTCCAGCCGCATCAAGCTCAGCGATGTGAACGATGCCCTGCAGGCCTTGGAAACCGGCGAGGTGGCGCGCAGCGTCATCCTCTTCGACGCTTAGTTCAAAATCGAGGGCGGGCTGCATCGGACCGAGGGCCTCTTGCCCTCCTGCCGAACCACGGGTTCCCAATCGAGGGCGGGACGCCCTCGATCCGGGAGACTACGCCAAGACTGAGCGGAGCGCCTTGGAGCGAGGGCATCTTGCCCTCGACTACAGTGCGTTAAGCGCTGATGGCGGTTGAGTCCGGCCGGCCCACCACGCCCGCCACCATGTTGCGCCGGTCCTTGGACGGCTTTTGCGTTGGCGCTTGCCGGACAGTGAAGTCGAACGGATCGGTGTCGATGTCCTCCAGGACGATCTCGCCGTTCAGCACAGCCGCCTTCCAAGCCTCCTGCTCGTCATGGCGCCCGTGGAATTCAGGCATGACCGCTTCGGCGAACAACTCTAGGCTGCTGCAAATGTCCTCGTGGGAGTTTTTGCCCGCTTGGTTGAGCAGGATCACCTGGTCCACGTTGGCGTCCTCAAGCTCCTTCAAGCGCTGGCGGATGGTGTCCGGCGAGCCGATCAACTCGCTGCCGGAGCGCCGCTGTCCGGCGGGCGTCTGCTTCCAGGCTTGGTAGCGGTCCCAAATGTGGACTTCGCCCGGTTCAAAGGGACCCTCCTGGTTGTAGAGCTTCAGGGCAAATTGGAAGAAGGTCCAGCCGTCCGCCTTGCGCCAAGCCTCTTCGTCCGTTTCCGCGCACATGAAGCCACTGACCACCGCGATGTTCGGATTGGCCTGATACTCGCAGAGCCGTTCCTGTTGGTGGATGAAGGTGTTGTAGTAGGCGTTCACCCAAGCTCGGGCAGCGGCCAGGTCGACGAACTTGAAGCACAGCGCCCCCATGCCCCGGTGGGCGGAGTACTTGATGGTCTCAAGTTGGGAGCAGGCCACCCACAGCGGTGGGTGGGGCTTTTGCAAGGGCTTGGGCACCACCGCCCGCTTGGGGAACTTGAAGTACTCGCCGTCGTACTCCCAGCCGTGGTTCCAGAACATGGGCAGCACGCAGCGCACCGCGTCCTCCCAGATGTCGCGCTTGTCGCGAAAGCGCAGATTGAAAGGGTGCAGCTCAGTGACCGAGGAGCCTTCGCCGAGGCCGAGCTCCACCCGACCGTTGGAGACCAAGTCCAGGGTCGCCACCTTTTCCGCCACCCGGGCCGGATGGTTGGTGGTCATCTGAATGATGCCGTGGCCAAGGCGGATGTTCTCGGTGCGCTGGCTGGCGGCGGCGAGAAAGACCTCCGGCGCCGAGGAGTGGGAGTATTCCTCCAGGAAGTGGTGCTCCACTTCCCAAGCGTAGTCGAAGCCGAGCCGGTCGGCGAGTTCGATCTGCTCAAGTGAATTCTGAATCAACTGGTGTTCGCTGGA
>JAPPIX010000306.1:7120-29315 GCA_028820495.1 Gammaproteobacteria bacterium
CGACCTCAACGTGCGCCATGCCTTCGGGATCGTCAGCATCCACAACATGCCGATCTTCGATGCCATCAACCGGCTCGGCAAGACCCGCATCATTGACGTTCGCCATGAACAGGCTGGCACCCACGCGGCCGATGGCTACGCCCGGGCCGGCGGCGAGATTGGCGTCATGCTGGCCAGCACCGGTCCTGGCACGACCAACACCGTCACCGGCCTCTATGAAGCCCAATACGCTTCCTCCAAGGTGCTGTTGATTACCGGGCAGGCGGAAACCGCCTTCTACGGCAAGGGGTTGGGTTACGTTCACGAAGCCGAAAACCAACTGCCGATGCTCAGGACAGTCGCCCGGCGGGTGGAAAGTCCGCGTCACATCGGGCAACTGGACGGGGCGCTCAACGCCGTGGTGGCGGACATGCGCACCGGGCGGGGCGCACCCGGCGCGGTAGAGGTGCCGATCGATCTGCAGTACGCCGCCTCGCCCCCGCCGTCGCCGGTGCCTGATTCCGTTGAGTTCGCGCCCAAGATGGCTGACATCGAAGCGGCTGCTGAACGGATTGCAGCCAGCCAACGACGGTTGATCATCGCTGGCGGCGGCGTCATCGCAGCCGGTGCGGCAGCCGAGCTCCAGGCGTTGGCGGAACGCCTCGATGCGCCGGTGGTCACCACGGTGGACGGTCGTGGCGCCCTCCCCGAAGACCATCCCCTGTGCATTGGCAACTACCTCCAAAGCGCTGGCCTGCACGCGGCGGTGCAGGGCGCGGACTTAAGCCTTGCGTTTGGCGTCCGGTTTGCCGTGGGGGTCGATGGGCAGGCCGCCAAACTGCGCCCACCTGGCGATTTGGTGCAGGTGGACATCGATCCGAACGTGGTGGGCCGCGCCCATCCGGTGACGCTCGGCGTGGTCGGCGATGCCCGCGCAGCCCTCGGCGGCATACTCGAAGCCTTGGACGGCGCGGCACCCAACGACGCCCAGTTCAATGAATCGGTGTGGGAGGCCCGCGACGGCTTGCGCAAGGCCATGCGGGCACGCTTAGGGCCGGACTACGCAGCCATGATGGACCTCATGCGCGACCGTTTGCCCCGCGATGGGCTTTTGGTGCGCGACTCCACCATTGCCGCCTACAACTTCGGCAATCAGCTCTTCCCGATCCATGCCCCGCGCACGTCGTTGAATCCCGCTTCCGGCGCCATAGGTCCGGGCCTGCCCTTGGCGCTGGGCGCGGCCATCGCCACCGGCAAAAAGACCTTGGTGATGCATGGCGACGGCGGCTTCATGTTCCACGCCACGGAGCTGGCCACCGCCGCCCAGTACGGTGCGCCCTTGGTGGTATGCGTGTTCAACGACGGCGGCTACGGTGTGCTGCGCTGGCTGCAGCAGCGACGCTTTGGCCGCACCAACGAAACCGATCTCGGCATGGTCGACTTTGCCGCCATGGCACAGAGCATGGGCGTTCCGGGCCACAGCGTCGGCAGCGTTGCTCAGTTCCAATCGGCGTTGGACGAAGGCATGGCCAGCGAAGGTCCTTGCTTGATCGACATCGACATGGCGCAGTTTGCGCCGATGGAGATTTCGGTCATGCCCAAGCGAAAGTCCGCCGGGCAGTCGGACAACCGTGCCGATTCGTCTCGATAAGCCTTGGCTGTCTCTTGATGCCGCGGCGGGTCTGCCGGGCCAGCTTGGAGTGTTCGAACTGGCCGATGAGGCGGGCAAGGTGCGCTACATCGGTTACGCCGGGGGGCGCAGCCGCTTTGGCCTGAGGAGCGAAGTCAGCGCAGCGGCTGACCGCATCCCCGAGGCCCGCCGTTTTCGCGTCGAGGTCACCACGGCCTATCTCACCCGCTACCGGGAACTGTTGATGGCCCATGAGGCGGATCAAGGGGCATTGCCGCCCCACAACGAACCGATGCCGCGCCTAGGAAGGCTCAGTCCGGGATCATAAAGTGGACTTGGTCCCTACCGAAGAGCAGGAGATGATCACCGGCATGGTCCGGCGGTTCGTGCGCGAGGAGATCCTGCCCTTGGAGCTGAACCTGGATCCGGACGCCGACGAGTTGCCGGATGCGGATCGGAAGCGCTTGACGGAGAAAACCCGCGCCATGGGCCTCTACGGCCTGGACATCCCGCCGGAGTTCGGCGGGCCGGAAATCGATCTGGTGACCCGCACCCTGATCGCCATCGAAACCAGCCAGCATCGCGCCGGGCTTTACGCGCCCTGCTACGGGGTGTTTGGCGGCGGGGGCTTAGCTCAGCTTTTTGAAGCCACTGAAGCCCAGCAGGCGCGTTACCTCCATCCCATGCTGCGTGGCGAGAAGAGTGGCTTCTTTGGCCTGACGGAGCCGTCCGGCGGCAGCGACCCGGCCCGCGCCATCCAAACCCGGGCGGTGCGGGAGGGCGACGACTGGATCATCAACGGCGGCAAGATTTTCATCAGCGGCGCGGATCGGGCGGATTTCGGCTTGGTGTTCGCCCGCACCGACCCGGACAAGGGGCGCAACGGGGTGACCTGCTTCATCGTCGATACGGATACGCCCGGCTTTCACGTGCGCCGGGTGGTGCATACCCTGCGCAGCGCCCGCTACGCCATCGAACTGCAGTTCGAGGACATGCGCGTGCCCCATGCCAACGTGCTCGGCGCGGTCAACGGCGGCTTCGCCATTGCCAACGACCGGCTCTCAAGGCAGCGCATTCCCTACGCCGCCGGCTGCATCGGCGTCGCCACCAAGGCTCACGAACTGGCCTTGGAGTACGCACCCCAGCGGCAGACCTTCGGAGCGCCGCTGTCGTCCCGGCAAGCCATTCAGTGGATGCTGGTCGATAACGAAATCGACATCCGCCAAGCCCGTTGGCTGACCTTGGAGGCAGCAGCCCGAGCCCAGCGGGGCGACCCTTTCCGCAAGGAGGCGGCCATGGCCAAACTGGTTGCCACCGAGGCCGGCAGCCGGGTGGTGGATCGCTGCATGCAGATTTTCGGCGGCTACGGAGTCACCAAGGACTTCCCCTTTGAGCGCTGGTACCGTGAGATGCGCATACGCCGCATCGGCGAGGGGCCCAACGAGGTGCAGCGGCACATCATCGCCCGAGACTTGCTCGGCGCCTCGTTGCGCTAACGCCGTACCCGTTCCGGATTCGGAAGTGGGTGTGCGGTGCGGGCATCCGGCACACCAGGCGGGGTTGGCTTACGGGAAGCAGGGCTTACGACGAGCCTTAACAGTGCCGGATGCCCCCACCGCACACCCACTTGCTCCAATCCACGGCGGAGCGCCTATTGCCAGCGGTGGCGATCCGGTTCAAATTAGCGGTTGAACCGTCACGAGGGGAAATCACTCATGCCGCTCGCCATGAACAAGGAAGTCTTCATCACCTGCGCCGTCACCGGTGCTGGCGCCACCCAGGATCGCAGCCCCCACGTGCCGCGTTCGCCTGCAGCCATCGCCGCCAGCGCCTTGGACGCCGCCGAGGCCGGTGCAGCCATCGTCCACTGCCACGTGCGCGACCCGGAAACCGGCGCGCCGGCCCGTGCCCCGGAGCTGTACCGGGAAGTGACCGAACGCATTCGCGCGGCCTCGACCGACGTCGTGCTGAACCTGACTTCCGGCATGGGCGGTGACCTGTATCTGGGGCCGGTCGAGCAACCGTTGCCGCCCGGCAACCAGAGTGACATGGCGGGAGCCAGTGAACGCATGCAGCCCATTGCCGAATGCCGCCCGGAAATCTGCACGCTCGACTGCGGCACCATGAACTTCGCCGAAGCCGACTACGTGATGACCAACACGCCGGGCATGCTGCGGGCGATGGGCGGCATGATGACCGAGCTGGGCGTGCAGGTGGAGATCGAGGCCTTCGACACCGGCCATCTTTGGTTCGCCCAGCGGCTGGTGGCGGAGGGGGTGCTTAGGGCGCCGGTACTGGCGCAACTCTGCATGGGGGTGCCTTGGGGCGCTCCGGACGACCTGAACACGCTGATGGCGATGGTCAACAACGTGCCCAAGGACTGGTTCTGGTCGGCCTTCAGCTTGGGCGCCCATCAGATGCCCTACGTGGCTGCGGCGGTCTTGGCGGGCGGCAACGTGCGCGTCGGCCTTGAGGACAATCTCTACTTGGGCAAGGGCAACTTGGCCACCAACGCCGAACTTGTGGAGCACGCCGTCAAGATCGTGGAAGACTTGGGAGCCCGGGTGATCGGGCCGGCTGAGGTGCGGGAACGGCTGGGGCTGACCAAGCGCAGCCCAGCATGAAGGCGGCCATCGTCGGCGTCGGCGTCATCGGCGGCGGCTGGGCCGCCCGTTTCCTGCTGCATGGGTGTACGGTCGCCGTTTTCGACCCTTCCGAGACCGCCCGCGCCGGTCTTGAAGCCACTTTGGCGGCGGCCCGGCGCAGCTTGCCGAAGCTCTACGATGCACCCTTGCCGGATGAGGGCCGTTTGATCTCGGCACTTGACTTGGAAACGGCTGTTGCGGACGCCGACTGGATTCAGGAGAGCGTGTCCGAAGATCTCGATCTAAAGCGCCGGGTTCATGCGGCCGTGGCCAAGGGCTCCCGCCCCGATGCACCCATCGCCTCTTCCACCTCAGGATTCAGGCCGTCCGTGCTGGCTGCGGACAGCGCCCATGCCGACCGCCTGCTGGTGTGCCATCCCTTCAATCCCGTCTATCTGCTGCCGCTGGTGGAGGTGGTGCCTTCGGAGCGCACCAGCCCCGTGGTCGTCGATCAGGCGATGGCGGTGCTTGAAGCGCTAGGCATGAAGCCGGTTCGCATTCGGCGCGAAATCGACGCTCACGTCGCCGACCGGCTATTGGAGGCGATGTGGCGGGAGGCGCTTTGGCTGGTGCGCGACGGCATCGCCACCACCGAGGAAATCGATACGGTGATTCGTTGCGGCTTCGGTCCCCGGTGGGCGCAGATGGGCTTGTTTGAAACCTATCGGATCGCTGGCGGAGAAGCGGGCATGAGGCACTTTCTGGCTCAGTTCGGCCCAGCCCTGAAGTGGCCCTGGAGCCGCCTGACCGACGTGCCGGAGCTGACCGGCGAGCTGATCGAGAAGATCGCCCAGCAGTCCGACGAGCAGGCGCAGGGCGCGTCGATTCGCGAACTCGAACGGCGGCGGGACGACAACCTAGTGGCGATGTTCCGAGCCCTCAAGACCAAGGACCAAGGCGTGGGCGCGGTGCTCAATAGCGCTGAGGCTCGCCTGAGAGGGCTTGATTGACGGTCAGCCCCCTAGGCTCTGCATGGTCAGGGAGAGGGGCAGGGCGATCACCAACAGAATGAACATCAAGGCGAGGCCTGCAAGCAGGGCGACCAAGACGGCTTGCCCAAGACCATACGCCTCGCCGCCGTTGCTTTGATGGTAGTCGATGGCCGGGCCTTGCAGGCGATTGCCGAGGAATCCGGCGATGGCAACCTGAGCCACGATGAACAGCGGCGCCCAAGTGATGGTCTGAGGAAGCAGCAGGCTGGCTGCGAGGATGACGCCATAGACGATCAAGCCCGACCGCACGATGCGCTTGGCGAGTTCCGGCTTGCCGAGTGCGGCGTAGTTGTGCGCCGCCATGTAGATGGGCGCCACCAAGGAGCCTAGGGCGGCGCCGACCATCATGCCGTTGACGGTGTAGAGCCGCGGTGACGATGCCAGCTTGTTCACATCTACGGGTCCACCGGAATCTTCCTTGGAAGTTTATATAATTGCGCTGCGGAATGGGGTGTTTCCGGTGGCCTGCTCCACCGGCGACCTGGAGGTGGAGCCTATGCAAATCGAAATCTTCTCCGATGTGGTGTGTCCTTGGTGCTACATTGGAAAGCGGCGGCTCGATGCGGTGCTGCAAACGCCGGTTGGGGAAGGGGTGACCCTGCGCTGGCGACCGTACCAGCTACGCCCCGGATTGCCCGCCAAGGGCGTTGACCGGGCCGAATACCTGCGGGCCCGGTACGGCGAGGAGGCGGACCCAGGCCGCGTTCCGCAGCGCTTGGCCGCAGAGGCGGAGGATGCGGGCTTGACCTTTGATTTCGTCGCCATGGGGCGCATGCCGAACACCTTTCAAGCCCACCGCCTCATGGAGTTGGCGTGGGACGACGGGGTGCAGCACCAACTGGCTGAAGTGTTGTTCGACGCCTATTTCCGCGCCGGCAAGGACATCGGCCAACCGGCAACCCTCGTCGAAGCGGCGGAGCGGTCCGGCATCGACGGCGCCAAGGCAGCTCAATATCTCGACGGCGACGCTGGCGCGGACCGGGTTCGGGCGCAACTCGAACGCGCGGTGGAGTTAGGCGTTTCGGGAGTTCCCAGCTATCTCCTCGCGGGCCGATTCACCCTGCCGGGCGCTCAGACCCCGGAAGTGATGGGGCAGTTCATTCAACGGGCCAAGGAACGGCTTGCCTGAACTGGCCGCGAGAATTCCTTTAGCTCAGCCGCTGATCCATGACGTGGGCGGGCAGGCCCTTGGTTGCACCGACGATCTTGGCGGGGATGCCGGCTACCGTTACATGGTCAGGCACGTCTTCAAGGACGACGCTGCCGGCGCCCACTTTGGCGCCTTCGCCCACCTCGATGTTGCCGATGATCTTGCAGCCCGCCGCCAGCAGCACGCCACGGCCGATTTTCGGATGCCGGTCGCCGGATTCCTTGCCGGTGCCGCCGAGCGTGACCGCATGCAGGATGGATACGTCGTCGCCGACCACGGCGGTCTCCCCGGCCACCAATCCGGTGGCGTGATCGAGCATGATGCCGGCGCCGAACTGGGCTGCAGGATGGATATCGACGCCTAGGGTGACGCTGATCTGGTTCTGAAAGAAGTGCGCCAAGGTCTTGCGGCCCTGCCGCCACAGCCAATGGGCGATGCGATGGGCCTGCAGGGCGTGAAAGCCCTTGAAGAACAGGAAGGGCGTGAGCGGGTCCTCGCAGGCGGGGTCTCGATTGAAGGTGGCCATCATGTCGTCGGCGGCGGACTGCAGGATGCTGGGGTCGGCTTCGATGGCCTCCTGAATCACGTCGCGAATCAGCATGGTGGGCAGCATGGGGTTGTCGAGCTTGCTGGCCAAGCGAAAGCTCAGCGCCGCGCCGAAACTGTGGTGATTGAGCACGGTGGCGTGGAAGTAGCTGCCGAGAATGGGCTCTTCGGCTGCCTTGGCCCGCGCCTCCCGGCGCAGCACCGGCCAAAGGTCGGCAGGCGTGCGCCCCGTTTCGGGGACGTCAGACACTAGCGCTTCGACGTGGCTTTGGTTCATGGCTGCGGCTTCATTGAGGGCGCACCAAGGTTAACGCCGACTGGATGTTTTGCAACTTGGATTTAGAAGCGATTCCAGGTGAGCACGTCGTCAACGGGCTTGCGCTTCACCGGCATGAAGGTGCGTTGCGGATATCCGACCGCAACGTACACGAACAGGTGCAGGTCGTCCGGGATGTTGCACAGCGCCCGAATCTCCGGCTCCGCGTTGCCGGGGAAGGTCGTGAAGCAGGTGCCGATGTCCAGCGAGCGCGCTGCGACGATCAAGTTCTGGGCCGCTGGGTAGATCGTTGAGTGCATGAAGCTGTCTTGCGGCGCTTGGGGCGGATACACTTTGCGGGCCATGCAGACGATCCATGCGGGAACCTTGGCAAAGTTCCTCGCCAGATGCTCGGCGCCGAGCATCATCCGCTCCTCCACGCCGTCCCTTCCAGCGGGGCGATCGGCGAAGAAGGGGGCCATGTCTTCGAGCACCTTTTCTCCCACGGGTTCCTTGATGGCAGGGTCGTCGATGACCAGGAACGCCCAGCCCTGGCTGTTGCCGGGATTGGAGGCGCGGGTCGCAGCGTGGATGAGCTTCTCAAGGGTTTCCTTGGGCACGGGCTTCTCCTTGAAGTAGCGCATTGCCGTGCAGGTTTCCATCGCTTCAATCACGTTCATAATAAAATTTCTCAACCTATTGATTTAAATTAATTAAATTTATGCGCGCTGGGCCGTGCGCCGCACCAACCAGACCATGCCCAGGAGGCTGGCGCTGGCGCTGAACAGAGCCGCCCATCCCGCGCCAACGAGGCCGATTACCGGTTTGGTTGCTAGTAGGGTGGCGAAAAACAGGATCACCGCTGCGCTCTGCAGAATGAGCACGTCAACCACGCGGTCCATGGCGTAGCTCGCTGGGCGCAAAGGGGCGGCGCCCAGTTCCAAGGCGGCGGCTCCGAGCAGCAGTGCCAACAACGTTGCTCCGACCCGGAAGGGTTCGCCGGCCAGCAGGACCAGCAGGTCGGCGCCGAATGCCAAGGCGGCTAGGACGAAAGCCGCCCCAACCAGCGCCAGGATGGCGCTCGCCCGCCAAGTCAGGGACAGGAATGCGGTTCTATCCCGCTCCCAGAGCTCGGTCAGGTCGGGAAAGATGGCTTGGCGCAGCAGGACCACGGGCTTGCTCAACACTTCCGCGATGTCGCGGGCTAGCCGGTAGATGCCGGCGCTGTGGGCGCCGAACAGCAGGCCAACCGCTAAAGTCGCTCCATGCCGGGGCACCATGTCCAGGTTCGACTGCCAGTAAACCGCCTTGAGGAAAGGCGCGAGCTTGGGCTCCGCCGCCAAGGCGGGACGGAAGGGCGCGCCGAGCTTGGACAAACCCAGATAGGGTGCGGCGCTTGCCAGCAGCAGCGCGTGCTCGAGCAACAGGCTCGCGCCCCAGACCGTCACGTACCACTCGATTGGAGCGGCCAAGGCGATGCAGGCCGCTACGCCTGCCAGCCGCAGGGCGGGTGCGGCCAACAATTGGACGCTCAGCAGCCGGTATCGGTCCAAGCCGCGCAAAGCGCCCTTGGCGGCACCCGTGGCCGTGCAAATCAAGGCGGCAACATAGATCCACGCGGCGTCGGCCAATTCCGCGGGCAATCCCATCGGCCGGGCGACAAAGACGAGCCCAACGACGGCCACGGCCGCCGCCGACAAGGCGATGAGGAGGTCAAAGCGGAACAGGGCGCCGATCAATTCAAGCCAAGCCGCCCCGGGTTGACACGGTGCGTTGCTGCGGTCCAGCAAGTGCTGCCCAAAGCGGATGGCCGCCTCCGAAGACTTGACGCTGCACAGGTGGCGGAGTATGTGCGCCGCCGTATGCAGCAGGATGACCAGCCCGAACGGTTCCGGCCCTAGGTTGCGCGCCATCAGGGCGGTGGCCGCCAAGGCCAGCAGCGCTCCGGCGCCTCGGCCGCTGAGCAGCCAGCCGAAGTTCCGCGCGACCCGCCGGGTGGCGCTCAACGAAAGGCCTTCAGGCGATAGAGGCGCCAAGCCAGGGGCCAAGCAAAGAGCAGGGGATAGCGGCGTTGCCGCTCGGTGGCGTCGAGGCGCACGCCCGAATGCCGTTCCAGCTTCCAGAGCATGTAGTCCACCCCATCCTCGAACGTGAGGACGGACTTACCGATGCGCAGAACTGAAAGGAGCTTGCCCGCCGCCTGGGCCACAGGCCAAGCCCGGGAGCCGCGCCCTGAAGCGGTGATGGCCTGCCGTGCTTGGAACAGCCGGTCATAGTAATCCTGATTGGCGGCGTACAGGGCCTCATGTTTGCTCGGCCCTTCGGATCGGACTTCGGCGGCGTAGGTTCGGGCAAACACGGCCATCCAGAAGGAGGTTGAGGTGGTCGGAGAAGGGTTCGGGGCCACTTCGTCCATCAGGCGTTGGGCCGACCGGACGGCCACGAAGTCAAGTTGTGCTGCCACGACCCGGTCCCGGCAATGAAGCCGCTGGCAGGGTTGTGCGAACCGCGCCCAGAAGTAGGGATGCCGATCACCGGTCACCGCCCTCATAAGCTGCGCCGTAGTTAGAACGCTGACCTTGGCCCGCCCGTTCAGTTCGTTGTCGAAGGGCAGATTGAGCACATTGGGGGGCAGCGCGGCACCCAACCAGCGATGCAGGCGAGGCTTGGCGGGCCAGCCGTTCAGCAGGACGTAAACGTCCGGCATGGCGTCCGTCACGCCGCGCAGATAGGAACCGTACAGGATGATGGCGTCCACCCGCTCGCCATAGCGCTCATGGAGACGGGCAGCGAGGCGGACGATCGCGTCGTCAACGGGGCCGCTGCGGAGGGCCGCGCCCAAGAGATCAAGATCCATAAGCGCGCCTCGTTGACGAGAAGGTGCGGTGGGCGCGGGGATGCCGCAGCGACGCTTCGGGGTCGGCCAGCCAGGATTGCAAGGGACCGCGTCGGATTCTCGAGCCGACCGCAATGCCCAGCCGCGCCAGCATCACCAAGGACGATAGCGCCGTCCACAGCGCCACGAGGGCGAAGCCCGCCACCGGAGCCCCAACTAGGAGGCACAAGGTCAAAATCACTAGGCAGGGATTGCGGCGGGCGGTGATCAGGCGGAAGTAGGCGTCGAAGGGACGCCAAGCGAAGAGGCTCACCGGGCCCAAGGCGTGGAAGGCCGCCTCAATGAGCCGACCGGCCAGGTAGCCACCGACGGTAAGCATCAGGAGCGCATCGAAGCCCAAGCCCCAAATGGGTTCGAACGGGGTCAGGGACAGGCCCCAAAGCCAATACCAGAAGGGTGGGTGGAGAATGTCCATGCCATGGTCCAGCCAATGCCCCGCTTTGCTCGATTGAACGGTTACCCGAGCCAGCTTGCCATCCACGGTATCCAGAAAGGTCATCAGCCAGGCCGGGACCAACCCAGCCCAAAGCCAACTTTTAAAAAACAGCCAACAGGCGGCCAGCATGAGGATGAGCCCGGCTAGGGTGACGGCGTTGGGCGAGATGCGCCAGTTGGCGCAGATGCGCACGGCCGCCTTGGCCGGCACCGGCCACCACCATTTGGTGACGAAGTCGGTGATTCCCTTGTAGGACGCGCCGTACAGGCGGTCCTCCAAGGCGCCGGCCCGGCTGGGGGTGATCCGTTCGAGCAGCGGCGGGGTGGCGAGGCGCAGATCGCCCTCGAAGGCGGCGAGGTCGTCTGCGCCAAGACGGGGCAAGCTGTCGTCGGCTGGCGTCGCTTCGCCCCTGAGCAGGGCTGCCGCCACTTCAACCTGGGACGCTTCGACGGCCGCGGCGGCCGGCACGTTGCCGTCCATCAACAGGCCGCCGCGCTGTAGCAGGCCCTTCAGGGTGCGCGGCTCGAAAAGGTAGTCCGCCCTGATGAGCAGCGCGTTGCCAGTCAGGCTTCCTGGCGCTTCAAGGGACAATTCGACGCCGTCGATGCCTGCCAATTGGCGGGCCAGCCGCGCTTGGCTGGTCAGGCTCCAAAGGGTGACGCTGGAGTGTCCAAGGATGTGGGCGGCGATCATTGCAATGCATGTGGGCAAAAAGCGATTATGTCACGCCATGCGCTTGATCCACATTTCCGATCTGCATCTGACTGACCTATCGACGGCCGGACTCCAGGAGATTCGCGGTAAGCGGCGCCTTGGGCACTTTTCCTGGCGTGGCCGGCGGCGTCACCGCCACCTGCCCGTGTATCTGGATGCTCTGCGCAGGGCGGTGCAGGACGCACAGCCGGACTTTATCGTGATCACCGGCGATCTCATTCACATCGGACTGCCTAGTGAACTGGCGGCGGCTGCGGACTGGCTTGAAGGGTTGGCGCCACCCAGCAAGATCTTGGTCACGCCGGGCAACCACGACCTCTACGCTGAAGACTCCTGGGCTGCCTGCGAAAGGCACTGGGGCGGGTATCTGCACCTCAGCCCACCTGCCGGCGGGGCCTCTGAGGCGCCTTTCCGGCGCGGATTCCCGTCCCATGTGTGTTTTGACGGGATTGACCTCTATGGGCTTAACACGGGTTGCCCGACGCCAATGGGTGCCGCCTCGGGCCGCCTCGGCAGTGACCAAAGGCAGCGTCTGCAAAGCCTCATGAAGCAAGCCCCGGCCGGAACGTTGAAGGTGGTGGCACTGCATCATGCGCCGGTGCGCGGCGTCATGCCGGGGCGCAAGGCACTCACCGACGCCAGTGCCCTTGAAACGGTGCTGGCGGACGCCCACTTGGTGTTGCACGGGCACGGGCATTGGAGCCGCAGCTACCGCTGCGGCGCAGCGCGGGTCTTCGCCGTCGGCTCAGCTTCCACGGTGGATGCCGCCTTTCGCCAGTTCGATATTGATGGGCAGGGAAGCACCGTGCACGTGCGCATGAGCCTGCATGTGCGGGCTGCGGACGATGACGGCTTTGCGCTCAGCGAGGAGGCCGCTTTCAGCGTTTCAACCGGATGCTGAGCAGAGCCGCGGTCAAGGCGAGCAGGTCCGGTGCCAAGCCGGCCAAAGGTGCTGGCAGGCGATAGAGCAGGCCTACCTGGAGACTGGTGCGCTCCAGAAGGTAGAAGAGAATGCCGATCAGCGCGCACAGGGTGACCCGGGCGCCCAATGGCGTGCTGCGCACGTTGCCCACCACGAAGGGCAGGCCTAGCAAGCCCATGGCGAACAGCCCCATCGGCAGGCCAAGCAACTGCCACAGCAGCACTTCAAAGCGGTGCGCATCGAGATCGTTGCCACGCAGATGGCCGATGTAGCCGACGAGATCCGTGGGAGAGAGGGCATGTTCGGCCCGCAGCAGGGCGGCAATCTGCTCGGCGTCAATGTCGCTGGCCCAAGGCAGTTGGTCAAAGCGGTTTTGTACAACGTTTTCGGCCTCGAAGTGGGTGACCAGCGCGTCGTGCAACAGCCAAGCGTCGGGACCGATGACGTCGGCCCGAGTGGCCTGAATGAGCTCGCGGACCTGTCCGTCGTCGTCGAGCCGGTAGATTTCGATGTCCGAGGGCATGGTCCCATAGGCCACTTCGCCGACCCGCACCAAGCTGGATGCGCTGCGGGTCCAGTAAGCGTCATCCTCCTTGGCGGCGTTGTCGAAGCTGCGGGTGCGCAGATCGGATGCGCGCCCTTCAAATCCGGGGATGACGGCCTGCTGCAGGATCAGCGCCGATCCGGTCACTGCGAGCAGCATCAGCAGCAGCGGACGGGCGAGCCGCACGAGGCTGATGCCGCTGGCGCGCAAGGCGGTGACTTCGAGTTGGCTGGCCAGTTGGCCGAGGCCGATCACCGTGCCCAGCAGACAGGTGATGGGCAGCAGGTCGAGAGCGATTCGGGGCAGTAGGAATCCGACCGTCCGCAAGGCTTCCAGGGTGCCGAAGGCACCCTTGCCCACGTCCTCCAATTGCTCGGCCAACGCAACGAACCCGAATAGGCCGAGCAGCAGCAGGAAAACCGGCGAGCCGCCGCGCAACAGGGCCAGCAGCAGATAGCGGTCGAGCAAGCTCAAGGGGCAGCCCGCCGCGCCAACGGCCAAGCGACGGCCAGGGTTATGGCCAAGGCGCCCGGTGCCCACCAAAGATGCGTCAGGGTGCCTTGCTCGACTTCCGAACGGACGACGCCAATGAAGTTGAAGTAGAGCACATAGATGACGACTGCCAGCAACACCCGGGCATAGCGTCCCCGGCGCGGCTGGGTACGGCTTAGGGGTGCCGCGACTAGGGCCAGTAGCAGCGTCGAGATAGCGGTGGACCATCGCCACTGCGCCTCCGCACGGTCCTCGTTGCGGGGCGAGGCCGACAGGGCACGGGTGGGTTGGGCCTTGGGCCGGTAGCCGGGCGGTTCCGGCGTGACCGTGGGCGCCCAGATTTGAAACGCCGCGAAACGCCCCGCCAAGTCCCTGTCGGTTGGCCCTTGGGCCGGCGCCTGCTTGTAAATCATGGCCTGCTGCAGAGCCAGCAAGTGGGCATCGCTGCGGGCAAAGGTGGTGAGCTGACCCCGGGCCGCCGAGATCACCTCCAAGGTGCCGCCGCGGCTCGAACGCACGAACACGCCGCGCAGTTCTCCGGTGGCCGCATCGCGTTCGTCGATGAAGACCATGCGCTCGGCTTCGCCGTGAATGTGGAACCGGCCGGGGGGCAGATCCTCAAGCTCCGCGGTGGCCTTGGCGTCGGCCTCCAGGGCGTAGAGACTTTGATAGGCCCAAGGGCGGACCCAGAGGGAAGTGGCCGCGACAAGAATGGCCACCGTGGCGGCCATGCCGATCACCGGCACCAGGATGCGGTACTCGCTGAAGCCGCCCGCCCGCAATCCGATCATCTCCCAGTCGGAATAGAGGCGGCCCAAGGCGACGATCAACCCGATGTAGAGGGCGATGGGCAGCAGCACTTCAAGGGCGATGAGCGCCTTGAGCCCCGTGAGGACGAGAATGGCGGACCCGTCCAACAGGCCGTCGTTTGCCTCGGTGAGAAACCGCGTTAGGCTGTAGGCGATGAACACGCCCACCAGAAACAGCGCGGTGAGGGCGAATGGCTTGGTCGTTTCTCGGGCTAGGTATCGATCAACGATCATGTCGAGGCTCGTTCAGGCCGCAATCCTTGCGTGGCTAGCCATTGCTGAAGTTTCTGCGTTCGACGGGGAGCCTTTGCTCATTCGCGCCGACCGCGCTTGGGAGCCAGCCCCTGAAGTGGCCGGAGACGATGAAGTGCTCAACCTTGAGGGTAACTTTGAAATGCGCGGTCCCGATTGGCGGTTGACCGCGGACTCGGCGCAAGTGCATGGCCCGGTGGAGGATCCCGAGCGGCTGGTCATCCTTGGCACGCCGGCTCGCGTGTCCTTGATCCGGCGCAACGGCGAGCGCGCTTCGGGGACTGGCGAGCGCATTACCTATTGGCGCCGGCGCGAACTCGTTGAGGTTGACGGCACCGCCGCCTTCGCCACAGGGGACCTTGCCGTGACCAGTTCGAAGATCATCTATGACTTGGACAAGGAGCGGCTCGAGTCCGTGGGCGACGCGGGCGTCACTGTGGTCTTGCGGGAGCACTAATCCGCCGGGGTGAAATGGCACCACACCGGGCAGTGGTCGGAGGGCCTTTGGGAACCTCTGATGCGGTAGTCTATGCCGCAGTCCGCCACCGCGTCGGTGAGGGCCTCGGTGGTCAGCACCAAGTCGATGCGCAGTCCCCGCTTGGGGTCGCGTTCAAAGCCCCGGCTGCGGTAGTCGAACCAACTGTAGCGAGGTTCACCGCCGCCCTGCTCACCGTCGCCGACATGGCGGCGGTAGGCGTCGGTCAGGCCCCAGTCCATCAGCGTTGCCAGCCATTCCCGCTCTTCGGGCAGGAAGCTGGTCTTGCCGGTGCGCAGCCAGCGCTTGCGGTTGTCCTCGCCGATGCCGATGTCGGTGTCCTCCGGCGCCACGTTCATGTCGCCGGCGACGATGAGCGGTGCCCTGGGGTCGCAACGTTCGTTGAGATAGCGGGTGAGGTCGCTGTAGTACTGCGCCTTGGCGGGGAACTTAACCGGATGGTCGCGGCTTTCGCCTTGGGGGAAGTAGCCGTTGATGACTTGCACCCGGCGCCCGCCCACGTCGTAGCTGGCCGAGACGAATCGGCGCTGCTGGTCGGCCTCCCGCCACGGAAAGCCGCATTGCGCATCGGTTGGCGGGATGCGGGAGAACAGGGCAACGCCGTAGTGTCCCTTCTGTCCGTGAATGACAAGGTGCTCGTAACCGATCGCCTGAACCGCTTCCACGGGAAACTGGGTGTCATCCACCTTGGTTTCCTGGACGGCAATGACATCCGGGCGATGGGCTTCGTCGATCGCCTCGATCTGATGCAGACGAGCGCGTATGCCATTGGCGTTGAACGTTACGAAGCGCATGGAGTTCTCCGCAAATTTCACCATTGTACAATGGCTGTTCACGCGTTCACCGAAGGCCATGTAAGGAGAAACCATGAGCGACAAGGAGGCTCAATTCAACTGGCTGGATCCTTTTTTGCTGGACGAGCAGCTCAGCGAGGAGGAGCGGCTGATCAGCAGCACCGCCCGCGACTACGCTCAGGAGAAGCTGCTGCCGCGGGTGGTCGAGGCCAATCGCCATGAAACCTTCGACCGCGCCATCATGACGGAATTGGGGGCGCTCGGCATGCTCGGCGCCACCTTGCCGGAGCGCTATGGCTGCGCAGCCGTGAACTACGTCTCCTATGGCCTCATGGCGCGGGAGGTGGAGCGAGTCGATTCCGGATACCGCTCGGCGATGAGCGTCCAGTCCTCCCTAGTCATGCATCCGATTTACGCCTATGGCTCCGAGGCGCAGCGGGAGCGCATTCTGCCCAAGCTTGCCAGCGGCGAATGGGTGGGCTGCTTCGGGCTGACCGAACCCGACCACGGCTCGGACCCCGGCTCCATGACCACCCGAGCGGAGCGCGTGGACGGCGGTTATCGGCTCAACGGCGCCAAGATGTGGATCACCAATTCACCCATCGCCGACATCGCCGTGGTCTGGGCAAAGCTCGACGGCGTCATCCGGGGCTTCATCGTCGAGCGGGGGTTCGACGGGTTCAGCACCCCGAAAATTGTCGGCAAGATGAGCCTGCGCGCTTCGGTGACGGGCGAAATCGTTCTGCAGGACGTCTTTGTTCCCGAGGAGAATCTGCTGCCCAATGCCAAGGGCTTAAGCGGTCCGTTTGGATGCCTCAACCGGGCGCGCTACGGCATCGCCTGGGGAGCCATGGGCGCCGCCGAATTCTGCTGGCACGCCGCCCGGAACTACACCTTGGAGCGCAAGCAGTTTGGCCGCCCATTGGCCGCCAACCAACTCATACAGAAAAAGCTGGCGGACATGCAGACGGAGATCGCCTTGGGGCTGCAAGGCTGCCTGCGCATCGGGCGCCTGCTCGACGAATCCCGCCTGCCGGTGGAGAACATCTCCTTGATGAAGCGCAACAACTGCGGCAAGGCCCTGGACATCGCCCGCATGGCGCGGGACATGCACGGCGGCAACGGCATCTCCGACGAGTTCCACGTCATTCGCCATGTCATGAACCTGGAGACCGTCAACACCTATGAAGGCACTCACGACGTGCATGCGCTAATACTCGGACGTGCCCAGACCGGTTTGCAGTCGTTCTTTTGATATCGAAAGATTGTTGCCTATTTTCGACATCCCAAGCAGACCGTCTCTCTTAAGTAAAGAAAGAAAGTTGCCTTTTTTCAAAGGCCTAGAACAGTTTGTCCTTCCGAAACCGAAAGAAAGTTGCCCATTTCGATGCCTGAAAAAGGTCTTCTATGTTTGATATCGAAAGATTGTTGCCTAAATCTAATATCAAGAGGATATCGCCTATAAGATATGGCTAGAATCCCTATGCGACATTAACCGACCGGCATTGCCCACCGGACGCCTGCTGGTAGGGTGCGACAACAGCAAGAAAAATCGAATAGGGGTGGAAGATGATCCGTATCCTAGTAGTGGACAGCCACCGGCTGTTTCGGATGGGCCTGAGGAAGATGCTTCCTGAAAGCAACGGCTTCAGCATTGTCGCGGAGGCTGAAAATGGGGAGCAGGCCGTGGATCTGGCACGGGAGCTCATGCCCCATGTCGTCTTGATGGACATTCTCATGCCCGGCATCGGCGGGTTGGAAGCCACCGTGCGCATTCGCCGTTTGAGCCTCGACATCAAGGTGGTGGCGCTCACGGCCTGTTGGATGAACCCGTTTCCCTTGCAGATGCTGCGCGCCGGGGCCACGGGCTACCTCACCAAGGGCGTTCATCAGGACGAGCTGCACCTCGCCATCCGCAAGGTCTATGCCGGGCGGCGCTACGTCTGTGGGGAAATCGCCCAGCAACTGGCCGTAGAGGCCTTTGACACCAGCCAAGGCACACCCTTCAATCGCCTGTCCGGGCGTGAAATGCAGATCATGCTGATGATCATCAACTGCCACAAGGTCAGCGACATATCGGAGAACCTGCATCTGTCCCCCAAGACCATCAACAGCTACCGGTACCGCATCTTCGAGAAGCTCGGCGTGACCAGCGACGTGGAACTGACCCTGCTGTCGGTGCGCTACGGCTTGATACGGCCCGAGGCCACCGGGCTGACGGAACTGGTGTCCTAACCCGCATTTGCCGCGCCGATGACAGCAGCGGCGTTCGGCGGCTGAGGAGATACAACTTGGAGTAAGGCGGGGGGATTGCGTTAGCCACCGCGCCTGCTACGCGAACGCGGGCGCTCATTGAGTGCGGCCCCCGGCAGGGCATCGGGGGATAGACCCGAAAGCCCTACCGGAGGCACCAAGCGCGAGAGTAACGCCTCGCAGCCATTATGGCAGCTTGGTGCGCGGGCGCAAGGCCCGCCGGCCGGCCACCGCTCCGGGATGGCCACCAGTTTTCCTCAATCCAAGGCGCTTTCGGTTAAACTGCGGAGGCCATGACGGTCGCTCCCAGCCGCTTTGATCCGCAATCCCTGCTGGCCAACCTGAGCCAGAAGCCCGGCGTTTACCGCATGCTTGATGCCGGGGGCAAGGTGCTCTACGTGGGCAAGGCGCGCAACCTCAAGCGCCGCGTGGCCAGCTACTTCCGCGGTCGTGGCCTTGACCGCAAAACCCTGGCTCTCATGGGCAAGGTGAACGACATCGGTTTCACCGTCACCAACAGCGAAACCGAGGCCCTGCTTCTTGAGCAAAGCCTGATCAAGGCCGAACGTCCGCCGTACAACATCGTGCTGCGCGACGACAAGTCCTATCCCTACATCCATCTGACCGACCATGCCGAGTTTCCACGCCTGTGCTTCCATCGGGGCGCCAAGCGCCGGTCTGGGCGCTACTTTGGCCCTTTTCCGTCAGCCAGCGCTGTGCGCGAAAGCCTGAACATCCTGCAGAAGCTGTTCCGCATCCGCCAATGCGATGAGAGCTTCTTCAAAAACCGCTCCCGACCTTGCCTTCAATACCAGATCCAGCGATGCAGCGGCCCGTGCGTTGGCTTGATCGACGCCGACGCCTACCAAAAGGACGTGGCCCTCGGCATCCTCTTCCTGGAGGGACGCAGCAGCCAGGTTCTCGAAGCTCTGCAGGAAAGCATGGAAGGGGCTGCCGAGCGCTTGGACTTCGAGCATGCGGCCCGTTATCGGGATCAAATCGCCCAGTTGCGGCGAATTCAGGAGCAGCAGTACGTACATGCTGCCGATGGTGACGTGGACGTCTTTGCATTGGCCGACGGGGGGGCGCTCGCCTGTGTGCAGGGGTTGTTCATTCGGTCCGGCAGAATGCTCGGCCAGCGGGCATGGTATCCGCGCAACGAGCTTGGCGTCAGCGAGGCGGCCTTGCTTGGCGCCTTTCTCTCCCAGTTCTATCTCGGTGGCGTTGATCGGGACGTTCCCAAGACGGTCATCACTTCCGTGCCCGTCAGCGATGCCGGCATTTTGGCTGCAGCGCTCAAGGAGCGAATTGGCCGCAAGGTGGAAGTGGCCGCCGCCGTGCGCGGCCAGCGGGCCCGCTGGCGGCAGATGGCGCTCGACAACGCCCGCGTGAGCCTAGCCGCCTACTTGGCTGACAAGCGCAACGTTTTCGCCCGCATGATCGCGCTGCAGGACGCCTTGGGGCTGGAGGATAGGCCCGAGCGCTTGGAGTGTTTCGATATCAGCCACACCATGGGCGAGGCGACAGTGGCTTCCTGCGTGGTCTTTGACACCGGCGGACCGCTGAAATCCGACTACCGGCGGTTCAACATCGACGACGTGACACCCGGCGACGACTACGCCGCCATGGAACAGGCCCTGCGGCGTCGCTATACCCGCCTTCGGCAAGGAGAGGGCGCCTTGCCGGACGTCTTGGTGATCGATGGCGGCAAGGGGCAGATTCACCGGGCGCAGGACGTGCTGGACGAGTTGCAGGTAGATGGCGTCCAGGTTTTGGGCGTCGCCAAGGGACCGGGGCGGCGCTCCGGCAACGAACGCTTCTTCACTCGTGCCGGGGAAATTGCGTTGCCCCCCCAATCCGACGCGTTCCATCTGCTGCAGCACATTCGCGACGAGGCGCATCGCTTTGCCGTCACTGGCCATCGGCAACGGCGCAAGAAGCTCAAGCGCCGTTCTGAACTCGACGAAGTGCCCGGCGTCGGCCCCAAGCGGCGGCGCGGGCTGCTGACCCACTTCGGCGGCCTTGCAGCGCTCAAAGGGGCAAGTGTCGAGGAGATCGCCAAGGCCCCTGGCATCAGCCGGCGCTTGGCGGAAGACGTGTTCGGCGTCCTGCACGCGGAGTGAGGCTTGTGATAAAGGTGAACTGGCCGAACCTGGTGACCCTGGGACGAATCATCCTGGTGCCGGTGTTCGCGCTGGCCTACCTGCTGCCCAGCGGCGGTGCCTATCTGTGGGCCAGCGTACTGTTCGCGGCCGCCGCCTTCACCGACTGGCTGGATGGCTACCTGGCCCGCAAGCTCGGCCAGACGACCCGCTTTGGGGCGTTTCTTGATCCGGTCGCCGACAAGCTCATCGTGGTGACGGCGCTGACGGTGCTGATCGGCGAGCATGGCAACCTGTGGATGACCTTCGCCGGCATCGTCATCATCAGCCGAGAAGTGTTCATCAGCGCCCTGCGCGAGTGGATGGCGGAGATGAACCGGCGCGGGTTGGTGGCGGTGGTCATGGTGGGCAAGGTCAAGACCGTGCTGCAGATGGCCGCCATCGCCCTGCTGCTCGCTAATCCTCCGGAACTGGATCGTCCTTGGGTCATTGCCGGCTACGTCCTGCTCTATGCCGCCACCTTCATGACGCTGTGGTCGATGACCGTGTACCTGCTGGCTGCTTGGCCAACGCTGCAGCTCGGGATGAAACGCAACCGGTAGCGGTTGTCCGAGTTCAGAGACATACAGGACGCCATTCCAATCAACAAGCGCGGAGTTTCGCGCCAGCGAAACTCCAAACGCACCCGCCTAGCGGGTGCGCTGTCTGCCTAGCTTGGCTACACTGCGCATCCTCTCGCCGCCGTTCCAAAGGGAATCGATGCCTCTGACAGAAGTGCTTATGCTCCTGGGGTTCGCTTTGGCCGCTTATTCCGTGGTGTCCAACGACTCCATCCAGACCTTGGGGACCTTCCTCTCCTCCAACGCCCATCGGCCTTGGTGGCTGCTGTGGCTATTCACCGGCTCAGTCTTGGTGGTGGTGGCGGTTTGGGGCTGGATCGTCAACGACGGCGACCCCGCCCACGGCCGCTTGGCTGCCTTTCCCCCACCGGAGGGAGGCGTGAATTGGCTGCACGTGCTGGCGCCGTTCACCCTATTGGTGCTGACTCGTTTCGGGGTGCCGGTAAGCACGACCTTCCTCGTGCTGAGCGTGTTTGCGCCGGGCAACATCGAAAACATGCTGTTCAAGTCCTTGGCCGGGTATGCCGTTGCTTTTGTGGTGGCCTTCGGCCTGTACTTCTCCGTGCGCCGCCTCAACGACTACTTGGTGCGCACCGCAGGCACCGCCGAGGCCGAGGCTCGGCATTGGGTGATCCTGCAATGGTTGGCCACGGCCTTTCTCTGGAGCCAGTGGTTGATACAGGACTTGGCGAACATTTTTGTGTTCCTGCCCCGCACCATCGATTTCACCGCGCTGCTTGGCTCCCTAGCGCTGCTGCTGTTCATGCAAGGCGTCATCTACTACCAGCGGGGTGGTCAGATTCAGCGCATCGTCACCAGCAAGACCCTGACCACGGACGTCCGCTCCGCCACCATCATCGACTTTATCTTCGGCCTCATCCTGCTGGTCTTCAAGGAGTGGAGCAACATGCCGATGAGCACCACCTGGGTGTTTCTTGGCTTGCTGGCGGGGCGGGAGCTGGCCATGCGGGTCCAAAGCGGCGGCGATCTGAAGGCGGCGGGCAAGCTGATCGGCAGCGATGCCTTCAAGGCGTTCACTGGCTTGGTGGTGAGCGTGATCCTAGCCGTTGCGGGCATCTATTTCGCTGGCTAGCCAGCGCAGCCGGCCTGTGATGGAAAGCCCTTTCGATGCTGTTGTAGCATCGGGTGGCCCATGAAGAAGTACCCGCCAACGCCCCAGGAGCTCCGCGAGTGGATGGACCGCAAGGGCCTGTCCAACAAGGACGTCGCCAGGGCGCTGCGCCTGTCCGACGGGCGCGTGGTGCGCTTTTGGACCTCAAAGAAGGACCCTAGGCCGATTCCCTACCCGAGTTGGTACACGCTGCGCCACAAGTACGGCAAGTAGATCAGGGTTTCTGGAACAGCAGGGTGAAGCGGTCGGTGTTGCCGCTGACTGAGCGGCGTCCGACTTCGTAGCGCAGTTCGTCGTCCAAGCGGTAGTGCAGGTCCGAGTAGTCCACGAAGTTGAAGCCGGCGGCCTCGATTTCCTTGATGGCCAGCACTGGGTCCAAGCGCCGCCAGTTCTCATAGTTGTCTTCCTGCATGTGGCGGCGGGTGTGATCGACCACGCCGTAGTAGCCGCCCGGCTTCAACGCTGCGAAAGCCGAGGCGTTGAGGGCGGCGCGGCCGGCGGCGGTGAAGTTGTGTAGGTTGCGGAAGGTCAGCAC
>JAPPIX010000252.1 GCA_028820495.1 Gammaproteobacteria bacterium
GTCCATCTGCGCCGCGCCCGTGATCATGTTCTTCACGTAGTCCGCGTGGCCCGGGCAGTCAACGTGCGCGTAGTGCCGCGCGTCGCTCTCGTACTCAACGTGCGACGTCGCGATCGTGATCCCCCGCTCGCGCTCCTCCGGCGCGTTGTCGATCTGGTCGAACTCCCGGACCTCACCGCCCCGCGCCGCCGCGCAAACCTTCGTCAACGCCGCCGTCAGCGTCGTCTTGCCGTGGTCAACGTGACCAATCGTCCCAACGTTAACGTGCGGCTTCGTCCGCTCAAACTTCTCCTTCGCCATGATTTCCTATTCCTTCTTGCTCCTTGCGTCGGTCAGCGCCAGCGACGGACAACAGGAAACGCCGCTGCGCGATGCTCAACAATATGTGGTGCTCACAATCGGATTTGAACCGATGACCTCTTCCTTACCAAGGAAGCGCTCTACCGACTGAGCTATGTGAGCGTTCAGCCAACCAAACAGCGCGCGTTGGAGCGGGTAGCGGGAATCGAACCCGCGTCATCAGCTTGGAAGGCTGAGGTTCTGCCTCTGAACTATACCCGCGCGGCCGTCTCCGTTTATTGTTTCCTTGATCGCGGGGCAAGGTCATCAAATGAGTCACTTTTGCGCCCGGCGACCTCCTACTCGTTGATCTGAGGCATCGCCTCGTTAAGCCTCAAGCGAGGCCGCATCGATTCCCGAACATTCCCGCCCTGAGGACGCCTCCACCTCGGCGAGTCGCGGCGTCGAATCCTGGTGGTGGGGGAAGGATTCGAACCTTCGAAGGCTAAGCCGTCAGATTTACAGTCTGATCCCTTTGACCACTCGGGAACCCCACCCGATTTCGGCACAAGAAGCCAACTACTGCGCCTTCAGCATAAATTCCACCACCCTGCTTCGGCCCTCATGCCAACGGGGCAACGCCCCCGAGGCCATGACAGCCCGTTTTTTCGCTGCTCTTGCCATCACTTATGCGGCGCGCCTTTCATCCACCGTCCGCATTCACCGCCCCCGCTCAAGCCGAAGGCACGCCGAAGGCTCTGGTGCCGCCACAAGGAATTGAACCCTGGACCTTCTCATTACAAGTGAGTTGCTCTACCTGCTGAGCTATGGCGGCGAAAAGCGGGAGCGGCATTCTATAGAAGGCGATGTGCAGGCGCAATGGGCTTGTGCACATTCAATTTGCTTGTCGAGCGGCGGGGCGCCCCCCTTGATACCGAGGATGAGGCCGTCCGGCAAGGCGTCGAGGGCAAGGCAAAAGCCGGCGCCTTGCGGGGCGATTGGGTCTCTAGGTGGTAGGCCTTGCGGGGGCTGTCGAGGGTTTCGACGGCCACGCGGTAGCCCAAGGCCGCCAGCTCCGCCTGAAGCGCTTGGGCGGCGGTCAAATCGGCAAAAGCGCCCACCGACAGTGCGCCGGCAAACCGCCCTTCGTTGATCAGTTGGTTGGGGATCGATTGCGAGCGCAACTCATCGCGCAGCCGGCGAGTCGCCGCCGGGGAGGCGGCGGGTCCCATGAGCACGAGGTGGTCCGGCTCGCTGGCCACGGGGGTTTCCTTGATCTCGACGGCACCGCCCGCCACTTTGATTCGCGCCGCCAAGGACGCAAAAGCAGAGGAGTCGCCAACCGGACCCCAGCGGCGGCAAACCAGGTCCGGCAGGGCCGCATCCCCAGTCGCCTCAGGCAGCGGGAGTGCAGGATTGGCAGCCCTTTGCGCCGGTTGGGGAACCGCAAGCGCAGGCACGGGGCCGGGGAGGATGAAGAAAAAAGCCGCAACAGCGCCATTGACGAGAAGCGCAAGCAGCAGCATGGCTTTTCCATCGATGAGCCTGCGCACGGTTGATCTCCCGATGCCCTTGCCTATGCTGGCTTGCTGGCCGGGCGAAGGGAGACTTCGCCGCCGGTGAACTCAACGGTTTCGCCCGCACAGCGCATTCGCAAGGCGCCTTCGCCAGTCACGCCGAGAACCACGCCTTCCCGAGTTTGGTTGCCTTGGACCACGCGGCAATCCCTGCCTTGGCAAACATGCAGTCGATCATAGGCCGAACGGCGAGGCAAAAAGCCTTCCCGGCCAAAGCGGCGCACGGCCTCCACGACCCCCGATGCCAAGGCGGCAGCAATTCCATTGCGGCCCATCGAAAGGCCGTGGGTCCTCAAATCCGTCACTTCCTGGTCGATGGCGGCGCGGGCAGTCGCCGGCAAGTCCACGTTCAAGCCGATGCCGACAATGCAGGCGCAATGCTCGGCTTTGGCCACCACTTCCATGAGAATTCCGCACACCTTGGCGCCGCCAATGTAAACGTCATTGGGCCACTTGACGGCTGCCCCCTCGATGCCCTCGTAGCGCAGAAACTCGGCCACAGCCAGGCCGATGGCCAAGCTAAGGCCACCGAGAGCGCCAGTCGGCAAGCCAAGCTCAAAACCCAAGCTCACCGCGATGTTGCGCCCGAAGGGCGTGAGCCAGCGGCGCCCACGCCGGCCCCGGCCGGCAGTCTGCAGTTCCGCGAACCAAGCCAGGCCGTCAATCGACGCCGACTGCGCCAGTTTCACCATGCGGGAATTGGTGGAGTCCACGGCGGGGAACACCGTCACGCCACGCAGCCACTGAGCCGCCTCCGGCGAGAGCTGTGCGCTTATGGCCTCCGCGTCGAGAGCGACCACACCCGCAGGAAGCAGAACCTTGCCATCCGTGACCACAAGGCCCAGTCGTTGCGGAGCAGCCTCTTCGAAGTCAAATCGATCAGCGGGCACCTCGCCCTGCTCAAGCAAGCGGCGCAGCAGGACCGAAAGCTCTTCGCTCATGCCAAGCCCGAGCTAGTGTGCTGTCCCGCAGGCACAAAAAAACCCCGCCAAAGGCGGGGTTTCGCTGTAAAAGCCTGACGACGACCTACTCTCACATGGGGAGACCCCACACTACCATCGGCGCTGAGTCGTTTCACTGCTGAGTTCGGGAAGGGATCAGGTGGTTCCAACACGCTAGTATCGTCAGGCAAACCGTCTCTCGCCCTCATTTTACCGGATGGCGAGCGCTGCCAAGCAACGCCTCGGGACGAGATCAATCAGAGAACATGCAGCCAACAACGCGGGTCGATGCGCCTTTGCGGGGAAATTGCATAACCATTTGAACGCAAATCCGTGCCAACGTCGATGCGTTCGATTATATGGTCAAGCCGCACGGGCAATTAGTACAGGTTAGCTCAACGCCTCGCAGCGCTTACACACCCTGCCTATCAACCTCGTAGTCTTCGAGGGCCCTTCAGAAATCGGAATGATTTGGTGAGATCTCATCTTGAGGTGGGCTTCCCGCTTAGATGCTTTCAGCGGTTATCCCGTCCGAACAT
>JAPPIX010000197.1:0-784 GCA_028820495.1 Gammaproteobacteria bacterium
CGGCCGGTCATTGACGGTGTAGATCAGCGTATTAAGCCCCCGCTCACCCGCTTCCACAATCAACCGCTTGGATGCGGCGCTCAAGGACAGATTCACCGACCAGGCTCGAAGATCCTGAGCCACCTGCCAACCTTTCCCAGGCCAGCGCTCGAAGAGCGGGGCAATTTTGAGCGCGGAGCCGCCCAACGCCGCCGCGTGGCCGAGTTCCTCAAGATCGAACGACGAAATCAGCAAGTCGCGTCCGAGGGCGAGTTCAGCCTCCGCCAAGGGCACAGCCAATTCGGCGGTGCCGCGCGCCTTGAGCTCGATGTTGACGCCCACATTGACTGGCAAGGCCGCAAAGACCTCCTCGAGCAGCGGCACGCGCTGGCCGTCGCCCGCATCAAGGCAGCGCAGCGCGGCCAGGCTTTGCGCTTGCAGCGGACCTTGGCCGGAGGTGGTCCGGTCCAGGGTATCGTCATGGATCACGACGAGCGCGCCGTCCAAGGCGTGCACGTCCAATTCCACGGCATCCACCCCAAGCGCTGCAGCGCGGCGGAAGCCATCCAGCGTGTTCTCCGGGGCAAGCCCAGCAGCCCCCCGGTGGCCAATGACCAGATTCGCCCCATTAAAACCCACGGATCATCTGCCTCGGTTCGGAAACATTTCGCAATCCATCCCAGTCAGCTGGCGCGGGGGTTTTGGGGCCCGCCAAACCAAAACCCCCCCCCACCCCGGGGGGGATAGGGGGGGGAAATGGTGAATTAGGTGAAACAGGAAAAGACCGCAGCGGCGGGCCGGGGGG
>JAPPIX010000197.1:794-11073 GCA_028820495.1 Gammaproteobacteria bacterium
AATAAAAACCCCCCGTTTAACGGGGGTGGGTTCGTAAAATTTTCTCAACCTAACCGCTTCCGGGGGGGGTGTTTTGCGCGCCGGCGAAACTCCAACGCACCCGCAAAGCGGGTGCGCATTCGGGCTAGAATAGGGTCAATGAGCTACCAGGTACTAGCCCGGAAGCTGCGTCCGGCGGACTTCGCCAGCCTCGTGGGCCAGGATCACATCGTCCGGGCGCTGCGGCACGGCCTTGATTCAGGCCGCTTGCACCATGCGTACCTGTTCACCGGCACCCGGGGCGTCGGCAAGACCACCATCGCCCGCATCCTCGCCAAATGCCTGAACTGTGAAGCGGGCGTCAGCGCATCGCCATGCGGGGAGTGCTCGGTTTGCCGGGAGGTGCAGGAGAACCGCTTCGTCGATCTGATCGAGGTGGATGCCGCATCGCGCACCCGGGTGGACGACACCCGCGAACTGCTCGACAACGCCCAGTACCTGCCGACCCGAGGGCGCTACAAGATCTACCTGATCGACGAAGTCCACATGCTCTCCGCCTCAAGCTTCAACGCCCTGCTCAAGACCTTGGAGGAGCCTCCGGAGCACGTCAAGTTCCTGCTCGCCACCACCGATCCGAAGAAGGTCCCGATCACGGTGCTCTCGCGCTGCCTCCAGTTCCAATTGAAAAACATCGCCCGGGAGAAGATTGCCGCCTACTTGGCTGACGCCATGACCGACGAAGGCATCGAATTCGAAGCCGAGGCCCTCGAGATCATCGCCAAGGCTGCCAGGGGCAGCATGCGCGACGCGCTCTCGGTCACCGATCAGGCCATCGCCTTCGGCCAAGGCCGATTGACCGAGCCCGATGTCGCGGAGCTGATTGGCGCGGTTGGCAGCGACGAGATCGCCGCCGTGCTCGACGCCATCGAGAGCGGCGATCCCCAAGCCGTGGTGCGCATCAGCCAGGAACTGGCGGAACGAGCTGCCGATTTCGAAGCCACCCTAACCGAAGTGCTGCAGGCCCTGCACGGCATCGCCGTGGCCAACGCCCTCGGTCAAGCCGACGGTCGCCCGGCGCTAAGCGCCGGCTCGACGCTAAGCGCCGAGGCGGTGCAGCTCTACTACCAGATCGCATTGACCGGCTACCGCGACATGCGGGTGGGTCCGGACCCCAAAACGGTCTTCGAAATGACCCTACTGCGCATGCTGGCTTTCGCGCCAGATGCCGCAAGCGCCCAATCCGTGCCCCCCGCAACGAGCCGCCCCGAGCAGGTGCCGGATTCGAAACCCAGCCCCGGGTCTCGCGAGCCTGCGCCACGGAGTCCGGCAACTGGCCGTTCAGACGCGGCTTCGGCGCCGACCAGTACGCCGCCCGATGCGAGGGCGGGACGCCCTCGCTCCAGTTCCCCCCCAGCGCAGACATCCCCCCGCCCACTGCCGAAGCCAAGTCAGGACGACGAAGGCCCCGAAGCGTTGGCTGCCCAGTGGCTGGACTGGTTCAAGCGGCTGGACCTGTCCGGGCCAAGCCGCGCCATCGCCGAGCATTCGGTGCTCATAAGCCAGGACGCAAGCCGCTATCGCCTGCGTCTCGACGAAGCCCAAGAGGCCTTGTTTTCCGGGGAACGCAACTCCGAAATCGAGCAGGCGCTGGCTTCGGCACTTGGACAACCGGTCGAGGTGCGCATCGAAACCGGCGCACTGGCCGCCGAGTCCCCCGCCAAGCACCGGGAACGGCTCAAAGCGGAGCAGCAGGCGGCGGCACGGCAACAACTCGAGCAGGACCAGGTGGTGCAGTCATTGATCACTGAATTCGACGGCCGGCTCGAGAACGTAAGGCACTTAGGAAACCCGTGAAGAACAGGAGCGCTCCCTCAAGCTGACCGCTACGGGTCAGCTTGATGAAGCACTACTAGGAAGGACAGCGCATGAAGAAGATCAACGATCTCAGCGACCTCCTCGGCCAAGCGCAGCAGATGCAAGCGCACATGCAACAACTGCAATCGGAAATAACCAAAACGGAAGTCGTCGGCGAAAGCGGCGCCGGGTTGGTGCGCTTGACCATGAACGGCGCCCACGAAGTACTCAAGGTGAGCGTCGACCCCAGCCTCATGAATCCGGAGGAGTCTGAGATTCTGGAGGAACTCATCGCCGCCGCCGCCAACGACGCCGCGCGCCGAGTGGAGGCGGCGCACCAGAAGAAGATGTCGGAGATGGCGGGCGGCCTCGGCGGCTTAGGCGGTTTAGCCCGCAAATTGTCTGGCTAACGAGGCAATGCCTTGCATGGAGATCCCCGGCTTCCCGACGGAAAGGGCGTTCCAACAGCCCAATCGAGGGCGGGACGCCCTCGCTCCGAACACCCCACCGAGGCGCCATCATCATGTTCAGCCCGCTGCTTGAACGACTTGTCGGCGCGTTGCAGGCGCTGCCCGGCGTGGGCCCCAAGAGCGCCCAGCGCATGGCCTTCCACCTCTTGCAAAAGAACCGGGAGGGGGGGCAGCGGCTCGCCGAAACACTTGCCAAAGCGGTCTCGGAAGTGGGCTGGTGCGTGGACTGCCGCACCCTCACCGAGACCGGCCGCTGCCGCCTGTGCGCCAATGCCAAGCGGGATGACGCGTTGCTGTGCGTGGTCGAATCCCCGGCCGACATCGTCGCCATCGAGCAGGCGGGCGGCTACAGCGGGCGCTACTTCGTGCTCCACGGGCGCCTGTCGCCCATCGACGGCGTAGGTCCCGAGGAACTGGGCTTGAACCAACTCGCCGCCAAGGTGCGCGAAAGGAAACCCGAAGAGGTGATCCTGGCTACCAACCCGACCGTGGAAGGCGAAGCCACCGCGTTCTACATCTCCGACCTCATCAAGGACGATGTGGGACGCATCACCCGCATCGCCCACGGCGTCCCCATCGGCGGCGAGCTCGAATACGTCGATGGCGGCACGATCATGCACGCCCTGCAAGGCCGCCGCAGCTTGAACTGACATGGCCAAGCACCAGTGGATCGACTCCAATGCGCGGCTGGCGGATGCCGCCGAGCGCTGGAACGGCGTCATCGGCCTGGACACGGAGTTTCAGCGCACTGATACCTTCTACCCCATTCCCGGGTTGTACCAACTGGTGGCGGACGCGGAGATCTGGTTGATCGATCCCTTGGCGATCGACGACTGGCGCCCCCTGACGCGGGCGCTCGAAGATCCGGCAACGGTCAAGATCATGCACTCCTGTTCCGAAGACCTTGAGTTGATCGCCCACCACCTGGGAGTGCAGCCCACCAATTTGTTCGACACCCAAATTGCCTACGCCTTCGTCTCCGAGCATCTCAGCATCAGCTACGCCAATCTCGTCAAGGCCCTGCTCGGCTTGCTGCTGCCAAAGCACCAAGTGCGCTCCGACTGGCTGCGCCGGCCCTTATCGGATGCGCAGGTCAGCTACGCCTGCGAAGACGTGGCCTCCCTGCCTGCCCTGCACCGGTTGCTCAGCGGCGAACTTGAAGCCAAGGGTCGCTGGGACTGGTTCCGGGAGGACATGGCGCTGCGCGAAGCCGCGCCCACGATAGGCCCGGACCGCTACTACCTAGGCGTCAAGGGCGCTTGGCGCCTGAACGGCACCCAACTCGGGGCGCTCAAGGCACTTTGCGCTTGGCGCGAACGCCAGGCCATGGCGGAAGACAGGCCCCGCAATCGGGTGGTCTGGGACGAGCATCTCCTCCACTTCGCCCGTCATGGGAACTTGACCATGGCTCTCATCGAAGCGCGCCTGCCGCACCGGTTGGCCCAGCGTTACGGCGATGCGTTGATTACCGCTCACAACGAAGGCCGGGCGATGCCGGTCGAGGCCGCTCTGCCCCGGCCGCTGAATGGCGGTCAAAGCGCGTTGGTCAAGCAACTGCGTGCGGTCGGCCTCGACCGGGCGGCCAGCTTAGGGCTAGCGCCCGAACTACTGTCGAGGCGGCGGGACTTGGAGGCCTGCCTTCGCCATCACGCGTCGACCGGCGAGCTGTCAGCCACTTACCAAGGCTGGCGCGGCGCCCTAGTTGGCGCCGAATTCGCCACCATACTAGGCACGCAAGCGCCGTGAACGCCCCACAAAACCAACCATGAGCGAGCCCATCGCCTGGACTGCCGCGCTGGCCGCCGCCCTGCTGGCATTCGTCGGCATCTGGACGCTGACCCGCTCCCTTAGCACCCGCTTCCTGCGCATTTGGCTGCGGGCCTTGAGCCTCGCCTTGATGCTCACGCCGGCGCCGGTGCCGAATTTCGAGGGCCACTACGCCCCCGCCTACATCGTGGCGCTCTTCGAAGCCGTCTTTCAGTTGCAGGGCGAGCCCGCCCAATCCCTGAAGCTGCTGCTGGCCACCTGCCTGCTCGCCACGGTAGTGGCGGCACTGTGGTCATGGCTTGGGCCGGGCCAGCGTCGAGAGCTTGATTGACCCCGCCAGGCTCCATTAAAGTAGTTGTTTCGCAATACCGGCTCCAAAGGCGGCGGCCAGCCGCTGAATTTCGAGCATCTCCCCCAATCCAAGACAACCCAAGAGATAACGCATGATTTTTGACAGCACCGATACCTACATTTCCACCGACGAGTTGAGCATGGCCGTGGACGCGGCGGTCAAGCTCGAACGCCCGCTGCTCGTCAAGGGGGAGCCCGGCACCGGCAAGACCATGCTGGCGGAGGAGATCGCCAAGACCTTGGGGCTGCGGCTCATCCAATGGCACATCAAGTCCAGCACCAAGGCCATCAACGGCCTCTACGAATACGACGCCGTCTCCAGGCTGCGCGATTCCCAGCTCGGCGAGGAGCGGGTCGGGGACATCCGCAACTACATCAAGAAGGGCAAGCTGTGGGAGGCGTTCGAATCCGACGAGCGGGTGGTGCTGCTGATCGACGAGATCGACAAGGCCGACATCGAGTTCCCCAACGACCTGCTGCAGGAACTCGACCGCATGGAGTTCTTCGTTTACGAACTCTCCGAGACCGTCACGGCCAAGCAGCGGCCCATCGTGGTGATCACCTCCAACAACGAGAAGGAACTGCCGGATGCCTTCCTGCGCCGCTGCTTCTTCCACTACATCAATTTCCCCGATCGGGAGACCATGCACGAAATCATTGAAGTCCACTTCCCGTCCATCAAGAACGAGTTGGTCAAGGAGGCGATGGAGATTTTCTTCGACGTGCGCAAGGTGCCGGGCTTGAAGAAGAAGCCCTCCACCTCCGAGCTGATCGACTGGCTGAAGCTGTTGATGGCAGACGACATTCCCGACGAGATTCTCACCAACCGGGACACCAGCAAGGCCATTCCGCCGCTGTACGGCGCGTTGGTCAAGAACGAGCAGGATGTCCACCTGCTCGAGCGGCTCGCCTTCATGAACCGCCGCGACGCCCGCGGCTGAGCGCCGTTCAGACCGGGAATCCCCATGCTGATCAACCTCTTCCTCACCCTGCGCAAGTACAGGGTACCGGTCACCATCCGCGAGCTGATGGACCTGCTCGCCGCCCTCAAGCACCGTCTTGTCTATGCCAATCTCGATGACTTCTACCTGCTCACCCGCACCTGCCTGGTGAAGGACGAGAAGAACTACGACAAGTTCGACCGCGCCTTCAGCGCTTACTTCAGGGGCCTTGAGGACCTGCACGGCATGCTGGAGTCGCTGATCCCCGACGAGTGGCTGCGCCGGGAATTCGAGAAGTCGCTGACCCCGGAGGATCTCAAGAAGATCGAATCCCTAGGCGGCCTGGAGAAGCTGATCGAAGCCTTCCGCGAGGCCCAGGAACAAGCCGAGGCGGATCAAGGCAAGGAGGGCCAAGAGGGCGACGAAGGCGACGATCCCAACCAAACCGGGCGCAAGGGCCCTGGAGGCATGGGCAAGGGCAAGAAGAAGAAGGCCAAGAAGGTTTGGGACGAGCGCCAGTACAAGAACCTCGACGACTCCGTGGAACTCGGCACCCGCAACATCAAGATGGCCTTGCGAAGGCTGCGCAAGTTCGCCCGTACCGGCCGGGAGGAGGAGCTGGACATGGACAACACCATCCGCTCCACCGCCCACAACGGCGGCATGCTGGACATCAAGATGCAGCCGGAACGCAAGAACACGGTCAAGGTGCTGCTGTTTCTGGACATCGGCGGCTCGATGGACGCCCACGTCAAGATTTGCGAGGAGCTGTTCTCGGCCACCCGCACTGAGTTCAGGCACATGCAGAGCTTCTACTTCCACAACTTCATCTACGAATCGGTGTGGAAGGACAACCGCCGCCGCATGACCGAGCGCATCCCCACTTGGGAGGTGCTGAACAAGTACGCCCAGGACTACAAGGTGGTCTTCGTCGGCGATGCCACCATGGCGCCTTACGAGATCACCCACGCCGGCGGCAGCGTGGAGCACTGGAACGAGGAGCCCGGCGCCCACTGGATGGCCCGCTTCACGGAGCTCTACGACAAGCTCGTGTGGATCAATCCCACCCCGCAGGAGACTTGGGAGTACTCCACCTCGGTGGGCATGACCCAGAAGCTGGTCAACGGCGCCATGTATCCGCTGACCATCCGCGGGCTCGAAGAGGGGATGAACACCCTGTCCAAGTAGCGGCGCGGTAGATCCGATGGCTAAAACGCGCACTGCGCCCGCGACGAGGCGGGCTTGGACGCCCGCCATCGAGTTTCCCGGCGAGTTGCCCATCAGCCAGCACGTGGATGAGATCGCCAATGCGCTAGCGCGTCGCCAAGTGGTGATCGTGGCCGGTGAAACCGGTTCCGGCAAAACCACCCAGCTGCCCAAGATCTGCCTGCGGACGGGCTTGGGCCGCAAGGCCATGATCGGCCACACCCAGCCGCGGCGCATCGCCGCCCGGGCCACCGCCCAGCGCATTGCCGAGGAGCTCAAGGTCGAATTCGGCCAGCAGGTGGGCTTCGCGGTGCGCTTCACCGACCGGGTGGCGGAATCAACCGCCGTCAAGGTGATGACCGACGGTTTGCTGCTCACCGAGATCCGTCGTGACCGCCAGCTCTCCCGATACGACGCCATCATCGTGGACGAGGCGCACGAGCGCAGCCTGAACATCGACTTCCTGCTCGGCTACCTGAACAAGCTGCTCCCCAAGCGTCGGGATCTGAAGCTCATCATCACCAGCGCAACCATTGATGTGGACCGCTTCGCGCAGCACTTTGGCGACGCCCCGGTCATCGAGGTGAGCGGCCGCGGCCACCCGGTCGAGACCCGCCACTTGGAGCCGGGCGAGGATGAGCAAGCCGACCTGCTCCGGGCCATCGAGGCCATCGAGGCATCCCCCAAGCGCGCCGCCCAAGACCTGCTCGTCTTCCAGACCGGCGAGCGGGAAATCTTCGAGTCGGCGAAGTTTCTGCGCAAGGCGCTCGCCGGCCGCTTTGACATTCTGCCGCTCTACGCCCGCCTTTCCGCCAACGACCAGCAACGGGTGTTTCAACCGGGTGCCAAGCGGCGCATCGTGCTCGCCACCAACGTCGCGGAAACCTCCATCACCGTGCCCAACATCGGCTTTGTCGTGGACCCCGGCAAGGCGCGCATCAACCGCTACAGCTACCGCTCCAAGCTGCAGCGGCTGCCCATCGAACCCATTTCCCAAGCCAGCGCCGACCAGCGCCGGGGCCGTTGCGGGCGAATCGGCCCGGGTCTGTGCATTCGCCTCTACGCCGAAGCGGACTACGCGGCGCGCCCAGCTTACTCCGAACCGGAAATCCAGCGAGTGAACCTCGCTTCGGTGGTGTTGCAAATGCGGGCGTTCGGCCTCGGCGACATCGAGCGCTTCCCCTTTCTCGATCCTCCTGAACCCAAGGCGATCAAGGATGCCCTGACGCTGCTGCACGAACTCGGCGCCCTCACCGATGGCAAGCTCACCGCTGAGGGTCGGGCCATGGCTCGCTTTCCGTTGGATCCCCGCCTCAGCCGCATGCTCATCGCTGCAGCCAAGTTCGGGGCGCTGCGTGAGGTCAGCATCATCGCCGCGGCGCTGGCCGTCCCCGACCCTCGGGAGCGGCCATTGAACGCCAGCGCCCAAGCGGACCAAGCCCACGCCGCCTTCGCCGACAAGCGCTCCGACTTCATGGCCATTCTCAACCTATGGGCTTGGCTGGAGGAAACCCGCCAAGGCAGCACCCGCCGAGGCTTCACGGCGGCGCTGAAGTCGGCCTTCCTCAATCCCGCGCGGATTAGGGAATGGCGGGAGGTGCATCGTCAACTGCTGACGGTGCAGCAGCAACTCGGCCTGCGGCTCAACCAAAAGGCGGTCGACTACGCGAACATCCACCGGGCCCTGCTGCAGGGCGCCTTGAGCCTCGTGGCCCGCCATGACGAGCGGGGCGCCTACCTCGGCGCTCGCCATCTCAAGCTGCGGATTTTTCCGGGCTCCTGCTTGGCCGGACGCACTCCGGAGTGGATCATGGCGGCGGAAGTGAGCGAAACCCAACGGGTGTATGCCCGCAACGCCGCCGCCATCGAAGCGCGCTGGCTGGAGACGGCGGCCAGCCACCTGCTGCGCCGTTCCTACAGCGACCCCCATTGGAGTGCCAAGCGCGGCGAGGCGATGGCTTTTGAGACGGTGCTGCTCTACGGCTTGAAGATCGTTGAACGCCGCCCTGTACGCTACGCCCCCATCGATGGGCCGGCAGCCCGGCAAATACTCATTCGCGACGGTCTAGTCGGTGGTGGCACGTGGGAGGACGCCCCAGAGCCGCCCCTTCCCTTCCTGAAGCACAACCGGCAGTTGGCTGCCCAAATTCTCGATTGGGAGGAAAAAGGAAGGCGGCGGGACCTGCTGGCATCCGAATCCGATCAATGCGCCTTCTACGACCAACGGCTGCCGCCGGACGTGACCGGCCTCGGGTCACTGCGAAATTGGCTCGACCAAGGCGGTAAGCGGGCGGACGACAGCCTAAGAATGGCCCGCGACGATCTGCTGAGCGGCAACGCCAATCCATCGCCCGACGACTATCCGGCACGGCTCCACTTGGCCGGGACCGAACTGCGCCTGCACTACCGCTTCGCACCGGGCGAGGCCGACGACGGCATCAACGTGGACGTGCCCTTGGGCACCCTGCAAGCCATCGACGAGGAGGCCCTGGAGTGGTCGGTGCCCGGCTTCCTGCCGAGGCTGGTGGAAGCCTGGCTGCGCAGCCTGCCCAAGGCGGCGCGTCGGCGGCTCGCCCCCATCACGGAGACCGCAGAGCGCATCACGCCCGCCCTGGCCGCTCCCGGCTGCTACCGCCAAAGCCCCTTTCGAGCGACCCTAGCCAGCGTGATGGAGCGCCAGCTTGGCGTTCGCGTCGCACCCTCGGCTTGGAACAGGGCACGCCTTCCAACGCATTTGCTGATGAACGTTCGCGTCATCGACGAGCGCGGCACCGTGCTCGCCCAAGGCCGGGAACTGGCTGCCCTGCAGCAGCGGTTCCTCAAGCAGGCGCGGACGCGGGTGGCCCAAGGAGCCGGCCGCGAGCATGAACGAGATGGCCTCACCGCCTTCCCCGACGATGGGATGCCCGCTGAGACGGCGCTGGGTGACGGCGCCGGCGCCTTGGTGGGCTATCCCGCGCTCGTTGACCGCGGCGATGCGGTGGACTTGCGCATCTGCGCCACCCGCAGGGAGCAAGCCGAGGCCAACCGGGGCGGCTATCCCCGCTTGGCTTGGCTCGCATTGGGCAAGCCGAGGCGTTTCTTCGAGCGTCAGGTTCTCAAGGATCCGGGCCTCGTGGCGCACGCCTCGGTGATCGGCGGCACCCGCGAGCTGGTCGATTCCCTGATGTTGGCGGTGGCTTGGCGCTGCTACTTCGAGAAGCGCCCCCTGCCCGCCACGAAGGAAGCGTTCGATGCGCTCCTGAAGGCGGAGCGGCCAAGGCTCGCTGATGTCTTCACCGAGACCGTCACCCACCTTGGAGACATCCTGCAAACCCGGGCTCGGGTCCTCGCACGCACTGAGAGCTTGGCCTCACCCGCATTCCGCGCCGCCCGCGACGATGTGGTCGGCCAGGTGAAGGCGCTAACGCCGCTGGACCTGCTGCAACGCACGCCTAGCATGCGGCTGCCCCACCTGGCCAGATTCCTTCAGGCCGCCGACCATCGCCTGGCAAAACTGCAAGGCCATACGCAGCGCGACGCCGAGCGCATGGCCCAAGTCAAGGCCTTTGAGGCGCGCCTATCTCAGCTTCACGAATCAGAACGCCACCCCAAGGACAAATGGCGCGAATTGCATTTCGACTTGGAGGAATTGCGGGTCGCATTGTTCGCAGAGGCGTTGGCAATAAAGGGCGTGATTTCGGTGAAGAAGATGGAGCAGCGCCTGCTTGA
>JAPPIX010000197.1:11173-28866 GCA_028820495.1 Gammaproteobacteria bacterium
CGTTGGCAATAAAGGGCGTGATTTCGGTGAAGAAGATGGAGCAGCGCCTGCTTGATGCGGAACGGGAAGCCGGATTGCGCTGACGGAAAGTGTTGGCTTGCGCTGGTGTTCCGGTTCAGAAGCACATCGGAGCCCCCCGCATTATCCGGCACGGAGTTTCGCGTCAGCGAAACTTCAAACGAATCCGCGAAGCGGGTTCGCGTGTTCGCACCGGAAAACAGCGCTATACTGGCAAGCGAGCCTGCCAACAGGCATCGTCAAACACAACCGGAGAATTGCAAATGCCGAATGACAAAATCAAGCCCGTTGCCCTAGCTGTCGGCGCCGCCTTCGCAGCATCGATGGCCATGACCACCCTCGCCGACACCGAAGGTGATCTGTTCGCTGCCGAAGAGCTGGAACCCCGCTACGACCTATTGGCGGACGCTCATGGCGGGGAGGGCTCCTGTGGCGAAAAGGACGACGCTGAAGGCTCCTGCGGCGACAAGGATGACGAGGAAGGCTCCTGCGGTGAAGGTTCTTGCGGCGACAAGGATGAAGAGGAAGGCTCCTGCGGCGAAGGCACCTGCGGCGAGGACGAGTAGGCGCTAGCGCCATTCACGCAACGCGATGAGTTCCGCCTTATCCGGCGCAGGCCTTGGCCTGCGCCGGGCTTTGCTTGACGATCTCATCGCCACCCCGCGGCCGGCCTTGGACTTCCTTGAGCTGGCACCGGAAAACTGGATTGGAATCGGTGGCCGGCTCGGTCGCCGCTTTCAAGCCATCGCCGAGCAATTCCCGCTGGCCTGTCACGGGCTGTCGCTGTCAATCGGCAGCCCCGCTCCCTTGGACCATCGGCTGCTTGCCGATGTGAAGGCCTTTCTGGACCTTCACCAAGTCCGGGCCTACACCGAACACCTCAGTTGGTGCAGCGACGAGCAAGGCCACCTCTACGACCTGATGCCCATCCCCTTCACCGAGGATGCGGTCCGCTACGCCGCCGGCCGCATCCGTGAGGCGCAGGATCACCTTGAACGTCGCATCGGCATCGAAAACGTGTCCTGCTACGCCACCCCCGGCGCGGAGATGACGGAACTCGAGTTCATCAACGCCGTGCTGGCCGAAGCCGACTGCGACCTGCTGCTGGACGTCAACAACATCTACGTCAACAGCATCAATTTCCAGTACGACCCGCACGAATTCCTGGCCGGCATCGATGGCCAGCGCACGGTTTACCTGCACATTGCCGGCCATGCGGTGAGAGGCCCCGACCTGCGGGTGGACACCCACGGCGCCGCGGTCATAGAGCCGGTCTGGGCACTGCTGGGCGAGGCCTACCAGCGTTTCGGCGCCCTGCCGACCGTGCTCGAAAGGGACTTCAATTTCCCGCCCTTCGCCGACCTGGTCGCCGAAGTGGCGCAAATTCGTGCGGAACAGGCGAAGATCGCGCCGAGCACCCGTGGCGACGCCTGAATTTCTGCGCCTTCAGCGCCAGTTCGCAGGCCGCGTCAGAAGCCCTGCCGCCCACTCCACGCCCTTGGACGTGCCGCCATCGCGGATGCAAGTGTATGAGGACCTCATCCGCAACAACGTTGAGCGATTCCTGGCCGGGGCCTTTCCGGTAGCGAAGAAGCTGCTTGGCGACCCGCTCTGGAACGCCTTGGTGCGGACCTTCTTGGAACGCCACGGCTGTGAATCGCCCTACTTCCGGGAAATCGGCCAAGAATTCCTGGCTTTCCTTGAGAACGATGCCCCACCGGAAGTGCCGGGCTTCCTGCTTGAACTCTGCCACTACGAGCGAGTGCCAACCGTCTTGCGCAGAGCCGAAGCGCCCTCCCCCGAACAACCGATTGACTCCGAAGGCGACCTATTGGCCCAATCCGTTGCGGTCTCCCCGCTGGCTTGGCCTTTGTCCTACCGCTACCCGGTCCATCAGATTACCGCCGAGAGCCGAGCCGATGACGTGCACCCCAAGCCCACTTGGCTCATCGCTTGGCGGCGAGCCGACGATTCGGTTGGTTTCATGGCCTCCAATGCCCTGACCCATCGCTTGCTGGAGCTCTTGCGCGATGGCAACACCGGGCAACAAGCCCTCGACCGCCTGGCCGAGGCGTTTCCAAGCACCCCTAAGACCCGTATTCACCAAGAAGGCGCAGCCATTCTGGTTCGGCTGAGGGACGCCGGGGTGTTGTTGGGCGCTAAGGCTTAGGATTCGCGATCAGGCGCAGCATTTGCTCGGCGCGGATTCGACCTGTCGCTCTAGGGAGCGAACAACAGTGTTGTGAGCCTGCTCGGCATCCCCCGTCTTGACGTACCACTCCCAGCGAACGCCGTCGGGGTCGGCAACCCAAGTCTCCGCCTTCTCGGCGAAGCAGCAGATGGTTTCATCGACTCCGGTGGTCTTGAGCTGGGCCTGGGATAGGCGTCGTTCCGCCGACACAACCTCTTCGGCGCTATCAACCTCAACCCCCAGGTGATTGATCGTGGCGCCCGGCGGGGCCTCGAACAGCACCAGCTTCAGCGGCGGATCGACGATGGCGAAGTTGGCGTATCCCGGCTTCACCTTCGCCGGAGCAGTGGCAAACAACCTTGAGTAGAACGCCACCGCCTCGTCCAGGTTGGTGACGTTGAGCGCCAGTTGCAGTCGGGACATCGCATCATCCTTGGTGTCAAGTTCGCCGATGAAAGCGAATATGGGGCCTGCTTAATCGCTTATCAAGTTGCTAACGCGACGAAGCCCTAGACCGACGGAAGGGCGGTCGCCGGGCGCACAAGCTGACTCGGGCAGCGGCCTTGCCCCGCGATCAAGAAAACTAGCCCAACACAAAGCGCCGCGCTAGGGGATGCAAGCGGCCAAGCCAGACGGCCTCAACGCCCTCATCCTTCTCCCAAGGGTGGCCGTAGATGGCTTGGTACTCTGCTTGGTATCGCGCCCAAGGATGGTCGCTCATGGGCACGTTGGTGGCCACGCCCCCGTGAAACTGGTGAAACGAGCCCTCTCCCAACAAGGCAATGGGGGTCGTCGCCGGATGGCGGTTCGCCCGCTGGAAGAAATCCAGATTGACCAAGCCGCCGCCAGGACTTTGAAAGGCTTCATTGAAACCGCCCAAGCTGGTGAACAGGGCGCGCGGAACCAGGAAGCAGTTGCTTTCCTGCAGCGTCCCGAAGTAACCCGCTTCCGAGGAAGCAGCCAGGCAGGCGATGCGGAACAACCGGTAGCCATCGTCCTCCCAGCCCGCCTCGTCAAGCAGCGCATCCTCCACCGCCTGGTCGTATCCCTTGGCGACGGACAGGTTCTGCAGTTCATCGCCAAGATGGAAGCCGAGCGTATAGGTGAACGGGCAGTCAAAGCCCCTGATGCTAGCGGCGAACAGGTTCAACACTCCGGGGCTGAGGATGCGGGCGCCGTCAACCAGCACCGCAACGTGGTCCGCCGCCACCCGCTCCACGGCCCAATTGACCGCCGCGCAGGGTGAGGGTGATGAGGTGGCGAAGAAGTGATGCTCAAACTGTGGCCCAAAGCGGCGCACCCGCGCTTCGCTCAAAGGCTGGGCGGAACCGTTGTCCACGGCCATGACCTGATAGGGGAAATCCACCGACTGATAGGCTGCAGACAGCGACAGCAGCGTTCGCTCCGCCTCCCGGACCATGTCATGGAAAATCACGACGATGGAGATCAACGGCGTTGTCGACACCATCGTGCCGTCACCAAAGTGATCTTGGCCCGTCGGACTCACCTCCTACCCGGTCACCGTCCGGTGCGCAGGCTTGCGCGGCCCGAGCTCCACCGGCTCGCCCACCCAAGCGCCGATGTTCTCACCGCTGCGGCCATCGGCGAGCAGGTCAAGCAATTGCTGGGCAATTTGTTCCGGGCGCATCCACGTGGCGACTTGCTCCGCAGGCGGCTCACCATCCCATAAGCCCCGCAGCATGGCGGTGTCCGTCGCACCCATGCACAGCGCGTTGACGCGCATGTTGTGCTCCTCAAGGGAGCGCGACCAAGCTTGGGTGAAGCCGTTGAGCGCCCATTTGGAGGCGTTGTAGAGGTCGGTGTCCGGGTTGTTGGTGCCCGGGCTCTTGGCAGGCAGAACGTAATAGGTGCTGATGTTGACGATGTCGCCACCGCCCGCTTCGATGATCAGCGGCACGCAGAGCCGCGACAGCAGCAGGACACCCATCAGGTTGGCGTCCATGATGAAGTCCCAATCCGCCACCGCCTTCCCGTACGGATCGGTCACCAGCGTTTCCCGCCACCGCCCGGCGTTGTTGACCAACAGGTCCACACCGCCGAAGGCGTTTTGGGCCGCAGCGGTGAGGCGCTGCAGGTCTTGGAGCTTGGAGACATCGGCGACGATGCCCTGCACGGCGCCGGGTCCGGGTACTTCAGCAGCGATGTCCGGTGATTCGGCCAAGAGGTCGCAGAAGGTTACGTTGGCGCCCTCGCCCGCTAGCGCCTCCACGAAGGCCCGGCCGAGACCTGTGGCGCCGCCCGTGACAATGGCTGATCGACCATCCAAGGCGCCCATCAGCTTGCCCTCCCAGACTCAATGAAGTACGGATTGACCCGCGGCGGTGGCAGCTCCACCGGACGCCCCATGCAAAAGCCGATGTTCTCACCGGTGCGGCCCTTTGGCCCTTCGGCGATCATCTCGATCATGACCCGAGCGATGTCCTCAGGCCTCATCCAGCTCGCCTCCTCCTCCGGAGGCGGGTCGAAGTTGTGGAAGCCGCGCAGCATGTGGGAATCCGTGGCACCCATGCACAGGCCGTTGACACGAATGTTGTGCGGCTTGAGCGCCTGGCACCAACCGAAGGTGAGGCCGTTGATGCCCCACTTGGCGGCGTCGTAGAGGTCCATGGCAGGTCCGCCTCCGGTCGGGCGGGGGATGGTGTCTGGGAATGGGCAGTTAGACACATTGCACTGGGATTCCTCGAAGGGTGCGCCGCAGGTATGCACATGGTCGGTATTGATGTTGATGATGTGACCGCCGCCTTGGCGAATCATGGCCGGGATCACCGCCCGTCCACAGAGGAACACGCCCTTCAAGTTGGTGCCAATCAGGCTGGCCGCGTCGCGCAACGTCTTGTCGATGGAGTCCGAAGCCTCCGACGCCGCCCAGACGCCGGCGTTGCTGACCAAAACGTCGATCCGCCCAAAGCGCTGCAGCGTTTGGTCGATGAAGCCGCGTACCGCTTCGGCATCGGATACGTCCGCCTGCGCAGCCAATACCGGCGCGTTGACCTGATCGGCGAAACCCTCGATGTCCGGCCGCACGTCGCACACGGCCACCGCCGCCCCTTCATCCGCCAAGGCTCGGGCAAAGGCGTTGCCCAGCCCCACCGCAGCGCCTGTGACCACCGCGGTCTTGCCATCCAGAATGCCCATTGCGCAATGACCTCCCCAATCCGTCATCAACTTGTTGGGATAGTGAAACACGAAAACCCGGCAAGGAAAACCGGAGTTTTCACTCCGGAGTTTCGCGCCAGCGAAACTCCAACGAACCCGCGCAGCGGGTTCGCCTTGACGCGCGCGCCCCCCTTGCGTCACCGTGCTTCCTTCCACGCCGCCAAGGAACGCCCATGCTCAACCCGCCGAGAAGACGGCGCATCTACCTCATGCGCCATGCCGAGGCCGCCTACATTCAAGAAGACGGCTCGGTGACTGACAACGAAAGACAGGTCGCGCTCACGCCCTTGGGACGAGTTCAGGCCCGCAAACAGGCGGGCCTGCTGGCCAGCATTCCCTTTGACCGAGCCATCTGCTCCGGCCTGCCACGAACCTTGGAGACTGCCACCCTGGTGCTAGCCGGACGGGAGGAGCCAGCGCTTGAGACGGTTCCCGAACTGGAGGAGATTCGTCCGGGAAACGCCGTCGAGCCCCCCGCCGACCCGCTCGCTTGGCTGGCCGATGTGGCCAACCCTTGGGCAGGCGGCGATGCCCCCGAAGGGCGCTTCCTCGGCGGCGAGCCCTTCGCCGACTTTGATGCGCGGGTCCATCCGGCGTTCGATGCGCTGGTGGCTGCCGATGACTGGACCCACCTGCTTCTAGTGCTGCACGGCGCGGTCAATCGCTCCATTCTCAACCATGTGCTGAATCTGCAGTGGCAAGGCCGGGTGAGCATCGAGCAGGACAACGCCTGCATCAACATCATCGATGTCGATCAAGATGAAAACGGAGCGGCAAACCGCTACCTGATCCGGGCGGTCAACATCACCGGCTACAACCTGAACAAGTCTGGCATAGTGCTGACCAACATGGAGAAAACCGCCCTGCGGATGGGTGAGGTTCTCGGGATGAGTTCGGTGGATTAGTTAGTGCGGGCTGGAAGCTGGAGCCCCGCGCCTTTCGGGGCGGGGCCCAGCTCAGTGAGGGACAGTCAGGGACTTATTCTCCTGATCGCGGGATGAGGTTGTCGCACGGAGCAACTATTGCGCCCGGCGACCGCCCTCTCGTCGATCCGGAGCTACGCCCCGTTAGCTCCCCCATCAATAGATAAATGCACGATCACCTCATTGCTTTCCGTTGAACACGGCGCGCATAGTGCGCTAAGTTGTTTGGCATTGCAATGCGGAGAAGAGCATGCAACTTGAAGGCATTCATCATGTGTCGATCAACGTCAAGGATGTCGATGAGGCGTTGGGCTTCTACGTCGATCTGCTCGGCATGGAGAAGCTTGACCGGCCCGACTTCGCGTTCCCCGGCGCTTGGCTGCGCAGCGGCGCGCAGGAGGTTCATCTGATCGGCATCGACTCCGGGCCGCCGCTCAAGGAGCAGCACTTCGCCTTCAAGGTGGCGGACGTGGACAGCGTCAAGGCAACCTTGGAGGGCGCTGGATTGAAGTGCTCAAAGCCCTTCGAAATCGCCGGCGTGTGCCGTCAGGCCTTTACCCACGATCCCAGCGGCAACATGGTGGAATTCAACCAGCGACTGTAGTCGCAGTACCTCGTCAAAAGAAGGCCGGCAGGGGCTCGAACCGCCCTTTGAGCACCGTCGACGCGGCGCCCGGCTGCATCCAGCCATCAATGGCTGTGGCGTACACGCGGCGGAAATCCACGGTGTGGACCAGGTTTTCGCCATCGGTCAGTTGCGTCAGGCTCGGCGACTTGCCGTAGTGGCCGCCCTTGATCGGCTTGCCAGCCAGGAACATGAGGTTGGCGGTGCCGTGGTCGGTGCCGAGATTGGTGTTCTCCGGCACGCGGCGACCGAACTCGGAATGCACCAGCACCACCACCCGATCTGCCTGCCCTAGGCGTTCCAAGTCGCGGATGAAGCCGTGAATGCCGTCGCAGGCGTAGCTTAGGAGCCGTCGGTGCAGGGCGCTCTGCTGCACATGGGTGTCGAAGGCGTTGTTGCGGAAAGCGACGTGGTAGATGCGGGCCGGCAATCCCGCCCCGATGCAGGCCGCCACCTTGGGCAGGTCCATGGGGGCGATGCCATAGTCCACCGGCGAGCGGTAGTCCGACCAAGCTTTGCGAATCCGCACGGACGCGCCAAGAGCGCTCTTGGCCACGTCGTTGAGGTAAGCACGCGCGGCGTTGCCGTCGGCGGGGTCGATGCGCGCCATCAGCGCCTGCTGCGAGTGGAAGGCGCGGCGTTGAAAGCGCTCGGGATCGTCGAAGACCACTGGCGTATGCCGACGGCTCTTGACCGCCAGGGACTGCGCCGAGGCGATGTTGATGAGCAGTTCCGCTCCGGCGCCGCCGTTTTCGCCCAAGGCGTCCGCCAAACGGCCCAGCCAACCGAATTCATCGCCTCCCCCGGGCACGCCGGTATGCCAATAGGCCATCGAGGTGAAGTGGGAGTAAGACGGCTGCTCGTAACCGCAGCCGTGGACGATGGCCAGGTCGCCGCTGCGCCAGAGCCGCTCAAAGCCCAGCATGCCGGGGTTGAAGCCGAACTCGTCGTCCAGCCTAAGCAGCTCATCCGCCTTGATGCCGATGGTGGGACGCTGCCGGTAGTAGGCGTCATCGCCGTGAGGCACCACGGTGTTCAATCCGTCGTTGCCCCCGGAAAGCTCAACCACCACTAGGATTCGATCCTCCTCATCCCGCCGCGGCGCTGCCCAAGCGCGGCGGTCGAAGACGGGCGCCGTAGCCAGCGCCGCCGTCGCCGCGATGCCGCTCTTCAACAGGCTTCGGCGATTGAACATTGATCCCTCCACTTTTCCAGCCCGACGTCAGCCCAATTGATACTCAGGACGGCTGAGCAGCGCATGCAGCAGAAGCCTAAGCGGCTCCTCCAGATACGAGGCCGCGGCGCGAATGTCGCTGGTACCCAACTCCGCCTCAAGGTGGTCGGCCAGCGCACCTTGCGTCGCGGGGTTCGGCGCAACGGAGAAGAATCGCTCCACTAGGTAGCCGACCACCTCCCGAGGGGTTTCCAAGCCCTCCCGAAGCACCATGCCCGTCAAGTCAAGACGGGCCGTATGGCGGGGTATGGGCTTGACCCGCTCAATGGCCATCTGCCAGCCCCGGTAGCTGCCGTAACGGGTGTTGAAAGCCTCATCGCGGTCGGCGAGCAGGTTGGATGCCGCCATCTCCTCGGAGTCCATGCCGCCACCCACCATGGCCGCAGGCAGGGTCGCCCGGCTGATGTCCATGCCGGCGCGCAGGCGCTCGTGGACGCTCAGTATTTCCGCGCCGTAGCTTGGATAGCGATCCGGGGGAACGAAGGCGATGTCCGGAAATGCCAGGTCAAGCACAAAGTTGCCCCGCTCGAAGAGCAGGCTCGGGGTGATCCAACTGCGGCCTTCGCTCCAGCCCGCCACCGTGGGCGGATGCATCAATCGCTGGCCCAGGGACTCGGTGATGGTGTTGAAATCCGGCGCGCCGGGCACGGCTTCAAGGCCCAACTTGCGGTAGGTCGAGACGACGAATTCAACCGGGCCCTTGATGCGGGTGCCCATCACATCGGCTGCGTAGAAGCGGCGCGACAGGAACAGCCGCTCCAGAAAGGCGGCGATGTCGTAGTTGGCCGCCTTCAACCAAGCGCCAAGTTCCCGCCGGCCGTCAGGGCTGAGCGCCTCGCCCACGAAGTGCCGGTGGAGCTTGCTGGCGATGAACTCGGCAGCCGCGTCTTGGGCCAGGATGATGTCAATGACGTCCACACCGTCGAAGCGTCCCTCCTGGCCCAGAAAGCGCTTGATGCCGCCGTCGTGGGCCTCGGCTTGTAAGTCAAAGTCGAGCCCCCGGTAGTTCCAGCCAGTGAAAGCGCGGGCGGCTTCGCGCACATCGGCTTCGCCGTAGTGGCCGACACCCATGGTGAACAGCTCCATGATTTCCCGGGCGAAGTTCTCATTCGGCGAACCCTTGACGTTGACCCCCGCATCCAGGAAGGCCAGCATCGCCGGATCCTGGGCCACGCCAATCAACAGGGTGCGGAAATCGCCGAGGCCCAATCGCTGAAAGAGCCGCAGTTGCTTGAGCATCTTGCGGTAGTCGCGCACCTTGTCCTCGTTGGTGGCAAAGTGCCCGTGCCAAAACAGCGCCATCCGCTCCTGGAGCGGACGGGAGCTTAGGAGCATGCGGTTTGCCCACCAGTAGGCAACCCGGTCGGTTTCCAAGCGGCTGGCGCGCAGCCAGTAGAAAAAGGCGTTGACCACCGGCTGCAAAGGCCGGTTGCCGGTCGGCTTGGCCTGGATGCCGAGTGCTCCGCCCTGCCGGCGGGCCAAATCGGTGGTGGCCGGACGGCTGGGGGGAAAGGGGTCGAGCCCTTCGTCAAAGATGCCCGACGGTTCAAAGTCCGGCAGCTTCGTCTCCGCAACTCCCTCGAAGTACACCAAGCGGCGCACGGCGGCTTCAGGCGTCAGCGCCGCCAACGCGGCCACTTCCGACGGGGTGCCTCCGAACCCAGCCCGTTCCAGAAGATGGCGGGCCTTGGCGGCATTCCAGTCCTGAGCATCGATGGGCCCAAAGTCAGCGCCCGCTCCAACCGGCAAGACCGCTAGGCAGGCACTGAAGGCAAAGCGGACTAGTGCTCTACCCCGCTTGGTGAATTCGAATCCCATGAGATCGCCAGTATAGCGCCGCCGACGTGTATAATGCCGCTGGCCCGTGCCCTGTCCCGCGAATAAGTGGGTTTTAGGCGCTAGGCCGTTTGGGTTCCCGGCAAGGCGCGACGACGCGGTGTGGCAGGCCCCACACAAGGAGGAGCAACGCAGCCGGGGGCCGAAACGGCCACGCATAATCACACTTATTCGCGGGACAGGGCACTGGAAATCGCTGGCCCATCCAGAACTTCAATCCAAGCAAACTACGAGGATACTGATGCTGCAACGCCGTTCATTTTTGAAGAAAAGCGCCCTGACACTTGGCGCCATACCCGCCGCCAACCTGTTGGCCAGTTCAAGCGCTTGGGCCGCTGGCGAGGTCGAGATCACCGAAGACGACCCCATGGCGATGGCCTTGGGCTACAAGCACTCCGTGGACGACGTGGATACCGCCAAGTACCCGAAATATGCGGACGGCCAGCTCTGCGACAACTGCGTTCAATACAAGGCCACCAGCGAAGGCTGGGGTACCTGCGCCATCTTCCCCGGCAAGCTGGTTGCCGCCAAGGGCTGGTGCAACGTTTGGGTGGCAATCCCGTCCTAAACGGCCGCAGCGCCCGCGGGGTCCGTCGTTCCGGCTAGTCCCGGCTAGTCCCGGCTAGTCCCGGCTAGTCCCAGCTAAAGGGCGTGAAGAACTCCTCGCGCGTGAGCCAGGTGTAGTCGGCCTCGCCGGCCATCAGGCCCACCAGCACGATCAGCACTAGGGTAGGCACGAGGATGGCGTAGATCAGCGCCATCCGTTCCCACATCATGTGCATGAAGATGGCGACGATCAGGCCCGCCTTGAGCATCATGAAGATGATGATGAGCGTCCAGCGCACATAGCCCTGGAATGCCACGTAATCCACCATGTAGGAGGCGGCGCTGAGCACGAACAGCAAGCCCCATACCCAGAAGTAGATGGAGATCGGATGTTGTTGGCCTTGGTCTGACATCGATTGAATTCCCTGCTGGTCGTATGAACTACCAAAGGTAGAAGAAAGCGAAAATAAAGACCCACACGAGGTCAACGAAGTGCCAGTAGAGGCCCATCGTCTCGACGATCTCATAGCGGTTCTTGCGCCCGGTCATGAAGCCCGGCGTTTCCTTGTCCAAATCACCGCGCCGCACCTTGAAGGCGGTGATGAACAGGAACAGCACGCCGAACGACACGTGGGTGCCGTGGAAGCCGGTGATCATGAAGAAGGCGGCCCCGAACTGCGGCGCGCCCATCGGATTGCTCCAGGGTCGCACCCCCTCATCGACGATCAGCTTGGTCCACTCGAAGGCCTGCATGCCCACGAAGGTGGCGCCAAGCACGGCGGTCGTCAGCAGCAGCCAGAAGGTCGGCACCTTGCGCCGTTCGTAGCCGAACTTCACTGCCATGGCCATGGTGCCGCTGCTGGTGATGAGCACGAAGGTCATGATGGCGATCAGTAGCAATGGAACCGGCGTGCCCAGGAACTCCAAGCCGAACACCTCGCTGGGGTTGGGCCAGGGCGTCGTGGTGGACATGCGCACGGTCATGTAGGACACCAGGAAGCAGGAAAAGATGAAGGTGTCGCTCAGCAGGAAGATCCACATCATGGCCTTGCCCCAGGGCACGTTCTTGAACGCCCGCTGGTCGGAGGACCAATCGTCAACAATGCCCTTGATTCCCGGCGCCAGGGCTACTGATTCAGCCACGTCATTGCTTTCCTTTTGTGATGTGAGTGAGTGTGAGTGAATACGAATGGAAAAAAGTTCAGGTTCCGACCGTCCGCTTATCGGCTCAGGTCGAAAGCATCAAGCCAAACAGGATGAGCCAGACCACGAACAGGAAGTGCCAGTAAACGGCGCAAAGCTCAACGCCCAGCCGAGTCTTCGCCAGCGCCCCCGCCCAGGCATGGCCCGAGGTTCGGGCCAGCGCCACCAGACCGCCGAGCAGATGCAGGACATGCAGCCCGGTGAGGACGTAGAAAAACGAATTGGCTGGGTTGCTGGCCAGCAGGTAGCCGGAGGCCGCAAGGCCCTGCCAAGCCAAGACTTGACCCGCCATGAAGGCCAAGGCGCAGCCGCCGCCAACCACCAGCCCAACGCGGATGGCCGGCCATTGCTCCCGGGCTGCGCCCCGCCATGCCCATTGCAGCCCGAGGCTGCCAACGAACAGGATGGCCGTGTTGACCCACAGCAGGTCCGGCTCCGGCAGAGGACGCCAATCCGACAGTTCCATGCGGATGGAGTAGGCGCTGACGAACAGCGCGAACAGCGAGGTGATGACGGCCAGCAGCACACCCAACGCCACTTTTGGAGGCGCCGGGAACCCCACCCCCTCCTGCGCACCCGAGGGCGCGCTGGCCACCCAAGGCTTGACGTTGATGGTCTGGCGTACCAGCCACCAAACCACAGCCCCCATGAGAAGGGCCAAGAACACGAGCGTCGCAGTCATGGATCAGCCGTCCGTCTTGGTCTCGCCTTGGGCACGGGCCTCGCCTTGGGCACGGGCCTCGCCATGGGCACGGGCAGCGGCCATTTCCTCGGACGGTACGTTTTGCGGGATGAAGTCCTCCTTCGCTCCCGGCACCCCGTAGTCGTAGGCCCACCGATAGACCGACGGCAGTTTGTCCTCATCGAAGTTGCCGTGCCGCGGCGGCGTATGCGGGGTTTGCCACTCCAAGGTGGTCGCCTTCCACGGGTTGTGGCCCGCCTTCTCGCCGCTGAACAGGCTCTTGATGACGTTGTAGATGAAGATCACCTGCGCCAAGGCGACGACGATGGCGGCGATGGAGATGGCCACGTTCAAGTCCTGTGCCGACTCCGACATGAAGGCGGTTTCGCCGTAGGCGTAATAGCGCCGGGGCACGCCTTCAAAGCCCAAGTAGTGCATGGGGTAGTAGATGGCGTAGGTGCCGAGGAAGGTGATCCAGAAGTGGATCTTGCCCAAGGTCTCGTCGAACATCCTGCCGGTGATCTTCGGATACCAGTGGTAGATGGCGCCGAACACCACCAGCACCGGCGAAACCGCCATCACCATGTGGAAGTGGGCCACCACGAAGTAGGTGTCCGACAGCGGCAGATCGACCGTGACGTTGCCTAGGAACAACCCTGTCAGCCCGCCGTTGATGAAGGTGAAGATGAAGCCGATGGCGAACAGCATGGGCACAGTCAGTTGAATGTTGCCCCGCCACAGGGTCAGCACCCAGTTGTACACCTTGATGGCGGTTGGGACGGCGATGATCAGCGTGGTGGTGGCGAAAAAGAAGCCGAAGTAGGGGTTCATGCCGCTCACGTACATGTGGTGCGCCCAGACAATGAAGCTAAGCGCCCCGATCGCGACGATGGCCCAAACCATCATCCGGTAGCCGAAGATGTTCTTGCGGGCGTGGGTGGCGAGCACGTCGGAGACGATGCCGAAGGCCGGCAGGGCAACGATGTACACCTCCGGATGGCCGAAGAACCAGAACAGGTGCTGGAAGAGGATCGGGCTGCCGCCGTCATAGGCGGTTTGCATGCCTTCGGCAATCATCGCCGGCATGAAGAAGCTGGTGCCGATTAGCCGGTCGAGAATCATCATGATGCAGCTCACGAACAGCGCCGGAAAGGCCAGCAGCGCCAGCACCGTGGCCATGAAGATGCCCCAGACCGTCAGCGGCAGGCGCATCAGCGTCATGCCCCGAGTGCGCGCCTGCAGCACAGTGACCACGTAGTTGAGCCCGCCCATGGTGAAGCCGACGATGAACACGCACAGCGAGATGAGCATCAGGATGATGCCCGCCCCCGTGCCCGGGGTGCCGCCGATCACCGCCTGCGGCGGATACAGCGTCCAGCCCGCCCCGGTGGGGCCGCCGGGAACGAAGAAGCTGGCCACCAGGATCAGCACCGCGGCCAGATAGACCCAGTAGCTGATCATGTTGACGTAGGGGAACACCATGTCTCGGGCGCCGCACATGAGCGGGATCAGGTAGTTGCCGAAGCCGCCCAAAAAGAGCGCCGTCAGCAGGTAGATGACCATGATCATGCCGTGCATGGTCACGAACTGCAGGTAGTTGGCCGGATCGATCAGGGAAAACGACTCCGGGAAGCCCAATTGCAGGCGCATGAGTATGGAAAGCACCAGCGCCACCAAGCCGATGCCGATGGCGGTTATGCCGTACTGGATGGCAATGATCTTGGCGTCTTGGCTCCAGATGTACTTGCCGATGAAGGTCTTGGGGTGATAAAGCGGCTCCTCGGCGACCTCGAACGGCCGCAGATCCGCATCGGTGACTGCATCGTGGGCGACTTGAGCCATGCTATTCCTCCGCTCCTGAGTAGGCCGCGCCAGCCCCGGCCGAAGCGGCGGCGACTTGAGTTTCACCTAAGGTGTTAATGTAGGCGATGACGTCGTTAATGGCGTCGTCGTCCTTGAGTATGCGGGCCATCTCCGCCATTTGCCAGCCGTAGAGGTCGTCGTCGTGGCGGCCCCGTATGTCGGCCTTGAAGTTCTCGAGCTGCCGGGCCAGGTACCAATCGGTCATGCCCGCCATGCGCGGCGCATTCAACGCCTTGATGCCTTGGGCTTCGTGGCCGTGGCAGGCACCGCAGGTGACCCAGAGGTCCTCGCCGCGTTCCGCGTCGCCGGTGATGGTGGCCTCGGCGGGCTCGTCCGGCAGGGTGCCGATGTAGGCGATGACGTCTTCCATGGCCTGATCGTCCACCAGCGTCATGACCATGGGCGCCATCTGCTGGCCGAAGGTGTCCTGCGGGTGGGCGCCGCGAGCGCCAATTTTGTAGTAGTTGAGCTGGCGGCGCAGGTACCAGTCCTCCTGGCCGGCGATCTTCGGCGAATTCATGACCGGCATGCCTTCGCCTTGCGGACCGTGGCAGGCCACGCAGACCGCGTACTGCGCCTGCCCCGCCACCGGATCGCCCTGCGGGCGGGCGAGGATGTCGGCATAGGTGGGCTGCGCAGCGTACCAAGCCTCGTAGTCCGCCGCCTCATCAACCACCACCTTGCCGCGCATGGCGAAGTGGCCGATGCCGCACAGCTCCTCGCACAGCACCTCGAACTCGCCAACCTTGGTGGGCTTGAGCCACAGGTAGGAGACCAGGCCCGGCACCAGGTCCATCTTGACCCGGAACTGGGCGACGGTGAAGTTGTGCAGCACGTCCTTGGAGCGCAGGTTGATCTTAACGTTGCGGCCAATCGGCAAATGCACCACGTTGCTCTCGATCAGCCGGTCGTCCTGGCCGTGGGGATCGTCTGGATCCATGCCGAAGGGGTTGTCGTCGGTGATGAGCTTGGCGTCCACGTTGCCGAACTTGGCGTCATCGCCCGGCAGCCGGTAGCTCCAGTGCCACTGCTGGCCGATGGCCTCGATTTCGTCGGCATCCTCCGGCACGGTGACGAATTCCGCCCAGACGATCAGGCCCGGCGCCAGCATGGCGGCGACCCCGACCGCGGTGATAGCGGTCAGCCAAAACTCCAGCTTGTGGTTCTCCGGCTGGTATTCGGACCGCTTTTCCTTGTTGTAGCGGAACTTGATGATGCAGTACGCCATGAAGGCGTTAACGGCGACGAAGACAAATCCCGTCACCCAGAAGGTGACATCGATCGTGAAGTCGATCATGCCCCAGTTGGAGGCCAAGGGGGTCAGGTACCAAGGGCTCAGAATGTGAAAAAGGACCGAGCCAACGATCAAAATGATCAGTGCAACAGCAAATGCCATCTATGCAAATTCCTTAACTATTTGTCCGGTCAGCAATGCGGACCTTCGTCTGCGCTACTTGCTCACCAAGCTCTCCACCACTCCGTCGATGAGCGTGAAGTCCTCAGTCTGCGGACCCTTCAGCACCAGTTCCACCACGCCTTCGGCGTTGATGATGAACGCTGCTGGCAACGCGGACACGCCATAGCGACGAGCCGTGCCGCTGCCGAGGTCCAAGGCATTAGGATAACCGATGGAAACCCGTTCAAGGAAGCGAACCGCATCGGGGCGGTGAGTATCCAGATTTAGGCCGACGACTTCAAACTTTTCTTGCGGCCAATTTGCCCGCAGGGCATCGAGTTCGGGCATCGACCGCCGGCAAGGCACGCACCAGCTCGACCAGAACTCCAAGTAGAGCACCTTGCCGCGATAGTCGGCGAGCGCGATGGGAGCGGCCTCGGCGTCCACCGCAGGCAACGTGAAGCCGGGTGCCGGGTCTCCGGCCTCCACGGCCGACGCCGGCGCTGCCCAAGCCATCAGCGCCAAGGCCCCGCAGGCCAGTGCGCTACGAGCGACGGGTTGCATCCACTTCCCGCAAAGGGGCATCAATTGTCGCCAAGGGGAATGACCAAACAGGTGCGCGGCTCGCCCCCCACCGCACGGGAAATGTGGCCCTGGCCGGTTTCGTCCTCCGCCAGCAAAATCGAACCGGGGCCGAACACCCGCCTGGTTCCGTCGCCGAGCTCAATTTCGACGCTGCCGGTCAAGTTGACGATGAACTGCCGTCGGGGCGCGTTGTGAAAACTCCAATCGTAGTCTCCCGAGACTTCCCGAAACACCACCGAACGGGCAGGCCAGGGCTCGGACATGCGGCCGCTGCCACCAAAGTCCTCAAGCTCCAACTCGATGTCGTCGAAGTGGGAGCGATCATCGTCGCCCGTGTAGAGCCTAGTCACCTGCATGTGGATACCGCACGATTGTGAAAACGTGCGGGCAAGACTGCATGGAATCAGCCAACGCCGCAAGGGCCGCTTCGTTTTCGCAACCACGCAAGTCGCTCGTGATAGGATTTCCTTTTTTCTGAGGAGCATCCGAACATGAGCGAAGCCTTGGAACTGCCGGTGAACGATCCTTGGTCCATGCCCGTTGAGGACATCGACTTAAGCGATGCCTCGCTCTACGCCAGCGACGCCATTCACCCCTACTTCGCACGGCTGCGCCGCGATGCCCCGGTTCACTACTGCGCCGAGAGCGCCAGCGGGCCCTACTGGTCGGTCACCCGCTATGCGGACATCAAGCATGTCGATACCCACCATCAGACGTTCTCCTCCGAACTCGGCGGCATCAGCATCGCCGAGCTGGAGCTTGAGGAGTTCGTCCAGTTCGAGAACTTCATCGCCATGGACCCGCCCAAGCACACCCAACAGCGCAAGACTGTCGCTCCCTCGGTGGCGCCCGCCAACCTGCGCAATTTCAAGCCCATCATCCGCGAGCGGGTGATCGACATTCTTGACCAGCTACCGGTCGGCGAAACCTTCAACTGGGTGGATGAGGTCTCCATCGAACTGACGGCGCGCATGCTCGCCACCCTCTTCGACTTCCCCTATGCGGAGCGGCGCAAGCTGGTGCATTGGTCCGACCTCGCCACCGCCTCACCGCAGCTCATGGGCGATGCGGGCTTATCCGGCGAGTACCGGCTCAAGGAGCTGACGGAGTGCGCCAACGCCTTCGCCGCGCTCTGGCACGAGCGGGCCGGGCGCGAGCCGGGCAACGACCTGATCTCCATGCTGGCCCACGGCGAATCCACCAAGGACATGCTGCAAAGGCCCAAGGAGTTTCTCGGCAACCTGATGCTGCTGATCGTCGGCGGTAACGACACCACCCGCAACTCGATCAGCGGCGGCGCGTTGGCATTCCAACGCCATCCCGACGAGTTCCGCAAGCTGCAGGCCGACCGCAGCCTGATCCCCAACGCGGCCAGCGAGATGATCCGCTGGCAAACCCCGGTGATCCACATGCG
>JAPPIX010000251.1 GCA_028820495.1 Gammaproteobacteria bacterium
CATGCGAAACCCGCCCTTCAGGCGTCAACCAACGGCGAGGGGTGCGAGTAGTTACTTAGGGAGTTAATATCCTCCCGTTACGCTGTGTTAGGCGGCTTTTGCCTCGTGGACTAACTATCCTCGAAATCGCTTTCCCCTCCCGGGCGCCAATCGACTACCATTCCGCCCAACTGCCCAACGCCAAACACGGAAATGTCATGAGTCTTTCCGTCGCCCCATTTGATCCCAAGCCCATGAAGATCAGCGTCCTGACCGCCGCGTTCCAGGAATTGACGCCCCGAGAAGCGCGGGATGCGGATCCGGATCTGGCCATAGAGGAATGGCTTGAGTTCTCGCGGGAGGTCGGCTCCCACTACATCCAGCTTTCGGCGGCGCTGCATCCGTCCCGCACCGATGTGCCCGCCGAAGCCATGCTCGATCCGGTGGCCAACACGCTGGACTTGCGGGCGCCCTTTGATGAGGCGCGCGCGGCCCGCGTCCGGGCCGCCATGAAGGCCACGGGCGTCGGGCTTTCAGACCTCGCCTACTTCGACAACCTACTGGTCGCCGACGAGGGGGCGCGGCGGGCCAAGCACGAATTCATGCTGCGGGTGTTCGATGCCGCTGTGCTCTTGGAGACCGATGCGGTCTGCGGCTTCGTCGGACGCAACGCCGATCTTGAAATGGACCCCAACCTCGAGATGTTCGAGCAGGAGTTCATTCCGCTCATGCGGGAGGCCAAGGCGCGCGGCCTCACCTACCGGGTGGAGCAGTGCCCGATGCCGGGCTGGACGGCGCTGGACCGCTGGCACAACAACATCGCCTACGCGCCCGGCCCTTGGATCGCCTTGTACCGCATCTGCGAGCGGCACGGGGTGGGGGACCAGTTCCGCATCCACTACGACCCGTCCCACGCCGTGCTGATGGGGCAGGACACCCGGTCGATGTTCCAATACCTCAAGGACGAGGGCTATGGCTTCCTGGTCGATGGCTTCCACGTGAAGGGTCAGGTGGTGGATTCGAAAGGCGTGTCGGCGTGGGGCTACGGCGGCCAGACCATGGCGCGCGGAGACTGGAAGGGCAGCGTCCCCTCCCCGGTTCCAGCCGACCAAGTGAACGCTTGGCGCAAGCAGACCGCGATCTGCGAGCATGAGCTGCCTGGCACCGCACGGCACGACCCGCTTGCCTACCTGCAGAACCGCACGGTCGATTGGTTGGACCATCAGCTCGCGGCCCGCGAACTGCTTGACATCGACCCTGGGGAAACCTACTTGGTGGTCGAGCACGAGTATCCGCCGGCCCGGATACAAGACAAGGGCCGGCTGGCGCCGATCCTGGCCGGCTCGGTCGCCTTCACCAAGGCCATCGACGGGGCGGCTGCTGCGATGCATGCGCTGCAGAGCGAAGTGATGGCGGCGCAAGGCATCCCGGTGCAGGGCGTCGGCCGGGAGCCGTACCGGTCATGAGCAGGCTGCGGGCCGGCATCGTGGGCGGCGGGCAGGGCGCGTTCATCGGCGCGGTGCATCGCATCGCGGCCGAACTCGATGGGGAGGCGCAGGTCGTTGCCGGTGCCATGTCGTCGAACCCGGCGAGGGCGAAGGCGAGTGCCGAGGCCTGGGGCTTGGCCCGCTCCTACGATTCCTACGAGCAGATGGCCGCCTTGGAGGCGAAGCGCGATGACGGCATCGATTTCGCGGTCGTCGCCACGCCGAATCACCTGCACCTGCCGGTCGCAAGGGCATTCCTTGAGGCCGGAACCCACGTCATCTGCGACAAGCCGCTAGCCGCGAACCTCGACCAAGCCCATCAACTCGCCGAGGCCGCAGCGGCGAGCGGCGCCCTGTTCGCCCTGACCCACACTTACTCCGGCTACCCGATGGTCCGCGAGGCCCGCGACTGGGTGGCCAGTGGCCGGCTGGGAGAACTGCGCAAGGTGCAGGTCGAATACAACCAGGATTGGCTTCGGGAGCCCGTGGAACGGGCGGGCAACAAGCAGGCCGCGTGGCGCACCGACCCGGCCCAGGCTGGATTGAGCTGCTGCGTCAGCGACATCGGCACCCACGCACACCACTTGGTGGAGTTCATCACCGACCGTCAAGTCGAGTCGATTCTTGCCGAGCTGACGAGTTTCGTCGATGGCCGTCAACTCGATGATGACGCGAGCATGCTGCTGCGGCTCGAAGGCGGCGTGCGGGGAACCTTGGCCTGTTCGCAAATCGCCTGCGGCGAAGCGAACGATCTGCGCATTCGGTTGTACGGCAGCAAGGCGGGGCTTGAGTGGCGCCAGCAGGAACCGAATGCGCTGAAGGTCAAGCCCGCAGGCGAGCCTTGGGCGATCCATCGGGTTGGCGACGGCTATCTAGGCGAGGCTGCCGCCCGGGCGACGCGCACGCCGGCGGGACATCCGGAGGGTTATCTGGAAGCGTTTGCCAACATCTACCGCGACTTCATGGCGGACGTGCGCCGCGTCGCAGCAGGGGAACCGGCGCTCGGAGTCTACCCCAGCATCGAGGAAGGCTTGCGCGGCCTGCGTTTCGTGCAGGCGTCGGTGGCCAGTTCGAATCAAGGGGCGGTCTGGGTGGCGCTATAGGGGGGAGCGGCAGATGGCGACGAAAATCAAATGGCTGCAGGGCATCGGTGCCGCGTTCATGGCCATGGCGCTCGTCCAGTGCGTCCCGGCGCAATTGCCCCAGCAAACCGAGGTATGGGAGCCGGAGCCGGCTGTCGTCTGGCCCGGCGTCGCGGGAGAGCCGCCGGCGGACGCCATCGTGCTGCTTGGCGGCGAGGGGGCTGATGAATGGCGGCACAAGGACGGCCGGAATGTCGATTGGCTGGTTGAAGGCGGCGTCCTGACCGTGGCTGTCGGCACGGGCAACATCGAGACGGTCAGGCCGTTCGGCGACGTGCAGTTGCACCTCGAATGGCGGGCGCCTACCCGCATTGAAGGAGAGGGCCAAGGGCGCGGCAACAGCGGCCTGTTTCTGCAGAAGCGCTACGAAGTCCAGATCCTGGACTCCTACGACAATCGGACCTATTCAAACGGGCAAGCCGCCAGCATCTACAAGCAGCACATTCCGCTGGTGAACGCCATGAAGCCCCCCGGCGAGTGGCAAAGCTACGACATCGTCTTCACCGCGCCGCGATTTGCGCCGGATGGCGCACTGATAAGCCCGGCTTACGTCACCGTCCTGCACAACGGCGTGCTGGTGCAAAACCACGTGGAACTGCTCGGCAAGACGGTTTACATGGGCCAGCCCTCCTACGCCGAGCACCCGCCGAAGCAGCCGCTGATGCTGCAGGACCACGGCAATCCGGTCAGCTTCCGCAACAT
>JAPPIX010000380.1 GCA_028820495.1 Gammaproteobacteria bacterium
CCTCAAGCGCCTTGGGCAGCCTGGCCAAGCCGCCGCCTGTGGTCTCGCCACTCATGCTGGCGTTCACCACCCGGAACTGCGGCCCATAGCTCGCCAAGCGGCGTTCCAACAGGGCCACCCAGCCCTGTTCTCGTTGAATCCCGTAAGCGGCGCTGATACTGTCGCCGAATATCAGTATCGTTGCGGCTTGGACGGCATTCGCCGAAAGGGCTGAGGCGGCCATCAACAGGGGCGCCAGCAGGAATCGGCGTCCGACTTTCATCCACCGGGACATCAAACACCTCATGGAGCCCTGCGTTATTCGAGCATCTGGCATAGGGAAGAACGTTCCGACCGCGGAAGGGCGGCTGGTTATCTTGGATGGCATTGACTTGGAAATCAACGCCGCCGAAAGCCTGGCCATCGTCGGCGCTTCGGGTTCCGGGAAGACCACGCTGCTCGGCATTCTCGCTGGGCTCGATCTGCCGAGTGCCGGCACCGTTCGCCTGGCGGGCAACGAGATCACCGCCATGGACGAGGAGCAGCGTGCCCGGGTGCGGGGCGAGCACGTCGGCTTCGTGTTTCAGACCTTTCAATTGCTTGCCAGCTTGACGGCGCTGGAGAACGTGATGCTGCCCGCCGAGCTGCGCGGCGACGACGATGCCTCCGAGTCGGCCTTGGACCTGCTGCGCCAAGTCGGATTGGGAGAAAGAACCGGGCACTACCCTCGGCAACTGTCCGGCGGCGAGCAGCAGCGTGTGGCCATCGCCCGGGCCTTTGCCTCCCGTCCGACGGTGCTGTTTGCCGATGAACCGACCGGCAACCTCGATACCCGCACTGGCGCCCGCATCATCGAACTGCTGTTTGAACTCAACGAGGCCTTTGCCACGACCTTGGTGCTGGTCACCCACGACGATCGGTTGGCCGAGCGCTGCAGCCGGATGATCGAGCTGGAGGCGGGGAGAATCCGATCATGAATTTACGTCTCGCATCCCGCATGGCTTGGCGCGACTGGCGCTCCGGGGAGCTTGGCCTGCTGCTGGCGGCCTTGCTGGTGGCCATCGGCACCGTCACCGCCATCAGCCTGTTCGTGGATCGGCTGCATCAAGCGCTGCTGCTGGAGTCGGCCAATTTCCTGGCCGCGGACCGCTACATCGGCGGTTCCCGTCCCATTCCTGATGAGTTTCGCCATGCGGCTGAGCAGCGGGGACTCGATGCCGCGGATGTGCTGTCCTTCCCCTCCATGGTGTTCGCTGGCGATGAGCGCAACCAACTGGTTGCCGTCAAGGCGGTGAGCGAGGATTACCCGCTGCGGGGGACGCTCATCACCGGAGTGGAGCCCTTTGCGCGGGGCGCCCCGGTTGATGATGTGCCCATGCCGGGCGAGATCTGGATCGACTCCCGGCTGTTTCCCGCCTTGGGCGTGCGTTTGGGCGACACGGTGGAGGTGGGCATGGCGTCGCTCAAGGTGACCCGGGTGCTGGTCAAGGAGCCGGACCGGGGCGGCAGCTTCTTCGACTTGGGGCCCAGGCTGCTGATGAACTTGGCCGACGTGCCTGCCACCGAGGTGGTGCAGCCCGGCAGCCGCATCGGCTACCGGCTGCTGCTGCGCGGGCCGGATGCGGCGCTTGAGGCGCTGCGCGAGGAGTTGGGCGTGGAACCCGATTTCCGCTGGGTGGGCATTCGCGAAAGCAGCCCGCGCATCGGCGCCGCCTTGGACCGGGCGGAGAGCTTTCTGCTGCTTGGCGGGTTGCTGGCGGTGCTGCTCGCCGGGGTCGCCGTGGCGCTTTCGGCGCACCGCTATTCCCGCCGCCACTACGACCATGTGGGCATCTTCAAGACCCTCGGTGCCGGGCCGGCCCGCATCCTGACCGGCTACCTTGGCATTCTCGGCGTGGTCGGCGCGGTCAGCGTCGTGCTGGGGCTGGCGGCGGGTGGCGCTTTGCACCTGCTGGTCATTGAAGCTCTGGACACCCTCATTCCTGTCGAATTGCCGCCACCCAGCATACGGCCCTTCGCCCTCGGCGCGGCCACTGGCCTGATTTGCGCGTTGGCCTTTGCCATGCCGCCGCTTTTGCACCTCAAGAACATATCCCCCATGCGGGTCATTCGCCGCGACCTCGGCGCCCCGCCGGCGTCGGAGTGGCTCACTTACGGCGGTGCCGCGGCCGGCAGCCTCACCCTGCTGATATGGTACAGCGGCAGTTTAATGCTGACCCTGTGGACGTTGCTGGGCACCTTGGCGGTGCTGTTGGCCTTTGGCGCCTTGGCCTGGCTGCTGCTGCGCGGCGGACGGGCCATTGGCATGCAGGCGGGCAGCGTGCTGCGCCTGGCCCTGTCCGGCCTGCAGCGCCGCCACCGGGAGAACATCGCCCAAATACTCATCTTCGGCCTCGCCATCATGCTGCTGCTGGTGCTGGTGCTGCTGCGCACGGCGCTGATCGACGAATGGCGCTCGGCATTGCCGGATGACGTGCCCAACCACTTCCTGATGAACGTCACGCCAGACCAACTGGCGCCGGTGAATGCGCTGCTCGACGGCAACACGGAACGGCAGGGGCCCCTCTATCCGATGATTCGGGGACGGGTGGTTTCCGTGAACGGCGAGGACGCCCAAGCTTGGCAGGATCGGCATCGGTCGCCGGATGCGCCGGGTCCGCGGCTGTCCTCGGAGCGCAACCTGACTTGGGCCGAGGCGCTGCCCGAGGACAACGAACTGATCGAAGGGGCTTGGTGGCGCCCGGACGATGATCGGGCGTTGGTGTCCTTGGAGGATGAGTATGCGCAGGAACTCGGCCTTGGCGTCGGCGACCGGCTGGGTTTCGACGTCGGGGGCCAGCCGGTGGAGGCGGAGGTCGCCAGCCTGCGCCGGTTGGAATGGGAGAGCATGCAGCCGAACTTCTTCATCATCCTCTCGCCGGCGGCGCTCAAGGACCTGCCCGCCACTTACATGACCAGCTTCTTCTTGCCGCAGGAGGAGAAGCGGTTCCTGAATCGGCTGCTGTCGGAATTTCCAACCATCACCGTCATCGAAATCGACGCCATCGTCGAACAGATCCAAAGCATCGTCGATCGCGTCACCCAGGCGGTGGAGTTGGTGCTGGCGCTGGTGGTCGCTTCGGGTTGCTTGGTGCTGATTGCCAGCATCCAGGCGAGCCGCGATGCGCGGATGCGGGAGCACGCCTTGGTGCGCACCTTGGGCGGCGCCCGTTCGCTGATCCGCGGCAGCTTGGCGGCGGAGTTTGCGGTGCTCGGAGCGTTCTCCGGCTTGGTGGCGGTGGTGGGCGCAGAGGTCACCGTGGCGCTGCTGCA
>JAPPIX010000397.1 GCA_028820495.1 Gammaproteobacteria bacterium
TGTGGCAGGCCCCACACAAGGAGGAGCAACGCGGCCGGGGGCCAAAAGGGCCACGAATAATCACACTTATTGGCGGGACGGCACACTAGCTCATGTGGCTTTCCCTCGCCACCGACGAGGCACCTGATCCGGCCCAGGTGGGCGGCAAGGCCGCCTCGCTGATTCGTCTGCGCCAAGCGGGTTTTGCGGTGCCCGAAGGCGGGGTTTTGAGCACCGGGTTCTTTGCCCCTTGGCAGGCCAGCATCTTGGCCTCTCCAGAGTGGCGTGAGGTCCTAAGGTTGCTGGGGCGCACCCCTCCGGGACATCAGGGCGCTGGCTTGGCCGACGCTTGCGAACGGGTCAAGTCGTTGGCGCGGGGCCTGTCCTGGACGGCTGGCCAGCGGGCGCAAATGGAGGCGGTGCGGGCGCAAATGGGGGAGGGCTTGCTGGCCGTGCGCTCGTCGTCACCGGGGGAGGACTCGGCAGGGGCCTCGTTCGCGGGACTCTATGAGTCCTTCCTGGACGTTGCACCCGATGCCTTGCCCGAAGCGGTCCGCGCCTGCTTTTGCGCCGGCATGGACCAGCGGGTGCTGCTGTACAAGGCGCGGATGCGAGTTGAGGGCCTCGAACCCGCCACTGCCGTAGTGGTGCAAAGGTGCTTGGCTGCCGATGTGTCCGGAGTCGCGTTTTCCATCAATCCCGGAACCAACGACTTTGATGAACTGCTCATCAATGCCAGTTGGGGGGCGGGCGATGCGGTGGTGAGCGGTGCCGTCACGCCGGATGCTGTCCTGATTGACAAGGTGGCCGGCCAAGCGGTCGATTATCGGCTCGGCAGCAAGGGCGGTGACCGGCCTGGGCAGCGGTGCTTGGATCGCTCGCGGCAGGGCTTGATCGCCGAATCGGTTCAGCGCATCGAGACGCTCTTCGGTTGTCCGGTGGACGTGGAATGGGCCTTTGCCGACGACCGGCTTCAACTGCTGCAGGCGCGGCCCATCACTGCCTACGTGCCCCTGCATCCGTCCCTGCTCACTGCGCCCGGTGAGCCTCGGCGTCTGTACATGGATGGTTACCTGACCGACGGCATCACCATGAGCAGTGCCACGACGCCGATGACGGATGACGTGTTCTATCTGATGTACCGACTGTTTTGGCAGTGGTTGCTGAAGGTTCCGGTGACTCAATCCGATCATTCGAGCATGGGCTTGCATGCGCAATGCGGGCGCCTTTACGTCGATCTGTCCCTGTACATGCATCTGCTTGACCGGGTGAAGCCCTTCGCCAAGGCGGCGGATGCCATGAACCCCATTGTGGCCCGGGTGATCGCCTCCCCCGACATGGAGCGCTACCGGCTCGATCAGGTGCCGCGCCACGTGCGCTGGATGCGGCTGCTGAGCCACTTGCCGGGCATGCTCTGGCGTGGCCGGCGGGGCGTCACGGCGCTGGCTAAGCCGCTGCTCAGCCCCCACCGGTTCGACCCCGCTTACCGGCGGGCCATCGACGAATTCACCGAATGGATCGAGCGGCCGATCGACTACTCGCAATCCGTCTCCGAGAGCTTGCAGGAAGCCATCGCGCGCGCCGCCCAAACGATTCTGCAATCATCGTACCCGGCCTACGTGCTCTTCTACTTCCTTGCCTTTCGCATCAAGGCGCTTGCTGGATTCAAGCGCGCCGAACGGCGCGCTTGGGCGAATGCGATCATCGGCAGCCAAGGGGATGATCTGGTGCTGCGCATGGGATTGGCGATCTACGATCTGGCCCAGATGCTGCCCGCTGCCGAGTTTGAGGATCTCGACGGCTTGGCGGCCAAGCTGCGGCAGCGCGACCTGCCTCAAGCCTTTCTAGCGGGCTGGGACGACTTTGCCCGCCGCTTCGGGTGCCGTGGTCCGCTCGAAATGGAACTCGCCAATCCCAAGTTCGGCGAGGCTCCGGAACTGGCGTTGCAGCAAATGGCCGCTCTTTGCAGAGAGGCAAGTGAAGACGCATTCAATCCGCACGATATGGTGCGCCGCAGGGCAGACCAGCGCGAACAGGCCTATCGCAAGCTGATGGCGGCGCTGCCGCCACGCAAGGCCAAGCGCCTGCGCGGATACCACGCCAAGGTCATTCGTTACGCGGCGTCGCGGGAGATGTTCAAACACCACGTCATGCAGGTGTATGCGCGGGTGCGTCGGCTGCTCCTGCACCGGGCGCAGGCCTTTGTTCAAGCAGGACGGCTCGATCGGCCGGAGCAGATATTCGAGATGTGGATCGAGGACGTGGACCGCGCAACCGCAGATCCGGCGTTCGATCTGCGCGCCTGCGTGGAACGGCGCGGCGCATTCGCCCGCAAGCTCGCCGCCCATGTGCGCGCCTTTCCCATGTTCATCGACTCCCGCGGGCGGCGAGTCCTGCCACCAGTGGTCAACGAGGGGAACGTGCTGACCGGTGCCGCGATTTCACCGGGCGTCGCCCAAGGGCCGGTGAAGGTATTGGTCGACCCCTTCGAGAAGCCGGTGTTGCCGGGCGATGTTTTGGTGGCGGTGACCACCGACCCCGGCTGGACGCCACTGTTCATCAACGCCGCCGCCGTGGTCCTGGAAGTCGGCGGGGAGCTGCAGCATGGTGCGCTGGTTGCCCGGGAGTACGGCAAGCCCTGCGTGAGCGGCATTGTGGATGTGACGGTCCAGTTCAAGGACGGACAGCAGGTGGAGGTTGATGGCGATGCGGGTGTGGTCCGCTTGCTCCGGTCCGCCTGAGTTAAACTGCTCGCTTCATCTTTGCCGCTGGAATGAAGCAGATGCCGGAAACGCGAGCCGCCTTCATTGGCTTGGGGGTCATGGGCTATCCCATGGCCGGTCACTTGGCCCGAGCGGGCTGGCAAATGGGGGTGTACAACCGCAAGTCGGCCCGGGCTCGGCAGTGGGTCGATGAGTACGGTGGCCAGTGCTTCGATTCGCCCAAGGCCGCCGCCGCTGGGGTGGACTTGGCGTTCGTTTGCGTGGGCAATGACGATGACGTCCGCAGCGTTTGCCTGACGGAAACCGGCATCTTGAACGGCATGGCTTCGGGCAGTGTGCTGGTGGATCACACCACCGTGTCCGCCGAAGTCGCACGGGAGCTGGCTGCTGCCGCTCGCAAGCGGGATGTCGGCTTTGTGGACGCCCCGGTGTCCGGCGGTCAGGCCGGGGCGGAGAACGGCCAACTCACCATCATGGCGGGCGGCACTGCTGCCGACTACGAGCGAGCGCTGCCAGCCATGGACTGCTACGCTCGCTTTGTGCGCCGGATGGGCCCGGCGGGTGCCGGGCAACTCACCAAGATGGTGAATCAGATCTGCATCGCCGGGGTTCTGCAGGGCTTGAGCGAAGGCATTGATTTCGCCCAACGTGCGGGGCTCGACGCCGATGTCGTGGTGGACGTCATTGCCAAGGGTGCCGCCCAGTCTTGGCAAATGGAGAACCGGGCGCACACCATGGCGGAAGGCAAGTTCGATTTCGGCTTTGCGGTGCAGTGGATGCGCAAGGACCTCGACATCGTGCTCCGCACGGGACGCAGCTTGGGCGCCAAACTGCCGCTAACGGCCTTGGTCGATCAATTCTACGCGGATGTGGAAGCCAAGGGCGGCAGCCGGTGGGACACCTCCAGCCTCATCACCCGGCTTAGCGACTGATGGCTTCGTTCGGCTTGCCAGTGCTCTGTCAACCACCTGATGCGTCATTAGTGGGTTGACCAAGCCCTAGGGGCTACCGCTGCGCTAGGGGCACAAAATCCCGCTGTTGGTGCCCTTGGTAGAGCTGTCGGGGCCGGCCAAGGCGGTAGGCCCCGCCGATCATCTCGTTCCAGTGGGCGATCCAGCCGGGCGTTCGGCCGGTGGCGAAGATCACCGTGAACATTTCCACGGGTATGCCGATGGCCTTGAGAATGATGCCCGAATAGAAGTCCACGTTGGGATAGAGGCGTTTTTCGACGAAAAAGCTGTCCTCAAGCGCGATCTTCTCCAGGCGCTGGGCCATTCGCAGCGTCGGGTTGTCCTCCACCCCAAGTTCGTTGAGCACCTCATGGCAGGTCTGCTGCATCACCTTGGCGCGTGGATCGTAGCTCTTGTACACCCGATGGCCGAAGCCCATCAGGCGGAAAGGATCGTCCCGGTCCTTGGCCTTGGCGACGAACTTGTCGATGTTGCGCTCGTCGCCGATTTCATCGAGCATGTTCAACACCGCCTCGTTGGCGCCGCCGTGCGCCGGCCCCCAAAGGGCGGCGATGCCGGCGGCGATGCAAGCGTAGGGGTTGGCCCCGGTGGAGCCTGCCATGCGGACGGTGGACGTGGAGGCGTTTTGCTCGTGGTCGGCATGGAGCAGCAGGATGCGATCCATGGCCCGCGCGATGACGGGGCTGACTTCGTAGTCCTCGCAGGGGGTGGCGAACATCATGTGCAGAAAGTTCTCTGCGTAGCTTAAGTCGTTGCGGGGATAGACGAAGGGCTCGCCGCGCGCGTACTTGTAGCTCATGGCGGCCAGGGTGGGCATCTTGGCGATCAGCCGCAGCGCCGTTCGGCGCCGATGCTCTTCGTTGTTGATGTCCAGCGAGTTGTGGTAGAAGGCCGACAGCGCCCCGACGATGCCGCACATGATGGCCATGGGATGGGCTTCGCGGCGGAAGCCCTCAATGAAGGTGCGCAGCTTTTCATGCACCATGGTGTGGCGCTTGACGGTGGTGTTGAACTGCTCGCGCTCAGCCGCGTTCGGCAGTTCGCCGTTCAGCAGCAGGTAGCAGAGTTCCAGGTAGTCGGATTGCTCCGCGAGTTGGTCGATGGGATAGCCGCGATGCAGCAGCACCCCGGCATCGCCGTCGATGTAGGTGATCTCGGAGTCGCAGGAGGCGGTGGAAACAAAGCCGGGATCATAGGTGAAGTAGCCTTGGCTGGTCAGGGCGCCGACGTCGATGACGTTCGGGCCCTCGCTGCCCGCCATCACCGGCAGGTCGATTTCCTTGTCGTCAATGCTGAGCCGCGCAACCCGCTGACTTCCGTGCGCCACGAATCCTCCCGTAAACTAGCTTGTCGCCGCACACCTTGATAGGCGGGGCCGTTCTCAAGTTCAGCAAATGAGCTTATAGGCGAAGGCCCGCCGTTGTCAATTTTCGCGTGGCTTGCGGCGCCCTAACGGGCGGCCGATGGCGTAGTAGTTGAAGCCAAGTTGGCTTAGGCGACGGGGGTCGTAGAGGTTGCGCCCATCGAAAATCGTGGGTTCGAGAAGGTGGTTGCCCAGTTGGTCGAAATCGGGGCTGCGGAATTCGTTCCACTCGGTGAGGATGGCGAGCCCATCGGCACCGGCCACGGTGTCCTGGCGATGATCGCAAACGGCAATTTGGTCGCCGTAGAGGCGCTTGGCCTCATCGCCTGCGACGGGATCGTAGGCCCGCACACAGGCACCTTCGGCGAGCAGTTCGTCGATGACCTTGCGGCTTGGCGCTTCGCGCATGTCGTTGGTGTTGGGCTTGAAGGCCAGTCCCCAGAGCGCGATTGTGCGGCCGCTCAGGCGGTTCCCGTAGTGGCTGCGCATCTTGCGCACCAACAGGCTCTTTTGCCGTTCGTTGACGCGCTCCACCGATTTCAAAAGATGCGCATCAACGCCCGCTTCCACGGCGGTGTGAATGAGCGCCTTGATGTCCTTGGGCAAGCATGCGCCCCCATAGCCGGCACCCGCGTAGATGAAGTGGGTGCCGATGCGGGGATCGCGGCCTATGCCTGCGCGCACCGCTTCGATGTCAGCGCCCACTTGGTCCGCCACGTTGGCCAGTTCGTTCATCAGGCTGATGCGGGTGGCCAGCATGGCGTTGGCGGCGTACTTGGTCAGTTCCGCCGAGCGCACGTCCATGTGCACGAACTTGTCGCGGTTGCGGCTGAAAGGCTCGTAGAGCCGCTCAAGACGGGCGCGGCTTGAGTCGCGGTTGGCGCCGATGATGATGCGATCGGGGCGCATGAAGTCGTTGACCGCAGCGCCTTCCTTGAGGAACTCCGGATTGGAGACCACGTCGAAGTCGAAGTTGGCGTCCCGCTGCTTGAGTGCTCTGGCGATGATGGCCCGCACCTTGTCGGCGGTGCCCACGGGGACCGTGGACTTGTCAACGACGATCTTGGCGGCATCCATGCGCTGCCCAATGCGCTCGGCCACTTCGAACACGAAGCGGAGGTCGGCTTGGCCGTCGTCATGGGCTGGCGTACCCACGGCGATGAATAGAATCTCGCCGTGATCCACGCCCTGATTGGCATCCTGGGTGAAGCGCAGCCTTCCGGCGGCGGCGTTGGCCGCGACCAAGGGCTCAAGCCCCGGTTCGTAGATCGGGACGCGGCCCTCTGAAAGCGCGTTGATGCGCTCCGCGTCCACGTCCACGCAGAGCACTGAGTTGCCCATTTCGGCGAAGCAGGTGCCGGTCACCAAGCCGACGTAACCGGCCCCGAAAATGGTTACATTCACGCAGGCGCCATCACGGCTTCAATCAAGAACGGTCCGGGGTTGGCAAAGCTCTCGGCCAGCGCTGCGGACAAGGCTTCGGCGCTGTCGGCACGGCGGCCGGGCACGCCCATGCCCGCCGCCAGGGCCACCCAATCAAGATCCGGACGGTCGAGCTGCAGCATGTCCATGGCCTTGGGGCCCGGGTTGTGGGCGCCCACCCGCATGAATTCGACTTGCAATATGGCGTACTTGCGATTGGAGAAGATGATCGTGGTCACATCCAAACCCTCCCTAGCCTGGGTCCAAAGCGCTTGCACCGTGTACATGCCGCTGCCGTCGGCCTCTAGGTTCAGCACCCGCCGGTCCGGGCAGGCGATGGCCGCGCCCACGGCGACGGGTATGCCCATGCCGATGGCACCGCCGGTGAGATCGAGCACATCGTGGGGCGGTGCGCCTGCGGTCATCCCCGGCATCGCGAATCCGGAAGTCGCCGCCTCATTGACGATGATGGCGTCTTCCGGCAACAGCGCCGCCACGGCTGCTGCGGCAGATTCCGGGGTGAGCGGGCCGTGCGGCGGATCGACCTTGCGCAAGGAGTTGACGCGGGGCGGCAGCCGGATGGCGTCCAAGGCTTCAGCCACCTCCGTCAAGGCGGCCAAGGCGTCCTCACCACGTTCGGTCAGCGTGTGCACGGCGCACCCTGAGGGCGTCAGTTCGCTGGCCCGGCCCGGATAGGCGAAGAAGCTGACCGGCGCCTTGGTGTCCACCAAGATCAGGTGGCGGATGCCCGCCAACGCCTCCTCCGCCTGTTCGGCGAAGTAGGGCAGGCGAGGCAACTCCACTCGTCCGGCACCTCTGGGAATCCGAGCTAGAAAAGTATCGCCCAGCAGTTTGGCGCCCGACGCGTGCTGGATGCGGCTGGCGGTGCGCAACGCCTCGTCGCTGACGCCCTCGCCGTTCATCAGCAGGGCGCAGGGCTCGCCGCTGCGCAGCGCGGCCACTGCGGCATCGACCCGCTGCGGATTTGGGGCCTCAAGATCAGCGGGCGGCAGTGGCGAGGCTGGCGCCTGGGCGGCGTTCCAAGCGGTATCCGCAGGCAGGATCAGGGTGGCGACGCAGCCTGGCGGACCCTGGGCGGCTTGAACGGCCTCGGCACCATCGGCGGCCACGCCTTCCGCGCTTTCAGCCAAGCGCACCCAGCCGGACACCGGGCCCGCGAATCCGGCGATGTCGGAGGTGAGCGGCGCGTCGAGCGCCCGGTGGTAGGTGGCGTGTTCCCCCACCACGTTGACGACCGGGGAGAAAGCGCGCCGGGCATTGTGCAGATTAGCCAAGCCGTTGGCGAGGCCCGGTCCCAAGTGCAACAGCGTGCAGGCCGGCTTGCCCGCCATGCGGGCGTAGCCGTCGGCAGCCCCAGTGACCGCGCCTTCAAACAGGCCGAGCACCCCACGCATGCCGTCTTGCATATCCAAGGCCGCCACGAAGTGCATCTCCGAGGTGCCCGGGTTGGTGAAGCAGACTTCAACGCCCCCGTCAACAAGGGTCTGCAAAAGCGATTGAGCGCCGTTCATCGAGGATTCCACCGAGCAAAAACGCAGTTTAGCGGAATTGTTCAATTCAAGGGGGCCCAATCGAGGGCGGGACGGCGCGAAGCGCCGTTCCTAGGCGGAACGATTCAAGTAAACTAGCGCCCCTCATGGCCGGGCGGGCGGCGAGGGTTTTGGGTGGCGAGAAAGTACGACTACGATCTCTACGTGATCGGTGCGGGCTCCGGCGGCGTGCGGGCCAGCCGCATAGCCGCGCAGCTTGGCGCCCGGGTGGCGGTGGCCGAGTCCACCCATCTTGGTGGCACCTGCGTCAACGTGGGCTGCGTGCCGAAGAAGCTCTTCGTTTACGGTTCGCACTTTGCCGAGGATTTTGACGACGCCGCGGCCTATGGCTGGCGCGCCGCCCCGCCGAGCTTTGATTGGCCCACCTTGCGCGACAACAAGACCACGGAAATCAAGCGCCTCAATGGCGTTTACCGCAACTTGCTGACCGCCGCCGGGGTCGATATCCACGAAGGCCAGGCGCGGTTGGGCGATCCGCATCGCATCGAGATCAATGGTCAGTCGCATACCGCTGAACGGGTCTTGGTGGCCACCGGCAGCCGCCCCTGGATGCCGGAGTTTCCCGGCGCCGAGCACGTCATCTGTTCCGATGAAGCCTTCTACCTGCCGCGCTTCCCGCGCCGCGTCCTGGTGGTCGGCGGCGGTTACATCGCCGTGGAGTTCGCCGGCATCTTCGCCGGCCTTGGCGCCGAATCCCGGCTGGCCTATCGGGGCCCGCTGTTCCTGCGGGGATTTGACGATGGCGTGCGGGAATTCGTCGCGGAGCAGTTGGCTGAGAAGGGCGTTGCCCTGCAGTTCAACACCAAGGTGGTGAAAATCGAACTCGATGGCGATGAACGGCTCGTGACGCTGTCTGATGGCAGTCGGCTGCGCACCGACTTGGTGATGTTCGCCACTGGACGCCGCCCCAATGTGGAGGGCTTAGGCCTGGCGGAGTGCGGGGTCGCCTTGGGTAGCAATGGCGCTGTGTTGGTGGACGAGGAATACCGCAGCTCAGTGCCGCACATCCTGGCCATCGGCGACGTCATCGACCGGGTGCAATTGACGCCGGTGGCCATCGAGGAAGCGATGTGCGTGGCGTACGGCCTGTTCGGCAACGGCGAGCCGCGCAGCCTGAACTACGAGAACATCGCCACGGCCGTGTTTTGCCAGCCCAACATCGGAACCGTGGGCTTGACCGAGGCGGAAGCCCGGCAACGCTTCGAGCGCATCGAGGTGTACGAATCCGCCTTCCGGCCGATGAAGCACACGTTGACGGGCCGGGCTGAGCGCACCTTCATGAAACTGATCGTGGACGCTGACAGCGACCGAGTGATTGGCACCCACATGGTTGGCCCGGAGGCGGGAGAGATCATTCAAGGCATGGCGGTGGCGGTGACCGCCGGGGCCACCAAGCGGCAGTTTGACGCCACGGTCGGCATTCATCCCACCGCTGCCGAGGAATTTGTCACTATGCGGGAGGCTCGCACATGCGCCTGATTGGAAAGGCTTTTTTTGCTCTTGGAGTCGCGGCCATCGCCTTGGCGGGCTGCGGGGAACCCCAGACAACCGCCGAACGGGTCGAACCCGCCCCGCCGAGAGGCGTCATCCTTTTCCTGGGTGATGGCATGGGCGTCTCAACCGTGACCGCGGCGCGCATCTTTGCCGGCCAGCTCGCCGGGGGAACGGGCGAGGAGCACAGCCTCTCCTTCGAGGGCTTTCCCCATGTGGCGCTCGTCAAGACCTACAACGTGGATGCCCAGGTGCCGGACAGCGCCGGCACCATGACCGCCATCGTCACCGGCGAGAAGACCCGCGCCGGGGTGCTGAGCGTCAGTGCCGCCGTTGAGCGCGGTGACTGCGCGGCTGGCTTGGCCGAGCCGCTGACCACCCTGCTGGAGCAGGCCGAGGCGGCGGGCTTCGCCACCGGCATCGTCTCCACCGCAACCATCACCCACGCCACGCCCGCAGCCACCTACGCCCATTCCGCGGACCGCAACTGGGAGGACAACTCCGCGCTGCCGGAAGCGGCCGTCGCTGCGGGTTGCCGGGACATCGCCCGCCAACTGGTGGAGTTCGATGGGGGCGACGGCATAGAGGTGGCGCTGGGCGGTGGGCGAGGGCACTTCCTGCCAGCCGGTGAACCGGATCCGGAATACCCGGACCAAGCAGGCTTCCGCACGGATGGGCGCAACTTGGTTACCGAGTGGCTGGCTGGGGACGGACGGGCTTACGCATGGAACCTGCCGCAGCTCGAAGCCCTGCAAGCGGCGTCCGCGCAGCAGGTTCTCGGCCTGTTCGAACCTTCCCACATGCAATTCGAAGTGGATCGGACTCAGGATGCTGAACCGTCCTTGGCCACCATGACTGAATTTGCGCTCAAGCGGCTTATGGGTCGCAGCCCAGGCTATTTCCTGATGGTCGAGGGCGCTCGCATCGACCATGGGCATCACTTCGGCAACGCTTACCGGGCGCTGCACGACACCCTGGCCCTGGATGCCGCCGTGGCACGGGCGCAAGCCATGACCGACAGCGCCAACACCCTGATTCTGGTGACCGCCGACCACAGCCACACCTTGACGATCAGCGGCTATCCGCGGCGCGGCAACCCCATATTGGGCAAGGTCGAGATGGCGCCGGGGCAGTTCATGAAGGACGTGCGAGGGAATCCCTACACCACGCTAGGGTACGCCAATGGCCCGGGCGCCTTGGCGGAACCCGTCGATCTTTCAGACATGGACACCGAGGCGGCGGATTACCAGCAAGCCGCTGCCGTGCCCATGGCCATTGAGACCCATGGCGGCGAGGACGTGGCCGCCTACGCCCAGGGCCCAGGCGCTGCGGGAGTGGCCGGGGTCATGGAGCAGAATCGGCTATACGACGTGCTGCACGAGGGCCTGTTCGGGCACCCGCCGCCCGTGCCTGAGCACTAAAGTCCGTGTTTGAATCTGCGATTCACTTTCTCGACGGCCTGCTTGGCGGCGCCTTATACTTCCCCTTCCTGCTGCTGGGCGTTGGCCTGTTCTTCACGCTCTACCTGGGATTTCCGCAGGTTCGCTACTTCCGCCATGCTTGGGGCGTGCTGCTGGGCAAGCATTCCAAGGCGGGTGCGCCGGGGGACACCAGCCATTTTCAAGCCCTGTCCACTGCCCTGTCCGGCACCGTCGGCACCGGCAACATCGGCGGTGTCGCCTTTGCCATCTTCCTGGGTGGCCCGGCGGCCCTGTTTTGGATGTGGATGACGGCTTTTCTGGGCATGACCACCAAGTGCGTGGAGGTGACCATCAGCCACCGCTACCGGGTGACCGACGAGCACGGGAGGATTGCCGGCGGTCCCATGTACTTCATGGAGCGGGGCCTGAACCTGAAGTGGCTGGCCGTGTTCTTCGCCGTGGCCACGGTCATCAGTTCCTTCGGCACCGGCAACCTGCCGCAGAGCAACAACATGGCGACCGGTCTTGAAGCCTCCTTCGGCTTGCCCACCTGGATATCGGGGTTAGTGGTCGCCACCCTGCTGGGCTTGGTCATCGTCGGCGGCATCCGCCGCATCGCCTTGGTCGCTGCCGCCATCGTGCCGCTCATGGGATTGCTTTATGCAGTGGGCGCATTGGCGGTGGCCATCACCAACTTCGAGAACATCGGTCCCTCGTTTGCGGCGGTGTTCGAGGGTGCGTTCAATGGATCGGCGGCGGCCGGCGGCTTTCTCGGCGCAACCTTCGCCTATGCCTTCAACCGGGGCGTCAATCGGGGCCTTTTCTCAAATGAAGCTGGCCAAGGGTCGGCGCCCATCGCCCACGCCTCGGCGCGCACCGAGGACCCAGCCGCCGAAGGCATGGTGTCTCTGCTCGAGCCGTTCATCGACACCTTGGTCATCTGCACCTTGACCGGTTTGGTGATCCTCTCGTCGGGCGTGTGGACGGAGAAGTTCGAAACGGATTTTGCGCCGTTCGACACCGAGTTCCTGGCCGGCGCGTACAGCGAGGGGAATGCGGATGACGTGCAAGCCCTGTTCACGCATCTCAGCGGCGGCGAAGCGGCGGCGCGCTATGCCGGCTCAATCGACGTGGTGGATGGCGTCGGGGCCTTGGCGGGCATTACCGTGGTGCACAATCGCTCCATTGCCGAGGATGTGCGCTTCCTGGTAGGCGGCGAACCGTTCACGGGCGTGGTGCAGGTTGAGTCCGGCGCACTGGCCACCGAGGGCATCGACCTTAGGGGCCGGTCCTTGTTGCATTCGGTGCCGCTGACCGCTGAGGCCTTCAAGCGCAGCTTCTTCGGCCACTATGGCCAATTCGCCGTCACCTTGGGGTTGGTGCTGTTTGCGTTTTCCACCGCCATCGCGTGGTCCTACTACGGCGACCGCGCCATGACCTACCTGCTTGGCCTCCGTGCAGTTACGCCGTACCGAATCTTGTACGTCGCCGGGTTTTTCGTGGCGACCATTGCCGACACGTCGTTGGTCTGGCTGATTTCCGCGGTGACCTTGGCCCTGATGACCATTCCCAACCTAGTGGCGCTGCTGCTGGGCGCCAAGGAGATCAAGGCGTTGATCAACGGCTATTGGCGCAAGTCCAAAGGCGGCGGTTTGTAGTATGGTATGGCGCTGTCAGGCGGAGCAGCCGATTGGGAAGCTTGACGAAATTCCGAGTGAATAAGGGGACATCATGCCATTGAGAGTCGTTTTTGACCTTGAAGACAAGGATCTGGAGTACTTCAAGGCGAGCATGCAGCGGGCTCGAAAGGCCGCTGCGAACGCCAGCGAGGACGAGATCATCGGCAGCGCGCTAGCCATGATCGAGCAGGTCAGCACACCGGCGATACCGGCTTTCGTGCAGCAGCGCCTCGAACGGCTTTCACGCCTGATCGAGATGCTGCGCGACGAGGAATGGCCGCTGGCTGAGGAGGAGCGCGGCGACATCCTTACCGCGCTCTCCTACTTTGCCGATCCGGAAGACATCATTCCGGATAACGTGCCGGTGCTCGGCTACATCGACGACGCCATCATGATCGAGTTGGTGGTCAAGGAACTGCGGCACGAAATCGACGCCTTTGAGGACTTCGCCCGCTTTCGGGCTGGCGAACTGGCCCGCAAGCGGGATGACAAGGTGTCTCGCGAGGACTACCTCGACCACAAGCGCCGCGATTTGCAGCTGCGCATGCGGCGGCGGCGGAGCACCATGCGCCGGGCTTCCAAGGGCGCCACCCGGCCGCGTTTCCGATTGTTCTAACTGCCGTCAGCGAGCCCTAGGCAGGGTTCGCAAACCGCATAGCGATGGCTGGGATCGTTCAGGCTGTTGGCCAACACCCAAGCGCGGCTGAGCCGCTGACCCAAGTCGGAAGCCGCTCCGCCCCGTGCGCCCAATGCTTGGGACTCCATCAATTGCTGCAGCAGCTCCTCGCCTGGCTGCTTAGGCGGCTGGAAACGCTTGACGCCGTACTCTTCAATGTCGGCTAACTCCGCTGCCGCAGCCACCGCGTCCTCCAAGTCGCCGAGTTGATCCACCAAGCCGATGTCTAGCGCTTGGCTGCCCAGCCACACGCGGCCTTGGCCGATGTCATCCACCGCTTTGGGCGTCATGTCCCGGCCTCTGGCGACCAGATTGATGAAACGGTCGTAGATGCCGTTGACGCTGGTTTGAATCAAGCGCTTGGAGGATTCGCTTAGATCTTGGCCGAGCATTGGCCACGACCGCGGCAGGCTCTCCACGCCATCGGATTCTATGCCGAAATTGGACAGTGCCTGCTCCAAATTGGGAAACATGCCGATGACGCCGATGGAGCCGGTGATGGTGGTCGGATGGGCGATGATGCGGTTGGCGGTGGATGCAATCCAGTAGCCGCCGGAGGCGGCAACCGGACCCATTGAGGCCACCACCGGCTTGTCGTGCTGCTGCATCACTTCGAGCTCTTCGCGGATCAGCTCCGAGGCCGTGGCGCTGCCGCCGGGGGAGTCGATGCGCAACACCAAGGCGGCTACCGATTCGTCCTCGCGGGCTTGGCGTATCAGCGCCACGAGATTGTCGGCGGCGGCAGCGTTGCGGTCGTCCCCCATCATGATCGGTCCTTGGGCGGTGACGATGGCGATGTGCCGCTTTGAAGGGACCCTGGGCGGCAAGGTCTGGAGATACTGCCGGTAGCCGATGCGGGGATAGTCATTGCCGGATTGCTCGCCGACCGTTGCGGCGACTCGATCGTTGAGGTGGTCCGGCGTCAGCAGTTCATCAGCCAAGCGGAACTCCAGCGCTGCCCTGGCTTGGTCGCCGCTGAACTGCTCAATGACCTCATCGTAGGCGGTGGCGTAGCGGTCGAAGTCGTCCGCGTCCAGCGAGCGGTTGGCCAGCACCAACTGGCGGTAGGCGCCCCAGCGGCCGTCCACTAGCTGTTGGGCGTTTTCCCGCGCCTCCGGCGACATGCTTTCGCGAACCAGGAATTCGCCAGCTGATTTGTAGTCGCCTACCCGGAAGAGATGCACGTTGATGCCCAGCCGATCCAGCAGGCCCTTGTAGTAGCTCTGAATGAACCTGTAGCCGGGAAATCCCACTTCGCCGAAGGGATGCAGGTAGATGGCGTTGGCGAAGCTGGCAATGGCGTATCTGGATTGGCTGTAGGTGGTGCCGAAGGCGATGACTTCCTTGCCGGCTGCCTTGAAGCCTTCAAGGGCGTCGCCGAGCTGCACGGCGTAGACGGTGTCGGCATACATCAAATCGTCGAGCTTGAGTACGATCGCCCGGATGCGGTCATCGTCGGTGGCTTGGTCCACGGCCCGCAGTAGGTCGTTTATGCCGGTCTGCCCCGGCCCGCCTGGCTGGCTGAGCAGGCCGGTGAGGCTGTAGTCCGGACGGGCCTCCTCGACGATCACACCCGCTGGGTCGATCACCAAGGCGCTGCCATCCTCGACCTGCAGGCTCATGGCGCCTTGGACGATGCCGACGATGATGCCAACCACCAGCAGCAGGAAGACCGCGTTGATAACAAAGTTGCGCACGCGAGTGATCGCGAGCCCGATTCGAGAGAGCAAGTTGGGTTTTTTCATGCCGCAAAGCATACTATAGGCAAGCAAAGGCTCGCTATTGGAGGAACATCATGGCCGAACCCTTACCGTCACGGGAAATTGCCAGCTGGCCCGAACAGAGGCTGCGCGGGCACCGCATTCCCGGCTATCGCTACACCTCCCGCGACTTCGCGGAGCAGGAGTGGGAGGGCATGTGGGCCAAGGTGTGGATCTTGCTGGGTCGCGAGGAGGAGCTGCCCAACCCCGGCGATTGGCAGTGCGAGCAGCTAGGCCCCGAATCGATTCTCATGGTGCGGCAAAAGGATGGCGGCGTGAAGGCTTTCTACAACGTTTGCCAGCATCGCGGCAATCCATTGGTGGACGGCGAAAAAGGCAGCGTTCGGCGGTTTGTCTGCAAGTACCACAGTTGGGCCTTCATGCCTGACGGGGAACTCAACTTCGTGCCGGATCGGGAGGACTTTCCGGAAGGCAACCCCTGCGGCAAGGTGCGGCTGGCGGAACTGGCCTGCGAAACCTTCGCTGGCTTCGTCTGGGTGAACATGGACACCGAGTGCATGAGCCTGAAGTCCTTCCTCGGCCCCATCTGGGACGAATGGAGCCGCTACGACTTGGAATCCTGGCGGCGCTACCAAGCCCGCACCGTCGACCTGCCCTGCAACTGGAAGGTGGTGCTCGACAACTTCAACGAGTCCTACCATGTGCCCACGGTGCACATGGGCGCAACCACCAAGTTCGACCGCACCAAGATCCAGGGCCAGATCAACACCAACTACCGGGAGACCCGCTTCGACCTGTCCAATGAAGGCCACAACCGGATGGTCATGGAGGGCGGCTACGGCGTGGGCTCCACCGACAAGGCCGGCAACATCCTGGAGCCGTTGGCCAGCAACCTGCGCCATTGGGAGCTTGACCCGGCGGATTTCAAGGGCCGGCCCGAGGCGACTCGGGCAGCCATCCAGCAAGCTAAGCGCCGCCTCGGCCCCGGACGCGGCTATACCCACTACGACAAGGTGCCGGACGAGCAGTTGACCGACGCCTTCCACTACACCCTGTTTCCCAATTTCGCCGTCTCCATCTGGTCCGACGGCTTCCACTTCCTGCGCGCCCGGCCCCATGCCTCGGATCCGGAGCGGTGCGTGTTCGACAACTGGTGGTATGCGAGCTGTCCCGAAGGCGACATGGGTCCGGTGCCAACAGGCATTGGCTTGGTGGAACGCGATGCCGAAGTGAAAACCGAGGTCTTCGACTACGGCGAGAAGTGGATCGGCGCCGCCATCGACGAAGACGTGGAGGTGTTCGTGCGCCAGCAGCGGGGCTTTCGCTCCAGGGGCTTCTCCGGCGTTTATCTTTCCAGGCAGGAAAGCCGGGTGCGCCGCTACCACGAACTGATTGACGACTACATCGAAGGCCGCTTGCCCAAGCGCCCGTGAGTCGCACGATGACCGGCGCACCCCTGCCGCCGATGCCCTCCGGGCTCACCCCGAATTGGCTGACGGAGGCATTGCGGGCAACCGGCCTGCTGGTGGGGGACGTCGCCATCGAGGCCCTGGAAGTCCGCCAAGTGGGGGAGGGCGTGGGCATGATGAGCGAGCTTTCGCGCTTGGTGCCCACCTACACAGGACCTGCGGCGGGGGCGCCAGCGTCGTTCATCGCCAAGTACCCGTCGCAGAACCCGACCAACCGGCAGATCGCCATGGACTTCAATCTCTACGAACGGGAGGTGCGCTACTTTGCCGAACTGGACCCGTTGACCACGGCGGTTTGCCCGGCCACCTACCTGACCGAGCTTGACGGCGACAACTTCATCATCCTTATGGAGGACCTGGCCGACTACCGGGTGGGTGACCAGATCGTCGGCGCCACCCTTGAGGAGACCGAGCTCGCGATTGACGAGCTGGCCAAGCTGCACGCCGCCTTTTGGGAAAAGGTGGACGGTATTGCCTGGATTCCCCACGTCTGCGGCAGCCAGCACGCCCGCAACATGCAGGCGGGCACGGTGTCCGGGTGGGAGCAGATGGTGTCGGTGTTCGGCGACTACCTAAGCGCGCCCGTGCTGGCGGCCCGGGCGGACATCCAAAGCTCGGTGGCGCCCTTGCAGGCGTACCTTGACCGGCCGCCGGTCACCTTGGCCCACGGTGATTTCCGCATGGAGAACCTGCTGTACGGCACGGCAGCCGATCATCACCCCATGGCGATCATTGATTGGCAAGGACCGCTGCTCGGGCGCGGCATGCAGGATGTGACGCTGCTGCTCGGCCAGAGCACCCAAACCGAAGTGCGACGCCGCCACGAACGGGCGCTGCTCGAGCGCTACGTTGATGGCTTGGCACGGCTCGGTGTTGATGGCTACGGCCTAGATGAGGCCTGGCAGGACTACCGCCATGGCCAACTGTACAACTGGGCCTACACGACCGTCGTTGCCGGCACCTTGGATGCCGGCAACGAACGCGCCTTCGCCTGGATGTCCCAAATGATCGCCCGGCAGGTGGCGGTCACCGAAGACTTGGGCTTGCTGAAACTGCTCCCGTTCTAGGCCGTCCCCCGGAGCGAGATAAGGGCGTCCCGCCCTCGTCCTAAAGGCAAAGCAAGGCTTGGCTCGTTCCGGCTCTCTGAGCCGATTCCCTCGGAACCACGCTAAAAGTTGTAGGTCGCCTGCAGCGTCACCAAGCGCGGTGGCGCGACTTGGGCGGTCATGTCACCTCGGACGCCCGCATTGATCTTGGCCAGCGGCCGGTTGCCGATGCTCTGGACATAGACCTCGTTAAAGCAGTTGGAGCAGATCAGGCGCGCTTCCCAATTGCCGCCCCCTTGGCGCAGGGTGGCGCCCACGTGGGTCACCGTGCGGCTGGGCACTTCCGTGAAGGGTTGGTTCAGCACCCGCTTGCCCTTGGAGTGGTGGATGGTGTCCCAGTCGAAGCTGAGCCGCCAGTCATTGGCCAACATCCAGTCGTAGGTGAAGCCAACGTTGACCTGCAGCGGCGCATTGCCGTAGCGCACGCCGGAGAGATCCTGGATGGCGGCCCCGTCAGGGCCGATGTGGCAGCCAGGCCCCGTGGTGGGTTTGTTGGCGACGGCGCCGTCAACCGGATGGCAACCGGCATCCTCCCATTCGTCATACTCCAAGTGGTTGTACTGCCCGGACAGCCGCAACTGCAGACCCTCGGTGGCTTGGGCGATGACGTTTGCCTCGAAACCCCAGTTGTGCGCCACTGCCGCATTTTGCAGGGTGAAGGAAGTGGTGTTGGAGTTGAAGATGCCCACTTGCAGGTCCTTGGCTTCGTACCAGAATGCGGCCAAATCCGCCCGCACCCTGCCCTCGAAGAAGGTGCCCTTCAGCCCGGCTTCGAAACCTTCAATGGTGGTCTCGTCAAAGATCAGCGTGTCGTTCTGCACCTCCACCGGCAGGCTGCGAAGATCGGACACCGTGCCGGGATTGGAGATGCCGGCTGATTGGAAGCCTGTCTTGTAAGCCAAGTAGGTCATCACGTCATCGGTCAGATCGTAGGCCAGCGTCACCTCGGGGGACACGTTGTTCGACTTGTCGCTCGGGTTGTACACGTAGCCCGCTGGGCTGAACCCGAAAAAGCTCGAGTTCTCGAACACGTTGCCGCCGATGGCACTGCGGTCCTCTTCCGTCCAGCGCAGGCCGCCGGAAATCTCCAAGCGTTCCGACACTTGCCAATCAACGCTGCCGAACAGGGAGAAACTCTCCACGTCGTTGTCCCAGATCTGGTGGTAGTTGATGTAGGTGCCGTTGTTGGGGCCCGGCCCAGTCCAAGGCATCGGCGAAACTGGGAAGCCCAGGATCAGGAAGAAGCCCGCTGGCACGAGCTGGGTGCCGGCATTGAGCCTGCGTTCGCCGTTCTCGTAGAACGCCCCCACCGTGAAATTCGCCGGGCCGTCGAAGTCCGAGGCGAGCCGCACTTCCTGGGTGAAGGCCTCGCCGGACTCGCCCTGCTTGGAGGCCACGATGCCCCAACTGGTGTAGCCGTAGTTGGTGTATTCGCGATGCCGGTAGTCCCAGTACCCGGTGGCGGAGGACAGGGTGAAATTCTCCAAATCCAAGTTCATTTGCAGGGTGTGCACGTACTGGGCCAGCTTGTAGTGGAAGCGGGCGTCCTCGCTGACGTAGGGCAGGCTGGTGGCTACTTCCACCGGCAGCAGAGGGCCAGTTCGCTCCAGCCGGGCGCGATTATCCGGGCAGGTCTGGGTTGGATCGGCCCAAATGCCTAGGTGGGTGGGGTGCACCCCCGGCCCATCCGCACAGGCGTAAAGCACGGTTGTGCCGGCGTCGTTGCGCTTGGTGTAGGAGCGGAAATTCTTGAGCGTGGCATTGAACCGTTCGTTGGGCTCGAAGACCGTGGTGAAGCGCACCACGGCTTGCTTTTGGGCCGGATACTCGTCGTAGGAGGCGCCGCGGGTTGACCAACCCGTTCCGGGATAGAGCCCCGGTGTGCTCAGGTCCAAGGGTTCCGCCACGTTGTCCAGCCATCCGCCCTTCATGTCCTGCCCGCGCGCCGCCAGGCGGAATGCCAAGGTATCGCCGACCGGCAGGCTTAAGCCCGCTTCAATGGCCGGGTCTTCGGTCACGAATTCGTAGGAGGCTCGCACGAAGCCCTCCATCTCGCCGCCGACCTCAGGGGACTTGCTGCGAATGGCGATGACCCCGGCGGGGCTGTTCTTGCCGAAGTAGAGTGCTTGGGGGCCTTTGAGCACTTCGACCGCCTCGGAATCGAAAAAGCCGGTCATGATCATGTGATTGCGCGAGAAGGGCATGCCGTCGATGACCAGCGAAACCGGTGCGTCGATGCCGTAGTCCGCCGTGCCCGGGGGCTTGCCGATGCCTCGGATCGTGATGTTGCCGCCAGCGCCGCCGCCGGCGCCATGAATCACCTCCAGGCCGGGTACGCGTTGGCTGAGTTCGGTGAGGTTGCGGGTGTAATAGCGCTCAAGGTCCTCCTCGGTCATCACCGCAACCGCTACCGGCGTGTCGATTGCACGCTCCTCCCGTTTACGGGCGGTGACGATGACCTCCTCGATGATGTCGTCCGCCCGCGCCATGCTGTCCTGAGCGATGGCTGGCGCCGTTGCCGCGAAGCTGGCCAGAGCGGCTGCACAGGCCCCGATGGCCGCCATGCGGCCCATGATTTGTTGGGTCATTCTCTCCTCCAAATGAGCCGTATCGTTGGTGTTTGCCAAATCCAATCTATACCAGTCCAGCCTACCTGTCTAACTGAGCGCGCTAAAGCGGACGGTACATCGGGTGGCCGCTCTCGGCGATGTTCAGCACGTGCAGGGCGAAGTCCTCGCCGGTGGCGGTGTCCAGGGCGTCGGGGAATTGGTGGCTCCAATCCAGGATGTAGGTGCGCTTGGAGATACGCCACTCGCCGTCGCGCTTCTCGAGTTCGTCCAGGTAGCGGCCGCCGTACATGGTGTTCTGCAGTCCACCGTCCCCCGGCCTGCCGCCTACGGCGATGCCGTAGCACTCCGCTTTGGCCGTCTCACCCTGTACTTGGACAATGACGCTGGTGCAGAGGTGCCAACGCCTCGGGGCCTCCCGCTCATGGGCCATCACCGTGGTCACCCAGTCCGCGCCGTTGCCCTTGAAGAAGCCGAAATCGACCTCGGCGTCCGGCCAGAAGCAGGCCATCTGGCCGTCGTCGTCCAGCCAGTCCTGGGTGCGTCCGTAGCGGTGAATGACCTCTTCGCAGGCTTTCTTGTCCAGCAGTTCCTGAAGTTGCGGGTCCATGGTTCCTCCTTGGCGTTGCGGGTTGCTGTGGCGTCATAATGCCAGTGCCTGAACGGAGATTGGAAGGAGACCCCATGAACTGGCTTTTGATCGTTGGCCTCGGCGCCGCCTGGCTCGGCTGGCAAATTGTCTGGGTGGCGCCGCTGCCACGCCAACTTCGGCGCGGTGACGTGCCCACCGCGCCCAAGGGCAGCCCCGAAGCGTTTTCGCTGTTCTGGATCGACCAGTACGGTTGGCTCGGCTTGGCGTTGCTGAGCTTGGGGCTGGCTAGTGCCGTTGCAGGAGCCGGACGATGATCCCCACGTCGCTGGCTTATGCGGGGGTCCTGGCGCTGCTCAGCGTCCTGCTCGCCAACCAAGTGCTCTACGTGCGTTTGCGCGGTGGCAAGATGCCCGACTGGAAGCCCCATGCCACGGAACGCACCCAGGCCAATTTCGTCGAAAACGCGCCCTTGGCGCTGGTGCTGCTCTACCTGCTCGAGGTGGCTGGTGCCGGTGCCGCGGCCGTGCATGTCCTGGGTGGGTCGTTGGTGGTGCTACGCCTGCTTCATGCCTGGGGCATGAGCGCCTACCCTGGGGCAAACTATCCACGGCTGATCGGCGCCCAGGGCACCTTCCTGCTGCTCTCGATCATGGGCGTCGCGGCGCTGTACCTAGGGTTGTCGGGCTGAATCGGAAGGAATGCTAACCGGCCTGTGGCTGGATGGCCCGTTCGTCGGAATGGAGTAGCGGAATCTGATTGGCGCCCGGTATGATGGCGATACAGAAATTGGACGACAGCCTCATGTCTGCAAATTCACCCGTGCGCCTGCAATCGTCGGCGCCCCCGATCAAGGAACCCGCTCTGAGTTTCGACTTTCCCGGCTGCGACGCCCATCGCATGACTTGGGCGGACGTTGAGAGCCTGGAGGGCCGAATAGAGTTCTGGGATGCAGCTTCCCAGACCGCTTGGATTGCCCGTGATGGCGGGCCGGACCACGAAGGGCCTCCCCAACAACTCGCCGCCATGCTGGAGCGCATTGCCCAAGTGCGCGGCTCCCCGATTCGCGCCTATGGAGGCACTTACCTGATGGAACACGATGCTCGGGGCAAGCCCTGCCGCGTCATGGTGGCCGATCAGACCATCTACCTGCGCCCAAGAGTCTGGAAGCCGGGCGGCATGGAGATCTTGAAGGGGCGCGACCCTCTGCCGGATGTCATCATGGAGGTGGATAACACCACGGATGTTCGGCGCAACAAGCTTGAGTTCTATGAGTCCTGGGGCTTCCCGGAGCTATGGGTGGAGGTACCCAATGCGCCTGCCCGCAACCGCCCGAGGGGCCTACGGCCGGGCTTGACCATCCATGTGCTTGAGGACGGCGCCTTTGTCCAAGTGAGCCGCAGCCGGGCGTTCCCGGGTTGGCCCGCCGGATTGATTCACTTGGCGTTGAACGAGCCGGAGCTGTCGAGCCTGACCATGCAGGAACTGACGCGAGTGGGGCGGGCGCTTGGCGAACCGGAAGGCACCGGGCCGGATGACGACTTGCTGCTCGGTGCCTTCCGCCGTCAGGCGCATAGCGCGGGCCACGCCCAAGGCCGTGCCGAGGGCCATGCGATTGGCCGAGAGGAAGGCTGGCGCGAAGGACAGGAGGAAGGCCGGCGGCAAGGCCGCCAAGACGGCATCGAGGCCCGCCTCGCCGATCAGAGGGCTTTGCTGGTCCGCCAATCCTCACGAAAGTTCGATGCGCAAACTGCCCGCCAAGTGGCGGAACACCTCAATAGCATTCGCGACCTAGCCGCCTTGGCCGAAGTGGACGACTGGATCATCGACTGCTCCAGCGACAACGAGTTGATTCAGCGACTCGCGAATTTCCCGTAGGAGTAGTCGTCCGGCTTGCGTGCGCCGATTAGGCAGCCGCTGCCCTCCAAGTAGGTGTCCGCGTCCGCCTCCAGGCGCGCCCAGTCGTTGACTTCCGAGCGAAAGCTGATCTTCCACACGCCGTCGCGCCGTTCGTAGCGGTCCACGTAGCGCCCGCTGATGAACAGATCCTGCTGCTCGCCGTCCTGCACGACCTTGTGGAAGGCTTGAAAGTAAACTTCGCCGACGGCTTGGTTGCCATCGACCTTGATGTTCACCTGTCCGATCATGTGGTGGTTGGCTAGGTGATCCTTGAGCGCGTTCTGCGCAAAAGCCACGAAGTCCTTGCCGGAGCCTTGGAAAAAACCGTAGTCCACGGTCGCGTCGTCGTGGAAGACGGTGTGCATCAGTTCGGCGTCCAAGCGGTCCAGGCCGCGCATGTAGTTGCAGCTCAGTTCGTAGATTTCCTGCTTGGCGAGCAATTCGTCGAGTGTCATGGGGCTACTGTCCTGCGCTGCGGCCTGTCATTGCCTGTGAATAGGTGGTTTCGATGTTGAGTTGGCCCTTGAGCCCGGCTTCCCGATGGGGTGCGATTTCCGCATAGGCGGCGGAGGTGGACATCGCTACCAGAGCGCCTCGGCTGGGGTACTCCGCCAGCGCCACGTCGTCCCAGAGATCATCGACCACGCCGATGGTCAGGTGGCTGACTTGGCCTGCGAAGATGATCCGGCCGCCGTGCGCCTCCACCAGCTTGGCGACGGCCTGGCCGTAGATCGCATAGGCGTCGCGTCCGCTCAGGTCGGTCTCCCGGCCATCTGGATATTCCGCCTTCTCTCTGTATTTCAATAGGTTGACCATGACAATCGGCCCCTCGGGACCGGCTTCAAGCATGGCCTTCGTCTGTTCGTCCCCGACGGGGTAGAGCTCGTTCGATACTTCCATTCAAGGCTCCCCAGTGCTTATATGAGCCGCCAATCTTACTCGATCAACCGGTGCGCAATGGCCACGATGTCTCGAATCCCTCAACTTGCCCGACGTGGCCGCACTTGGCTCTGGGCACTGCCGGCCTTGGCTTGGCTGTTGTTTTGTGCGTGGTACACCAACACGTCCGGGCCGCTCACCGCAGACGAAATCGACGCTTTCACCGCTCAAGCCGAGCGCAGTGGACGGCCTGCGGAGGTGGTGCAGCGCCTGCGCCGCTTCATGGTGGAGGACAGCGGCGATCAATTCCTCATGGCGAACCTGATCGACATGGCGAATGCCGACGATACGGCGCCGCTGTCCCCGGAAGTGTCCATGGGCCGCTACATGGAACACATGTACCCAGAGTTGTTCCGGCGCGCCAGCCATCCGGTTCTCGCCGGGCCAGTGGTGTTTCCTGCCATGGACTTGGTCGGCATCGAAGGGGCGGAAAGCTGGGATAGTTTCGCCATCATGCGCTACCGCAGCCGCCGCGATCTCATGGAGATCGCCCTGAACCCTATCTTTGACGAGAAGCATCACTTCAAGATAGCGGCTTTGGACAAAACCATCGCCGTGCCGGTCGAGCCGCAGATCTACTTGAGCGATCCGCGACTGCTTCTTTTCTTGGTTCTGTTTTTCCTTATTTCCGTTGCCGATGCGCTGGTCTTCCGGCTGCGGCGAGGTGCTTAGCGCTCCTTGGGCTTAATGAGCGACTCCGTTGCCCAAGTCACCAAGCTGACGATGATGGCGCCGAACAGTGCGCTGAAAAAGCCCTCCACGTGGAAACCGGACACCAGCCAGGCCGCGAGGTGCAGCATGGCGGCGTTGATCACCAGCAGGAAGACCCCGAGGGTGAGCACGGTGGCAGGCAGGGTCAGGAGGATGATAAGCGGGCGCACAAGGGCGTTGACCAGCCCTAAGGCGATGGCCGCCCAAATCAAGGTGCCGTCGCTGTCCACTCGAATGTCGTCAATGAGCAGGGTGGCCACGTACAGGCCGATGGCGGTGATGAGCACTCTGATAACTAGCCGCGCCATGGTGTTATGCTCCCGTTCAAACGTTCGCGGACCCTTTGGGAACCCGTTGGGAACCCTATCACAATGAGCCCACTAGATGAGTTGGATCGCCAGCGCCGGAGACTCGCCGCCGCTTGAAGGGCTGTTCGCCCATCGCCCTGAGTTGCTGACCCGCTACAAGGCTTTCTACAGCGCCTTGTGGGACGGCGATCTGGTGCCGCGGCGGGTTCTTGAGCTCTGCCGCCTGCGGGTCGCCGTGATTCACGATTGCGCCGCCGAATGGGCCGTGCGCGATGCCGGCGTCGCCTTGGACAGCCCCGAAGCAGCGGCCTTGAAACGCGGGGACTTTGCCGCCTTCGCAGCCTCGGAGCAGGCGGCGCTCGCCATCGCCGAGCGGTTTCCCTTCCAGCATCATGGGGTCAGCGATGCGGATGTCGCGGCAGCGGCTGAGGCATTTGGTGATGCGGGCGCCGTCGCGCTCATGGTGGCGCTGGCGTTTTTTGACGCGACTTGCCGCTGGAAGCTAGCTTTCGATTTGGAAGAAAGGCTCGCCGACCTCGATTCTCCGCCGCTCCACCAAGGCGCGTTGGTTTAGGCGGGAACGTGTCCACCCGTCCCAGAATGCCATCCGCCATTCCCGGTCAGCCGCCGGACTTCGGCTCGGTGATGGCCCATGTGCCGAAACTCGCCGGTTTGTTCTTCGATCTTTATGGGGAGTTTTGGCGCAACGGAGTCGCCGACCCCGCCATCAAGGAGATGACGCGCATCCGCAACGCCCGCATAACGGACTGCGGCTACTGACGCCGGGTGCGTTTCGACTCCGCCCGTGCGGCGGGGCTGAACGAAGAGCGGGTCGGGCGCATCGCCGACGGCTACGAGGCGGCGTTGGAGCCCGCCCAAGTGGCCGCGCTCAAGCTCACCGACGCCATAATCGGCGTTCCCCGGCCGCCCGACGACGAGGTCAAGCAGGCGCTCCAAGCCCACTACAGCGAGGCGGAAATCGCCGAACTCGCCATGGGCGTGGGCCTGTTTCTCGGCATGTCGAAGGTGCTCATCAACTTAGGTCTAGAGCCGGAGGACATGCCGGTCACGGTGGTGCCGACGCCGGGATAGCTTCGCTTCTAGGGAATCCCGACCATCTCGGTCTGCGCCCGCAGGACGAGCACGCCGTCGTTTGCCACCCAGCGCTCCATGCCGTCCGGGCGGATGGTCTTGCGGTAGGCATCCCAACCGCTGGCATCATGGAAGTAGAGTTCCGCCAAGCCCGCCCAAGGCTCATCGGCGGGGGCGAGGCTGTGGCTGATGACGTAGCGGAAGCCGCCCACTTGCGCCATGACGCCGCGTACGTTGGCCGCGTGAACGCTGAGCCAGTGGTCGAAAAAGGCGTCGAAGTCGATGCCTGACTTCGCCTTGACGAAGAAGGACACCTTAAAGAACCCCGAGCGGGTGGTGGGGAAGGGTGCGTTCAAGGTCAGCGGGGCGCTATCGAGGTGCTCTGCGCCATCGATCACTTGGTATTCCTGGGTGGCCCACGGCAGGTAGGGTTCCGCCTTCTGTTGAAAGCTGTCCATCGGCTCGGTGCCGTGGGGCGCGTCTGGCTTGGGCAGCGCCTGATCCCACCAAAGCTGCGCCATGCCGTCGATGGGGTGGTTGCCGTCCCGGCTGGCGTCAAAGAGGGTGGCGATGTAGCGGCTGGCGTGGGGTTTGCCACGCTCCGCGGCCCGCGCCTGCATGGCGATGACGCCGGGCATGTGGTTGGCGAACCAGTGTGCGACCAGCTCCTCCCGGGAGGCCGACGCCCGGCGGCGAATGAGGTAGATCATCTTGGCGCCGGGCACCCTGGAGGGCAGCGCATCTGAGGCCATGTTGCTTCCTTGCGGTCTTATCGAATCTCAGGATGAGGTTGTCATATGAGCAAACTCAGCGTTCGGCGACCGCCGAATCACAGCAGCAACCCTGTTGCGCTGCCCGTTAGAAGCTAAATCGAACGCCAACCAGAAACCGCCTTCCGAACGACTCGGATTGGTTTGGGTTCCACCTGGCTCCGGTGTAGCGAACGTCCTTCTCGTCCGTGATGTTGTTTAGGTCGACGAAGATGGATGCTTGGTATCCAGTGAGTTCGTAGAGGCTGTAACGCAGCGCCACGTCAACGCGCTCCTGCGGAGCCCAATAGATGGCGGAATCAGCTTCAATGAGTGCGACTTCCGTCTCGTCCAACCACTCGCTTCTGTAGCGGTAAGTCACACGGGCGGAAAAGCCGTAGTTCTCGTAGAACAACGACAAGTTGTAGTTGGTGTCCGACTGGCTGGGCAGGTTGAACTTGCCGCCTTCAGGCGCGGTGTACTCGGAGTCGATGAGCGAAAGATTGGCTTCCACCCCGAAGCCGGAGAAAAACCCCTCGAGGTAGTTGTCCAACCGCCCGGTGAAGGCGAGTTCGATGCCTTGCAGCTTGCCGTCCTTGCCGTTGCCAAATGCCGTAAGGTCCCATAGCTCCCCCGGAGCGGCAACGTCGGAGTAGATGCTGCCATCCACTTTTTCGGTGGATTCGGCAATCACGTTGTCAATGTCGCGATGGAACAGCGTCAAAGAGAACAAGCTTGCCTCATCGAAGTACCATTCATAGGCCAAGTCAACGCCCCACGACTCCTCCTGCTTGAGGAATGGGTTGCCGCCGATTATGGAGTTGCTGATTGGGCTGATGGTTGCTGCGGCCCTCGCTTCGATGTACGTAGGACGGCTCAAGCCGGTCGAGAAGGAGGCGCGAACCTTCTGCTCGTCATTGATGTCGTAGTTGACATGCACGCTCGGCAGAACGTTCGTGTAGCTGCGTTTGACGGCCAATGGCTCAAGTTCGGCGCCTACCAGCCGTGAGCCGATGGTTTCGTACTCCGTATCCTCAATGCGAACCCCGGCAATCACGTTGCCCCATGGCATGTCGAAGGTCTGCATGACATAGCCGGAGAGCAGCGTCTCGTCGATGCTGATCCGTTCCTCTTCGGGAAAGTCCGGACGCGTTAGCCCGTTGGCCTCCAAGCAATCCCGCAGCCCGCGGTTGTCGGCGTAGAAGCCGCCGATGCCGTTGTCCAAAGTCGTTGACCAAGGGCCCTCTGTGTAGTCCGTTGCTGGGCAGGCGTCGATTGGATACAGCGAGACAGGGAGAGAGAGCGGCGCGCCGCCTCCGGTCGCGCTCCGGTCATCGTACTTGGCGCCGAACTTCAATTCGCCCCAAGGATTCTCACGCGCAACATCCACCTTGAATTGATCGTTGTCGGTGTACAGGCCGCCAATCGCGTCCACCAGCAAGTGCAGGCCATATTCCATGCTGGCCAGATCTTGGTCGAAGGTGACGATTGGATCTTGTGGGTTCGTTAGGTCATAAGAGACGTTTGATGCCCCACCACCAAAGAAGTAGGGGATCGGCAGGTAGGTATCGAAGGTTGTCTCGATATTGCTGTAGCTGGCCTGCACGTCCCAGTCCCCAAGAGGAGTGTCCAGCCCAAGGGTGTTCACTTCCGTCTTGTTGACGTAGGTGCCATATTCGAGAAGGCGCCTGATTTCAGCTTGCTCCGCAGTCCCGGTTTGAGGGGGAACATCCTCACGGATGTAGACTCGGAAGTCGTTGCGCTCCTCGCGGTCCGTGAACTTGGTGTTCAATGAGTTGAAGTAAACTCTGCCGCCGTTGCCAAGGTAGAACTCCAAGGTGCCGCCATAGGCTTCGTCCTCCCGTTCGATCCTGTAGTTTCGAAACTCGATCTGGTCGGGAAACAGGGCGCCTTCGGTGCCGCTGTAGGTGGGTTCACGATTGTCGGTGATCTGCTTGCGGCTGTTGATTGAGCCGTAAACCACCGCCCCGAATCGATCAACGGAGTAAGACAGGCGCAGATTCCCTTTGTCAATGCCGCCCCCGCCTAGATACTGCTCCCCGAGCCCGCCTTCG